>CAZWAT010000051.1:0-15216 GCA_964632015.1 uncultured Planctomycetaceae bacterium
GTGCGCGAATTGTGCCGTATTTCATGCCCAGTTGGGCCTGCATAAGCTCGCCCGCCCGCCTGAACTGGGATATTCCAACCTTTGTGGCGCTGCCGATTCTTATCTCGCCTCGATCGGCCATTTGCAAAACGACGCTCGCACCCAGGCCTGTGCGTATGAGTGTCAACTCATTGAGCGATTCACCTGCCTTGAGGGGCGACCACTTGATGTTTCCCTCGTCGTCGGCAATGCCTTTCTGGGCAGCACCGGTGACCGAGACGACAGTTATCTGTTGTGGCTCATTGGCCTGGGCATCGGGCTGCGCCAGGGCGACAGGCAAGCCGGCAACTGAGCATGCGATAATCACGGCGATAATCCGGGTTGCGTTCATCTTATAGTCCTCCAGCCCGAAGCACCTCGGGCACGGTTCCTGTCTGGCGGTATGCGTCGGCCCTGGCGAGGACGGCTACGAATTCTCCTCCGCTGACAGTTGTCAGGGTGGCTCCCGGGGCCATTATTCCCATGAACTGCAGCTCTTTGAGGCTGTAGCGTTGGGAAGGCCCGGCAAGCATCATCACCACGCCGCCGCGAATATCGAGTGCTTGGGAGATCATGTACGCCAGCTTGCCCCTGGTCAAAGACCTTTTGGCGTCGAAGCTCCACGAGGACGGAACAACGTTCATCGCTTGGAGCTTGAAGACCCTCTGTTCGAAGGTTTGGCTTTCGTCCGTCCCTTCGATCAGCATCAGCAGCCCGCGCATGGCGTCGTTTTCATTCACCTCGTTCAGAGAAGAAACCCGGTCGAGATATTCCGGGCTCGCCTCTTGGGGGGGGAGGGTAAGCTGCGGGTTGGCGATTGTGGTATCCGGAGCTTCGCAGCCGACGATGAACATCGCTATCACGACGGCGGCACATAACAGTATGCGGTTTGTCATTGCATTCATTTTAGAAGCTCAATGTCAAGGCTGTGTAAAGGAACTGTCGGCATTGGCGATCACTGAACGCGCTGCCGGGTTGGAAGAATCCGTATCTTATCGTCCACGCCAGATCGGACGTAATTCGCCAGTCGGCGTAGATGTCCCACTCCCAGCCGACCCATCTGCTTGTTGCGTCGGCGCTGGTGTCGCTGATAGGCCCGCTGGTGGACTTATTATAGATGAACGCCTTCGTGCCGACTTCGAGTTCATTGAACATGCGCACGCTCTCAAGCGGGAAGAAGCTCGCGCCCAGCACATAAATATGCAGATTTGACACCTCCGGCGCGAACGCAATACCTGTATCGCGGAAGCCAAAGGCGTTGAACGCGTTATCCGTGGTTCCAGGGCGGTTTCCACCGAGGGTCGACAGTGAACTGGACTCCCTGTCGGAGTCGCCGCTGCCCCAGATATACTCGGCCATGATTCTCGGGCGGGTCGCCACGCGGAAGAAGTATTCGACCATCAGGTTGTACGCCATCGCACAGATGTCGTCCCGCGATCCGTCCTTCACGCCGCTACCATACGTGCGTCCCCATTCATACGCCAGTTCGGTTACATATCGGAAGTTGGGAATGCCCAGGCTGCCGGTGCTGCCGATACCCACGTATCGCGAGTCGTAACCGTAGCTCTGGAAGACGTCTGTGCCCTTGGGCGAAGAATGATCGTTGTTGAAGAGAATGTACGCGAAGGGTCTGTCGTGGCTGAACCCGCGATAGGCGACTTCACCACCGAAGATGCACCTGTCCTGCTGGCTGTAGACCCGCTCGGATGGGTCGATGTTCTTTGTGAAGCTTACGGTCTTGCCCAGCAGACCCATTGCCTCCCACTGCGAGCCGAGGTACTCGATCTGCACCATATCCAGTGGCATGGAGAGCACCAGTCCCGAGCCTATAGTCGCAAAGTCCCGTCCGACCTTGACATTCAGACTGAACGGCGGGGCCTCACCCGAAAGCTGACGCATAAGCCCGCTGACGCTCATCTGGTACCAGGCTCGCTCAAGGGTACACTCGTTGGAATCTCCCTTGGAATGCTGGCCGCTGTTCCAGTCATCCCAGCCGATGAGATATCGAACGTACGCCCGGTGGACGCCCGAGAGGTTAGCGCCCGCCCAGAGTCGAAGCTGGTACTGCCTAAGTGTCTTGTTGACGTTATCGGCGTCATCGAAGTTGAAGAATCCGAACGTGCCCCATCCGCCCGTGTCGAACTCGCGTTGGCGCAGGTCAAGTGCCTGCTGATCCATCCGCACGCGAAGCTGTTCTTCGTACACCTTGAGCCCATCCTGTGCCCTCAACACACCAGGGATGCCCAACACAAAAAACAGCCCCACCAAAACGCCGCAACGAATACGCGATAAAGAGGTGTTGACCATAAGTCTTCCTTCAGTTGCTGTGATATAGATATAGGCGAACGGCATATCATGCAAGTCAAAAGATTCTCGTTTTTTGCCCGCCGACACGCGCCTGGCAGGTTGCGAAATTTGCGGCAGTCTTGTAAATCCCTCGGGTGTGCGTATGCTTCAGAGGCATGCAGACCATGGCCCAGATTCGCGAATTGTTACAACAGTCGGGACTATCGCCCCGGAGGATGTTCGGCCAAAATTTTCTGATCGACCTGAACCTCATGAACAAGCTGCTTGAGCTGGCCGATGTCGATCCCTCCGTGCCCGTGCTGGAGGTTGGACCGGGGACGGGTTCCTTGACGGAGAGCCTTCTGGATCTTGGCGCGAAGGTGGTGGCGGTCGAGATTGACCGGGGCCTGCACGAGCTTCTTTTGCAGCGGATTGGACATCGGCCGGAACTGACGCTGATTCACGCCGACGCCCTTGCCGGTAAGCGCGACATCAACCCGGCGGTACTGCATGAGTTAGGCCCCAGGGCGCAACTGGTTGCAAACCTGCCATATAACATCGCCACCCCGCTGGTGTCGCAATGCCTTCTTGATACCTGGCAGGCAATGCATGGGCAAGACCGGCTTACCATTTTCAACAGACTCACCTTTACGGTTCAGCTTGAGGTGGCTCAGAGAATGTTGGCCCAGGTCGGCGGCGAAGATTACGGGCCTGTAAGTGTGATCACCTCGCTGATGGGATCGGTAACGCCTGGGCCAGTGTTGCCGGCAACGGCGTTCTGGCCTCGTCCCAAAGTCGCCAGCCGAATCCTGCGGATAGATTTCGACGAATCACGCGCCACCGGAATCAAAGACGCCACCGTCCTGTCAAAAGTGCTTTTTCTCGCCTTCAATCAGCGGCGAAAACAGATAGGCCCGATCCTGCGCCGCAGGCTGGATGGTGTTGATCCCTCGGTAATCGCGAGCATCATGAACTCCGCGGGCGTAGAACCATCCCAGCGTGCACAGAGCGTCACGCCCGAGAAGTTCCTGACCATCGCCAATTCATTGGCTGACCTGCGTCAGCCTCCAAACACTTCCGCGATGTGATTGAAGATGATATCCGCGTTGAGCTGGGCCGATTGAGGCGTCATCCAGGTGCCTGCCCAGTCGATGAATTTCTGCTTGAGCTCCTTCACCTCGTTGAGCATTTCGCCGGTGTCGCGGGTGGGCTTGTTCTCGAAAACGTTGAAAACCTCCTGGGCTACTCGGTTCATGCCAAGTTGCAGCATGCCCGAGATGATCCAGTCGTTCACGACGCTTTTGCCTCTGGGCGTGGTGACGCGCGGAGCGAAGCTCTTCATCAGTTCCAGGCCCTTTGAAATCGGCTCGGCCGAGTCGAGCACCTTCTGCTTTCGATTTGCATAGCCGCCTTGGTCGTCGCTGGGGTCATTTGACCATTCTTCCATCGACTTCATGACGTAGCCCTTGGGCGGGAGAGTCGAATCCTTCAGATGGTTCCACTGAACGCCCGAGCCGTGGCCGGAGCCGCTGTATACAAAGACGAACGTCTGCGAGATCATGTCGGCTGCTTCGATGAAGTCGCTGGGATCCGTTCCGAACAGTTCTTCACCAGCCAGTTTCATCATCTCGGGCAGTGTCTTGTCCGGATTGGCCCTGGCGATGGGTTCAATAGCCAATGACAGGTCGTGAAGATCAGGTTTGACGATTCTTACCGCCCAGCTCGTGACGCAATGACCAAGAATGTTTTCTTTTGTTGCCTTGATGGCAGCGCCCGCGACGTTGTTACAGTGGTGTTTGATGTTTACCGAGAACACCGGATCTCTTGACGCGCGTACGCTGCTGCAGAGCATCGCGTCATACCCCAATCGCTTGAGCATGTTGATGATATAGAACGGACGCAGGTCACCGTTCTCGTCGAGCAAGTCTGGCAGCTTCCTCAGAAGATCTTCGTCCATCTGCTCGCGGGACATCCAGCCTTTTCCCCACAGCCTGAGTTTGTCAGGTTTGTCCAGCGTGTCGTTGTAGTTCCAGTCCCAAATGACAAATTTCTTGTCGATGGCCTCGACCTGGTCGGGGTGATGCATGATCATGTCGCACCAGATGCCCGGCCTGATGCCTGCCTGCACAGCCGGTGCGCTGACATGGTTTATGTGATCGGCGTAAAGTCGATTGTGCCCCGTCTTGCGCACAGCCTCGGCGCATCGCGGGCAGGTCGCGAAGACATACGCCTCATCTCCGCCAAAGTGGAAGTACCTGATATCCCCGAACAGGTCGACATATTCGGCGGTAATGGAGCGAAGAAACTCCCTCGCTTGCGGGTTGCTGGTGCAATAGCAGTCGCTTCGATCAGCCTGTTCTCTAAGGTGGGCATACTCTTTGTGCTTCATCACGTATTCGCCGTGTCCGACGGTCTGAAGCAGCGGTATTGGTTCGAGCCCAAGCTCGCGAGAGTAATCAAGTATTGACCTGAACTGTTTTTTGGTGAAAGCCTCGGGCCATATCGCATGTGAACATGTGTCGAGCTGTACCTTGTCTTCAATTTCCCAGAGTATGGCGTCAAATCCCTTGTTTGCGACTTCGGCGAGGAGCGATCTGAGATAATCCTCACGCAAGGACACAAAATTCATATCTACATGGAAAATAGTCATCGGCCCAGACATGTCATCTCCTGATCAATAAAAACCTCAAGTACTGAGATGTAGGAATATAACCGGATTCTCACCACATGCCACTAAAAATCTTCTGATGATAAATTCCCATGAAGATGTATGATATAAGCCAAATGCATCTCGCGGGCGGGGTGGAACAAGCCCGCGAGGGGGGGTGAGATTTGCGGTTTCATCTTCACTTGCTTGACGGCTTGGCATGGGTTACATTGTTTGGGTGTTTGCAAAGCTAAGAGGAAGGCGCAGTAATGGCGGATCAGTCCACAACAGGTAGCGGGTCGAAATTCTTCGCAAGGGCCGAGCAGGTTGCCGAGACCGGCAACTGGGACTTTGCGATAGAAATGTACCTCGAAGGAATTCAGCGGGAGCCTGGCAATCTCGATCGCGGGCACAAGCCTTTGCGCGAAGTGTCGCTCAAACGCGCCGCGATGGGAGGTAAGGCAGCAGGACTGATCGAGCAGATCAAGAGGCGATCGACAAAGGACCCCGTCGAGACCCTGATCAACGCGGAATATCTACTCGCGAAGGAGCCCGGTTCGTTGGGGCAGATGCTTTCGGTACTGAAGGCGGCCAAGGCTGCCGAGTTGCCTGAGGTCGTGATGTGGATTTGCGACATCATTCTAGAGGCCCAGCAACTCGCCAAGAGGCGGGAGAAGAAGGTTCTGCTTCAGATAACCCAGGCATACCATGAGGTCGAGCAATATGAACAGGCGGCCAAGGCGTGTGAACTGGCTCGCCAGGCGGCCCCGGACGACCAGCAGGTGGTGGATATCCTCAAGGATCTTGTCACCAAGGCGACCATTAAGAAGGGCAAATACGGCACCGACGAAGACTTCACAAAGGGCGTCAAGGACATCGACAAGCAGAAGGAACTCGCCGAAGGTGACCGTATCGTTCAGACGAAGGATTTCGTCAAGTCGCAGATCGAGAAGGCCCGGCAGGAATATCTCGCCGACCCGACCGTCGAGGGCAAGGTCAACAGTTTCGTCGATTACCTGACCAAGACCGAGGACGAAGCCTATGAAAACGAGGCCATCGACGTTCTTACCAAGGCTCACCAGGATTTGGGCATATACCGGTTCAAGAGCAAGATTGGCGATATTCGCATTCGCCAGATGAACCGGCGTTATCGCAAGCTGATCGAATCGGGTGACAAGGCCGGCGCCGCCCAGCAAGCGAAGAATCTGCTGGCTTTCGAACTGGAAGAATTCACTGAGCGGTCGGTCAATTACCCCACGGATCTTGGGATAAAGTTCGAGCTTGGCAGGCGACAGCTTCTGGCGGGCAAACTTGATGACGCCATCGGTTCGTTCCAGCAGGCCCAACGCGACCCAAGAAGGCATCTTCGCGCGTTGAACTACCTCGGTCAGGCGTTCGCAACGAAGGGTTGGTATACCGAGGCTGCCGATACCTATCAAAAGGCGCTCAATTCAGAAATGGGCGAGGATCGCGCCAAGGAAATACGCTACAACTACGGCGATGTGCTTGAAAAAACGGGGGATGGGCGATCCACATCCGCCGACAAACTCGCTGACTACGAACGGGCACGCGAAGAATTTTCGCGAGTCGCGCAGATCGACTATTCGTTCAAGGATGTGCGAGATCGAATTGAAAAGCTTCGCGAGAAGATCGAGGAAGCCCAGAAAGATTCCGCAAGCTGACGCTCCCGCAGGAGGGTGTTCGTCTATGCCGGGCCCGGGAACGCCGAATCAGGCGATTGAGATTATCGCGGCAACAATCACTAACGCCAGCATGGCGATAATCGCGATGAGCAGTTTCTCCAGACGACGCGCGTGACTGGTCAACTGTTCAAGCGTGTCGTCACGCGAGCTGGCGAGGCGGTCTCTCAACTGCTCGATCAATTCCACGTGGGCCTGGTTGCCCCTGCTGACGTTGGTCATGCTCTCGGACAACGAGTTGATGGACGAGGCTATGCGGGTGTCGATGTCGGGACGTCTGGTGAGTTCATCAAAAATCCGCTCAAGGGTCTGGGACTGTCTGTCGCCCTGGTCGCGTATTTCCACCAAAAGCTCGCTCACCCGGGCGTCGGGCTCATTCAGCGACCGAAGTTTCTCACACGCCGACGTCTGCCGCGAAATCGCTTCTCGCAGATCCTCGATGGCGAGGGGCACATTTTGCAGTTTCTCGATGGCGGTGCGGGTTGACTCCGGAATCTCCACCACGATGTTTGGCGAGGGCTGATTGTCGCCCTGGGGCTCGTCCTGTTGTGGTTCATTGTGCGTGGGCTTGAAATGACATGCCAACCGTTTGAAGAAGCTATCTTTCGCCATTGTCGTTCTCCTGCTTGGAAGTGCCGGCTGATCGACGGTCGGCTTGACACGACTATGCCCCCAATCTACCATCAGCGATGGGTTACTTCAAGAATTGCCCAGGTATTCATGAGCTTTGCAAAAACATGTATTGTAGGATTAGACAAGGTTCCACCCGCTGCCCGCGGGTGCGTGCTGAGCATAGGCAACTTCGACGGCGTACACCTTGGTCATCAGCGCATCATTGAGACGGCTCGCACCCTTGCCGATACCCATGCAAGACCAGTCGCAGTGATGACCTTTGAACCTCCTCCGGATCTGGTGCTGCGCCCAGCCGATGTTCCTCAAAGGCTCACCCCGCTCGATCGCCGTTGTGAGATGCTGCACCAGGCAGGGGCGGATGTCGTCGTGATTGCCAGATCCACGCGTCAGTTGCTGTCTCTCGATCCGCAGGAATTTATCGACAAGGTGCTGATGCGTGTCTTTGCGCCCACCCATGTTGTGGAGGGGACGAACTTTCGCTTTGGTCATGGCCGGGCGGGGAATGTTCAAACACTCAGATCGGCAGGTGAGGTGATTGGATTTGGCGTGCATGAAGTGGAACCGTTGATGATCGAGCTTCCCGGAGAAGGGAAAATGCGTGTTTCCAGCACGCTTGTTCGTTCGCTTGTCGCAACGGGCCAGGTTGCCCTTGCTCGCCGATGTCTGGGCAAACCTTACGTCCTGTTCGGCAGTGTTATCAGCGGTGAGGGACGGGGTAGAAAACTGAAATTTCCGACCGCCAATCTTTCCCAATGCGAGCAGATTATCCCTGCCGATGGCGTGTATGCCGCCAAGGCCCAGGTAGGCGATGAGTCGTTTGCCGCCGCGGTGAGCATTGGAACCAAACCGACTTTCGGCCTTGCTCCAAGGGCCATCGAGGCGTTTCTTATTGACGCTTCGGGCGACTTCTACAGGCGACAGATGACGCTGCATATGCTTGAGCGTCTGAGGGGGCAGGTGAAATTCGCGAACACAGATGAACTGAAACGACAGATCGCAAACGACGTACAAAAGGTGCGAGAAATATATGAACGACTATGACCAGATCGTTCGCCGCCTGGGCGAATCGCAGAAGATATTGTTTGTCACTCACGCCCGCCCCGACGGTGATGGAATCGGTAGCGGAAGCGCCTTTACCATGGCTGCGCGGGCTGCGGGCAAGGAGGCTCGCTTCCTGGTGCCTGACAGCGTTCCGGACATCTACGCATTTTTGCCGCCTGAGGAACCGGCAGGGCCTCAGGACTTTGCCAAACTTTCGCAGTGGGCCCAACTCATTGTCGTGCTTGATACATCCGTTTCGGGTCAGCTTAATGGGTTAGACTTTTCGCCGTCTGATGTTAAGGGCATAACGGTGGCGATAGACCACCATTCGACGCCTGGCGATATTGCCTCGGCCTTGTGGGTTGATTCTTCAGCGGGGGCGGCGGGCGTGATGGTCGCCGAGATCATACAAACGCTGGGCTGGCCGGTGGATGCGAAGGTTGCACAGGCCCTGGCGACGGCAATTCTGAGCGACACCGGCTGGTTAAGGTTTTCAAACACGGACGCACGCGTGCTTCAGACAATGGCAAAGCTGGTTTCGCTTGGGGTCAGACCTGACCAGATATATCGCAAACTCTATCAGAACGACAGGCCCAACAGGATTCGCCTTGGAGGAAGGGCGATGTCGGGTCTGGAATTGTTCTGCGACAGTCGCCTCGGCGTTATGACGCTTCTTCGGCGGGACTTTGAGGAGCTTGAGGCCCGCCCTGACGAAACCGAGAATCTTGTGAACGAGGCGCTTCGAATCCGTAGTGTCGAGGTGGCGGTGCTTCTCGTTCAGCAGGATGGCGAGATTCGCGTCAGCCTTCGCAGCAGGGACGATGTGGACGTCGCCCAGGTCGCGAGGCGTTTTGGTGGAGGAGGGCACGCAAAGGCGGCAGGATTCAGATCGAACGAGGACATCATGCAGGTCAAGAATCTGCTGGTGAAGGCGCTTACCGAAGAAATCGCCGGATGCAAAAGGTGGCATGATGACGATCAAAGAATTTCAGAATTTCATCCTTAAGCAATACGGCAAGCGGGATACCGAGCGTGGCACTCCGGCGACGTTTCTGTGGTTTATGGAAGAAGTCGGCGAGCTTGCCTCCGCACTGGCGGGTGATGACGAGTACAACAAGGAAGAGGAATTCGCAGATGTCTTCGCCTGGTTATGCA
This sequence comes from uncultured Planctomycetaceae bacterium, assembly GCA_964632015.1. Lineage (GTDB taxonomy): Bacteria > Planctomycetota > Phycisphaerae > SM23-33 > SM23-33 > JAAYCO01. Next base: position 9,481 of record CAZWAT010000051.1, read on the forward strand.
CGCTTGCGAACATCAACGGCATAGATCTTCAAAAGGCGATTGAAAAATACACCGTCAAAGGCGTCGAGGGCTTCAAGTAGGCCTCGAAACCCCACGCCATGCAATTGACACCACCGCCAGCGCCTGCCATACTTATCTGATGGTTGGATTACTGCTAAATACTGTTTACGCCGCTTTTGGACTTGCTATCAGTTGGCTGGTCCTGTTTCGAATCGTGTTACATAAACGCTATCGAACCGGGTGGGCTCAGCGAATGGGGTTCGCGCCCGTCAACGTGCATCTTCAGCCAGTGATATGGGTTCACGGTGTGAGCCTGGGTGAAATTAACGCTGCGCGTAGCCTTGTTAACGAAATCCACTCCCAGTTGCCCGATTATCGCGTTGTTGTTTCATCTACCACTGATACGGGCATGACGAAGGCAATGGACCTGTTCTCGCCGGATCACAAGGTCTTTTTCTGGCCGCTGGATCTGACGTTCTTCGTCAAAAGGGCACTGGATAGAATCAAGCCCGAACTGGTTGTCCTGATGGAAGGCGAATATTGGCCCAATTTTCTATCCCAGTGTCGCAAGCGCGGTATTCGCACGGCGGTGGTCAACGGCAGGCTTAGCCCGACAAAGGGATATCCGCGTTATCGTATGCTGGGTCGACTCGCTCGAAAACTGATATTCGACAAACTCGACGCGGTCGGTGCCCAGAACGACCAGTACGCCGAACTGTTCGAGAAGCTTGGCGTTGACCCGCGGCGAATTAGCGTAACGGGCATGCTCAAGTACGATACCGCCGGAGATGCCCACAGCGTCGCCGGAGCTGAAGAACTCGGCAGGGTCTTGGGTGTTGACAACCAGAAGGTGTTCGTAGCCGGGGGAACCGGCAAAGGCGAAGAGAAGATCGTGCTCGACGCCTGGAACGCCATCAGTGCCCGTCACGGCGACGCCCGGCTGGTGATTGTGCCGCGAAAACCAGAACGCTTTGAAGAAGTTGCCAGGCTTATCAGGTCCAGTGGGTATGAGCTTGTTCGGCGCAGCGAACATCCTGATGCCGGGGCGGTGGTTGAGTCTCGCGTCGCGGTGATTCTTGGTGACACGATGGGCGAGTTGCGGAAATTCTATTCCCTTGCGACGTGCATATTTGTGGGCCGGTCGCTGGTGAAGGCGGGGGGGTCGGACATGATCGAGGCCGGCGCCTTGGGACGGGCTGTGTGCTTCGGCCCCCATACGTTCAACTTTCCCCAGGCGCGGGATCTTGAACGCAACGGATGTCTTCGCGTTGCCGATGGAGAAGAGCTGGCGAACGGCATAATCGAGTGGTTGAGCGATCCTGATAGCGCCCGGGCCGCCGGACAACAGGCCAGGGAGTATATTCTCGGCCAGAGAGGCGCGACGGTTCGCAACGTCGAGATGATCTGCCGACTGCTTGGCAGAGAGCCGGCGGCAGCGCCCGGCGCAATCGCTACCGAAGCGCTGGAAAATTGATATAAGGTATCGTCATGGCCGCCAACGTACGAAAGAACATAGTCGCAAACGCAAAACGCATAGTGGTGAAAGTAGGAACCAATGCGCTTTGCGATGAGCAGGGCAGGCTTGACGAGTCGATAATCTCGCAGCTTGCAAAGCAGATAGTATCCGCTCAGAAGCGTGGCGTCTTTGTGACGCTGGTTGCAAGCGGCGCGATTGGGGCGGGCATTACCGAGCTGGACCTTGCGGAACGTCCCAGGGTGATGTCGCGTCTTCAGGCAACCGCGGCTGTGGGGCAGGGCAGGTTGATGAGGGCGTTCCATGACGCATTTGAACCTCTTCATTGCAAGATAGCCGAGATCCTGCTTCTTCGCGACGATTTTGAGCATCGTCGAAGGTATCTCAACATACGCAACACCATCAACGCCCTTGAAGCCATGGGGCATGTAACACCGATCATCAATGAAAACGACGCCGTTGGCGGAAGGGAAATCACAATTGGCGACAACGACGTGGTCGCCGCACTATTGACCCACATGCTGCGGGCGGACCTGCTGGTTCTGCTCAGCAATGTCGAGGGCGTCATCAAGGATGGCAAGGTCGTCGAGGTCATCGAACAGCTCGATGCGGACACACTCTCGCTGGCGGCGCATCGCAGAAGCGCGTTGGGCACCGGTGGAATGGGCAGCAAGATGTCCGCGGCGGGAATGGTCGCCAGCGCCGGTGAACCGGCAATCATCGCATCGGCGAGGATGCCCGGCGTGCTGAATAAGATCATGAACGGCGCTACTGTGGGCACGCTGTTTCTACCTGCCAAGAGACGCATGTCCAGCAGGGACAGGTGGATTGCTCACGCGGCAAAGTCCGCCGGAAGGATAGTGGTCGACGACGGGGCTGCCAGGGCGATTATCAAGCAGGGCAGAAGTCTTCTGCCCTCAGGTGTGCTGGCTGTCTTCGGCGAGTTCAAGAAGGGCGACACGGTCACCATTATCGACACGCAGGGAAGTCAGATCGCTCGCGGATTGAGCAATTATTCATCTGGCGACGTTGATCGCATCAAGCGGCTCAAAACTTCGCAGATTTTCAAAACGCTCGGCTCGAAACCGGCTGACGAGATCATCCATCGCAACAACCTCATAATCCAATGATCAGGGACAAATCAATTTCGATCATAGGCCCGGGGAAGGTCGGTACCGCCCTGGCGACGCTCGCAGCCCGGGCGGGGTTGAAGATCGTCGCAATGGGGGGCAGAAATCGCACGCGAACAGAGCAGGCCGCCGCCAATGTCGGCGCGAATGTGCAGGCGCTCGAGCCTGTTCAAGCGGCCCGGCTGGGGGAGGTAGTTCTTCTTACCGTAAACGATGATTCCATAAGGATGCTTTGCGATGAGTTGTCGCGGGCGGGGGCGTTTCAAGCAGGCGCCATCGTCGCCCATTGCAGCGGGACCCTGACCAGCAATGAGCTCACCTCCGCCCGCCAGGCGCGATGCTATGTCGCGTCAATGCATCCTTTGCAGACTTTCCCAAGCGCAGAATCGGCCTGCGAGAAGATTGCCAGTACCTATTTCTTCATTGAAGGTGATGAGCCCGCGGCGAAGGTACTTGAAGAATTCTCATCGCAGATCGGCGGAAAATTCCTTCGAATAGAGCCCAACGCGAAGACCCTCTACCACGCCGCGGCGGTCATGGCGTGCAACTATCTCACTGCCTTGATTGACGCTGCCCTCGCCACGGGTGAACTAGCGGGAATTGACAGGAACTCGCTCACAAAGGCCATCGAAGGACTGGTGAGATCAACCGTCGATAATGTCTTCAGCGCCGGCACAGTCAAGGCGCTCACGGGCCCCGTTGTTCGGGGTGACGTGCGGACAGTCGAAAAGCATCTTCTGGCCATTGAATCCGAACAAGGCGCAGTTGAACTTGGACGCATCTATCGCGTGCTGGGCACACAGGCGCTTGAAATCGCTCAGCGGCGAAAATCTCTTACGCCCAAACAGGTGGAGCTGATGCGAAAGCTACTGCGGGCCGGGGTTGAATAGTAGTAGCAAGAGGGGTGTGCGGATCAGGGACGATCTGTCAGGCTGTGCAGATCAGGTGAACCAGGTACCCTGCATACCCGATGGTAAGTATTCCCGCTTCCCATCTGTCCACCTTGCCTCTTGTGCCGGTGAACATCGCGAGCATCAACGCGCATGTGCCTACGATAAGCACCAGCACGTCAAGATTGAAAACCGTTTCATATGGTGCGGGATGTATCGTGGCGCTCAGACCCAGAATCAGGAAAATGTTGAAGATGCACGAGCCGATGATGTTGCCCACTGCCATGTCGGCGCTTTTTCTGAGAACCGCAACTGCGGAGACGGCAAGTTCGGGTAGCGATGTTCCTGCTGCCACTATGGTGATGGCGATGGTTCTTTCGCTGATTCCGAGGTGACGAGCGATGGCCGAGGAGCTTTCCACGAGCATCCACCCGCCGAAAAACAGCCCCGCCAGTCCGCCAACGATGAAGATGAGCATCAGCCACAACGGATAGGTGCGTATCTCTTCCCCGTTGCTTTCGGTCCGGGCCATGGTGATGACATAAGAGAGGAAGATCGTAAAGAAACCTAGCAGTATCAGTCCGTCGCCCCTCGACAAGATATTCCCGGCGGACTTATCCAGCAGCACGTCGTTCGCCATTACCAGAAGCACCACGGCGGCGAGCAACGAAAGCGGTATTTCTTTAAGCACCGTGTTTCGTTGAACCGCAAAAGGCCGAATCAGCCCCATTACTCCCATTGCCAGAAGGATAACGAAGATGTTGCTGCCGATGATGTTTCCGAAGGCAATTTGCTCGCGGCCGGCGATGCTCGCCATGACATTCACAGCCAGTTCGGGGGCACTGGTGCCGAATGCCACGATGGTTAACCCGATTGCAAGCTCAGAAACCCTCAGCCTGCGTGCAGCCGATGCCGACCCTCGAACGAGCGTGTCGGCCCCAACAAGAAGCAACGCGGTGCCGACTATAAACACCAGAATATTGATGAGCATTTGGGACGAGCTGCTTTCCGCTAGTTCTCAGGGTTGGGCGGGGTCTGCTGCACCCCTTCCTGAAGCCTCTGCTTCATCAGTCTGCCAACCTTGAACTTGACCGTTCGCTTGGAAGGAACCTCGACCCGCTCAAGTGTCTTGGGGTTCTGTGCGACTCTTGCCGAACGAGACTTGGTTTCGAATACACCAAAGTCACGAAACTCAAGACGGTTCCCCCTGCCAAGCTCATTGATTGTTTCGTCGAGGAAGCATTGAACAATCTTCTTGACCATGACGCGTTTGAATCCGGTCTGCTCGGCGATCTTGTCTACCAGGTCTTTCTTTGTCACATTAGGCATGAGTTATCCCTTGCACTGGACTTGGCAAAATAGTGTCACGATCATTCATTTCTGACACCAAATTCATATTCAACCATGACTTATATTACTGGTGCCAAGTGGTTCGCACAAGAGAATTTTACTTACTCATCCTCCGGATTGTCACGACGAGTGAAGTGGGCTTTCACATTCGAGACTGCGAGAGCTTGCGATATCTTGTCGGACTAAGATTGCAGTGGCATCTAAAGGCCCTGCTGAAAGAGTATATCGAATCGTAACCGCATGAACGCGCTATGCTGGTTATGTCCATGTCCGTCGTGCCAAGCATCCGTTGAGCCCTGGTGAGCCTGAGCTTGCGAATGTATCTGCCGATGCTTATCCCCATGTCCCTGAGATAGATTGCCCTGAGCCTGCTGGGAGAATATGAAAAGTGATTCGCAATGTCGCCGGGCTTCAGCGGAGTATGAATATTGGCGTCTATGTACCTGTTCACCTTGTCAACGAACGTTTCAGGTCTGCACTTCTCGAAAAGAGTTTCGCTGTGCATCAGTTCACAAAGAAGCAGCCCCGTCAGAAGCGTTGCGCGTTGGGGCCAATCCACGTGGTCACGACGGTTATCGGCAAAAGTTTTGGTAAGCTCGTCCAGCCAAAGCAGCGATTGATCGGTAATTGCGACGCTAGCGTTACGGAGCCTTTCAATATGATCAGTCCGCTTCATCTTGAAGGTAATGAATATCCATCGAATGTCATCGGAGTCCGCAAAAAAACGGTGGTACTGATGTGGAAAGATTACAAAACAATACCCTTCCCTCAGGACGTATCTCACGTTGTCCACAACGGCGCTGCCGCTGCCTGCGAGCATCACCGCCAGAAGAAATCGGTGGTGCATCTTGTTGGTGATAGATGGCAGATGACCAGAGTACCTTCCCAAGAC
>CAZWAT010000052.1:0-14901 GCA_964632015.1 uncultured Planctomycetaceae bacterium
CCATCGGGACTAATGGAAGTCCACTTCAGTAACTAACATGTAAAGATTTGTTATATAACAAGGATCACAGTTTTTGATCGCCCCGCGCCTTACGCGAAGGGTATGTCGCCAGTCCTTCTGAATTGCGACGGCGTCATTCCGATGGTGGATTTGAACACCCGCGTCAGTCGGCTTGGCTGGTCGTAACCAAGCCTTGCGGTGATTTCGCCAACAGTAAGCGAGCTATGTTTAAGCAGCCTGCATGCAAGGAGCATTTTTCGCCGCAGCATGTAGCTGTATGGAGGTTGACCCGTATGTTCTGCGAAAACGCGTGTGAGATGTTCCCTCGATATTCTCAGCCGATCGGCGAGGTCGCTGACGTTCATCGTAGTGCAAAGATTGTCCTCTATCAGTTGCAGTGCATTTTGCACCATCATGCTGCCGCTTGCGACGGTGAGTTCGGCGTGTGCGGAATCCGCCAGCGCCGCAAGCAGGTTCATGACCATTCTGGCGCCATCGCCCGCTGATAACGGCCTGGCCACGCCGTCGAACGCCTCGAAAGAGGTGAGTCGCCTGATCGTTTCGCCACCGGGATCGAGGCGATAGATAGGCCCGTACCGGTTCACCATCTCTCGCACCATTTCAACAGCGGTTGGACCCGCAAAACTAAAATACACGAATATCCATGGCTCGTGGGCCCCGGCGGGATAGAAGTATTCGATGTCCTTCGCGCTCACCTCGCATAGAAAACCGCTGCCCTGGGGAACATCACTTGCGCCAGAGGCATTCTTGAATACCCCTCTGCCGCTGAGTGTGTACTGAAAGACCAGGTATGGCTCTGTCCGCCGCCTTCCAACCAGGTGGTATGTGGTGTCCCGGCGCGATTCGCTGGCAAGCACCACGGGGCGGGGAAATGCCGAAATCGCCCGGAGCGTCTGAAATGTTGCCTGCCATTCGATCATATATCACAAAATGATAAAGAATATCAAACAAAGCACCTTACTTTCCCGCATTCAGCATATATTATAGCCTATGTGTCGTGCCTTGTCCAAGGCACAAAACGTTAATAACCATTAATACAGGTTTCAAGACATGCCCAAGATCACGTTCATGGGAGCCGGAAGTTCGGTCTTTGCAAAATCCTGCCTGGGCGACGCCATGCTCAGCGAGTCCCTTCAGGATTCGCACATCGCGCTGTACGACATCGACGCCAAGCGCCTCAAGGAATCCAAGACGATGCTTGACGCGCTTAACCGCAACATCAACAAGTCGCGTGCGAAGATAACAACCCATTGCGGACCCGTGCGACGGCAGGCGGCGTTGAAGGGAGCGGATTATGTCATCAATGCGATTCAGGTTGGCGGATATCGCCCGAGCACCGTCATAGATTTCGAGATTCCCAAGAAGTACGGGCTACGACAGACGATCGCCGACACGCTTGGCATCGGCGGGATCTTCAGGGCATTGCGCACCATACCGGTAATGCTCGAATTCGCCGCTGACATGCACAAGGCGTGCCCTGATGCATGGATGCTCAATTACACCAACCCCATGACGATGATCTCGACCGCGATGCTGCGAGCAGGCGACATCAAATACGTCGGGCTTTGCCATTCTGTGCAGGTATGCGCAACCACGCTTCTCAAACGCGTAGGCCTGCTCGACAAAGTCAAAAAACTTCAATGGAAGATCGCCGGCATAAACCACCAGGGGTGGTTGCTCGAAATTACTGATGGTGGAAAGGACCTGTACCCCGAAATCAAAAAACGCGCCGCCAGAATGAACCGTGAAGGCAGAATGAACCCCGACAAACGCCACGAGGACATGACCCGATTCGAGCTGATGCGGAACTTCGGGTATTACGTCACCGAATCGTCCGAGCACCTTGCCGAGTACGTACCGTGGTTCATCAAACCTGACCACCCGGAGCTGATCGACGAGTTCAATATACCTCTAGATGAATACATTTCTCGATGCGAAAAACAGATTGAACGGTGGGCAAAACAGAGCAAGGAACTGGTGAGCAATCCCAAGCTTACTCACGAAAAGACCAACGAGTACGCCTCGGGCATCATGAACGCGATGGAGACCAACTCGCCATTCTCCATCGGCGGGAACGTCTTGAACAACGGGCTCATAACCAACCTGCCGAGCAATGTCGCGGTGGAAGTGCCCTGCCTGGTGAATCGCAACGGGGTTCAGCCATGCTTCATAGGCGATTTGCCCGAACAATGTGCCGCGCTGAACCGCACGAACATAAACACCCAGCTCATGACGGTTGAAGCGGCCCTGACTCGCAAGAAGGACGCCATCTACCAGGCGGCCCTGCTCGATCCGCATACGGGCTCGCAACTGACAATTGATGAGATTCGCAACCTTGTAGATGACCTCATCGAGGCGCACGGGGACATGCTTCCGAAATACAAGTAGTCACGTACCGCCCAAGCTGGGACGCACACATACCGAGGCGCCAGTGAGATCTATCGTCGGCGTCTCATTTCGCGCTCGATGTCCCGGGTGGCGTCGCGCTTCTTGATATCCTGGCGCTTGTCGTATTGCTTCTTTCCGATGGCAACCCCGATTTCGCACTTCGCCCAGCCGTGCTTGAAATATACCGCCAAAGGAACCAGCGTCTTGCCCTTCTGCTTGACATGGTTTACGAGCGCCTCTATCTGGCGTCGGTGCAGAAGCAGGCGTCTGTCCCTGGTCGTATCGTGCTGCATTCCTGGGGCAGCCTGTGCGTACTGCCCGATAGTCATGCCAACCAGATATGCCTGCCCCCCGCGAATGACGGCAAACGCGTCGTCGAGCGTCGCATTGCCCGCGCGAAGGCTTTTTACCTCGGTGCCAAGCAACTGCAAGCCACACTCAACGACCTCGAGTATATGGTACTCGTGCCTTGCTTTGCGGTTCGCGATGCGCACCGGGCCGGGCTTTTTGCCTTTGTCTTTGTCCTTTGCCATGAATCTCAATGCCTAATGCACGGCAAATATAGCGTAAAACCCGCCATCATGCCACCGGGTCGGGTCATCAACACCACCGGGGAGGGTAAGCTTTTGCTCGATCAGTTCAAGATTCGGGTGCTTATCGCGCAGGAACTGCACGTTCCGCTCGTTTTCCTCGCGCTCGATGCTGCACGTGCTGTAGACGAACTTTCCTCCCGGCGCACAGAACATCACTGCCATTTGGGCAAGCGTTCGCTGATCTGCTGAAACCTTGTTCATCGCCTTGATGTCGAATCGCCACCTCGCTTCGGGGCGTCTGGCGAGCACGCCGGTGTTGCTGCATGGAACATCCACAAGCACGCGATGGAACGAGCCAATTTCAAGCCCCCCCGCCGATTCGGCAAGCATGGTGCGGACTATATCAACGCCCATCCGCCGGGTGTTCTGTGTGATGCGGGCGATTTTATCTTCGTTGACATCCATGGCGGTAATGCTGCCGGTGTTATTCATCAACTCGGCGATATGGGTCGTCTTTGTACCAGGCGCGGCGCAGAAGTCGAGCACGTTCATTCCCTGCCGAGGGTCGAGCGATATCGACACCGCCGAGGCGGTGGGGTCCTGCGGCTGGAGCATTCCGAGCCTGAACTCCTGTGTCTCCAGAATGTTGGTTGTGTCATCCGTCACAACGCTGATGCCGTTGGCGTGGGGCTTGGCCTGCACGCCCGCCTTTTCGAGGGCCAAGACAACCGACGGCACATCCGTCTTGAGCCTGTTCACCCGCAAGATCAGCGGCGCGCGGGTGTTGGCGTGAAACGCGATGCCCATAGCCTTCTTCTTGCCATATTGCCCAATCCATCTTTCCGCAAGCACCATCGGCAACGAAAACGCCTCGGACAGATGACGCTCGGGAAGTGTCGAAGGATTGGCGAATACGGGCCTGGTGAACTTGCGCCATGAAGACGCAGATATCGGCAGAACGTTCTCGCCGGGCGAAAACACTCCGGTTTCGATCTCACCGATTTCGCGGGAAATGCTGCGAAGAACGCCATTGACAAAACCCTGCTGACGACGATGGTGGAACCTCGCCGCCTGCTCGACCGCCTCGTTCACCGCGGCGAAAGCGGGAATGCGATCCAAAAAGAGAATCTGGTACGCCCCCACAAGCAGAATCTCGTTCACAGGCCCGGGCATGGTGTGGTCGGGCTGGCGTAGAAACGCCCTGATCACCATCCGCAGCGTCTCGCGACGACGAAGTACGCCCAGCGCAAGCTCACGGGCCAAGCCACGATCCGCCTGCGAAAGAGGGCTTCTGTCAACAAGGCGATCAAGATGGGCAGTCACATTGCCCAGGCGATCCCGAAGCGCCTCGACGGCTATGTCTCTGGCTGTGCGAACGTTCTTCATATCTCAACAGCCTTCTGCATTCTTGACATTGCTCAAAGTCACAAAGGCGTCTCCCGGTGTGATTCTATATCCATTCACAAAATCCTTCCACTTCATCAATCTTTTGCCCGCGGGCTTGAGTTCCAGAATCATCAGTCTGCCCGAGCCTGTGCACACCGAAAGATTTTCGCCCAGTTCGCCCTCAGACCCATCGCACACGCCTTCGGGCACGTCACACCTGGCGAGGGTGACATCTATTCGACGATCTTTATGCAGCAGCGTCGCCTTGGCGCCCGGCCAGGGCCAGGTACCATGAATCTGTCGGCAGATGTCACACGCGCTGAGCGACCAGTCTATGATACCATCGCTTTTTTGCAGTGCCCTTGCCCGTGTCGCCTTGGAATGATTTTGCGGTACGGGAACGGTCGGCGGATCGGCCCCGAGCATTTCCAGCGTCTTGACGACAGCATGCGAACCCAGCTTGGCAAGACGGGTCTTGAGTTCCTGGGCGGTTTCGTGGGGGTCGATATCCGTCGACAGTTGAAGGTAGATGTCGCCAGCGTCCATCTTGTCCACAAGCGAGAAGGTCGTCACACCTGTCGTTCGATATCCCCTCATTATCGCCCAGTTCACCGGGGCAGCGCCGCGAAGTTCTGGCAGCAACGAGGCGTGCAGGTTGAAGACGTCCAGCCGGGCCGACTGGCGTGCATCGAGGCGAATCATCTGTCCGAAATCGACAACGATCATCGCATCCGCCCGCATTTCCTTCAGGCGCGCGACCATGTCGGCGGCGTTGATATCGGCGCACTCGATAACGGGCAGGTCAAGTTCGCCACCGGCCAGGGCAACCGGGGTTGGGCGCAGAGTTCCACCGCGTCCCGCCCGTCTGGCAGGCTGGGTAATGACGGCCAGTATTTCATGACCGCTTTGGCAACAAGCATGCAAAGAAGGCAGGGCAAACTCGCCGCTGCCACAGAATACGACCCTCATGCGTAGTCCTTTCCGCCAGAATCTTACAATGACTCGTAGCGGTAATTCACCCCAAAACCGCCCCGATGTGTCGTCACCTGCCACATTCCCCCAGATAACGCCTTTACACACACCATGCCCTGGATACCCCATCTATGAGTACAGCCGGCTTGCAGGTGAGCGAAGATTTTCGTAGAATCTTGTTGTTCCGCGATACAGGATGCCATGTTGAAGCGCATTTTTGACATTTCTGCAAGTCTGGCAGCAATTGTGCTATTGGCGGTTCCGATGCTGCTGATTGCGATTGCGATACGTCTGGAGTCGCCAGGAAAGGCGATTTTCAAGCAGAAACGCGCGGGGTTTCGCGGTAAACCATTTACTATTCTCAAGTTTCGAACCATGCGTGCCGATGTGAATCCCTATGGCGATTCGCCACACAGCGCCACCGACGGACGCCTCACGCGCGTCGGAAGGCTGCTGCGACAGACAAGTCTGGACGAATTGCCCCAGTTGTTCAATGTGCTAATGGGCACGATGAGTCTGGTGGGTCCCCGCCCGCTCTATGAGCGACAGGCACAGATGTGGGACGATCGCCAACGAAGGCGACTAGATGCGCGCCCTGGCATTACCGGATATGCACAGATGTATGGAAGGGCAAACCTGACCATCGAGGATAAGATCGAGCTTGATTTGTACTATGTAGATAATCTGAGCTGGCGGCTTGACTTTACAATAATCCTGCGGACAATTACCGGAATCCTGCACAGCGGGGATGATATATACGAACGACAATACAGCAAATCAAAGAAGCGAGAAAGCGATTCGTGAGCAATGCAACATCCTGTTCACATGTGTCGGCAGGCGCACCGCGCTGATAAGGGCGTTTCGCGAGGCCCTTGCTGAACTCGACGTCGACGGACGCATTGTCGGCACAGATATAACTGACACATCACCAGCGTTTCACACGCTTGATGTCGGCGAGCACGTTCCGGCGGCGGGAAGACGCGAATATGTCCCAAGCCTTTTGAATATCGTTCACAAACACAATATCCGCCTGCTGGTGCCGCTTACCGATAACGACCTTCCGATTCTGTCGCGAACAAGAGATCAGTTCGCCGCGCTCGGCTGCACCGTCATGGTCGGCTCGGAAGAATCTGTGGCGATGTGCACCAATAAAACCCTCACGGCCAATATGATTCGCAAAGCGGGTCTTCCTGCGGTCAAGACGTGCATGGTCACGCAGTTTCGGAAGCAGCCATTCTTCCCCTGCTTCGCAAAACCTGTTCAGGGCTCGGCGGGAATAGGGGCAGCGGTTATACACGAAATGGCCCAGCTCGACGGGCACTGCGCAAAGTTCGGCAAGGACATGATGCTGCAGGAATACCTCAGCGGGCAGGAATTCACCATCGATGTCTACCGTACACGTGAAGGCAAAGTGGTGTGCGTGGTTCCACGCCAGAGGCTTGTTGTTCGCAGCGGCGAAGTCGAAAAGGGAATGACAGTCAAAGACCAGGGCCTCATCGACGCGGCAGTGCAACTGGCGAACAAGATGGGCGATATCTGGGGCGTCGTCGCCTGCCAGTGCCGACGGGCGTCATCCGAAGCACCCGCGAAGTTCTTCGAAATCAATCCCCGTTTCGGCGGAGGAGCGCCGCTGGCGATTGCCGCCGGGGCGAACCTTCCGCTCTATCTGCTGCAAGAGGTACTGGGCAGACCCATCACCGCTAGGATTGGCGAGTTCACAGACCACCTGCTCATGCTCAGGTATGACGAAGCAATGTTCGTACCCGCGGATGATGTCGAAACCCTTCCAGGCTTCAGAACACCCATGTTCAGATGACCAACCCGGAAAACGCCTTGAGTACAACACCTTCACAACGAAACACCAAGCCCTTGGCAGTTGTGTTTGACATGGACGACACACTGTATTCGGAACGACAGTATGTTCTGAGCGGGTACAGCGCTGCCGTCGAAACACTTTCCGACAACCTGGTAGACACCAACACGCACAATCTATGCGTGTTCCTTACGAAGAGATTCGACGCCGGCCTGTCAAGCAACGCATTCGATGCGATGAACGAAAAATATGACCTGGGGCTCTCAAAGGCGGATATCTCGAAGCTCGTTGAGACCTACCGTCTGCATGTTCCAACCGACATCAAACCCTATGACGGCGTCCACGAAATCCTCGCAAAACTTGATGACGCCGGCCTGAAGTTGGGGCTTCTGAGTGATGGGTATCTGCCTGCGCAGAGGCTGAAGCTTAAAGCACTGGGGCTTGAAAGATATTTCCACTCCATCGTGTTCACTCAGAATCTCGGCCCAGATGCCTGGAAACCATCCCATCGCGGGTTTGAGTTGATCGCCGCACGTCTGCAAGTTCCACACGCCCAATGCGTGTATGTGGGTGACAACCTTGCGAAAGACTTCGTCGCCCCCAACGCCCTGGGCTGGCGCAGCATACAGATAATCCATCCCGGCCAGGTGCACGCCGGGCGCACCCCCCCACCCCGAGGCGAACCACAGAAGGTGGCGCACGGCTTCGCACAACTGGGCGAAATGCTGATGCTGTAACCCCCGCATTACCTGTTCTTGTTTGTATATATCTAGATATTGCCAATCACGCATAGCATTTGCCTCGCATATTTAACACACGGAATTGGCCCCTTTGGTACCAATCCGCGCGGAGACGTTTTTGCTGCAGTCAACCGGCGCGGAGACGTTTTTGGCGAACTCAACGACAACCCGCCAGCCTTGTCCCACGGGGAACATATTCGCATTTGCGAATGATTCGGAGACATTTTTGGTACTATCAAGCTGCGCGGAGACGTTTTTGGCCAAATCAAGCCAACCATCCTGACGTTCGCGCGGAGACGTTTTTGCCGCAGTAACCAGCGCGGAGACGTTTTTGGCGAACTCAACGACAACCCGCCAGCCTTGTCCCACGGGGAACATATTCGCATTTGCGAATGATTCGGAGACATTTTTGGTACTATCAAGCTGCGCGGAGACGTTTTTGGCACTGTCAGACCACCATCCTGACGTTCGCGCGGAGACGTTTTTTTCGCTGTCAGCGTCTCCAACTGGACAATCGGGGCCTGATTGGAGACGTTTTTTGCAGTATCAGGGTTTCCGCATCAGTCGGTTTATCGGTGGGTATAGACCCTGATTCTTTATCAGGTGTGGGAAGAGTGCATGTGGAAGGTAACACTGGGGTCATTGTTCTATTGACCCGAGGCCGGAGGGATTTCATAATGACTCGGGGGTCGTGGGGGGAGGAATTCACAATGAAGCAAGAAGACGTAAATCTGGAACCAGCCCGACGGACGCTTCGGGCGGAAGGTCAGACTATATCCGCCCTTGCCGAGCAGATAGGCCCGTCGTTTGCCCAGGCGGCGACGGCGTTGTACTCATGCAAGGGCAAGGTGGTGACAACGGGCGTAGGAAAGGCGGGCCTGATCGCCAGGAAGATATCGGCGACGCTGGCGTCAACTGGCACGCAGAGCATTTACATGCACCCGGTCGAGGCCCTTCATGGAGACCTCGGGCGGGTCAGCAGGGACGACGTGGTGATAGTGCTGTCCCACAGCGGTTCCAGCGAAGAGATAGTCAAGGTGCTCGATCACCTTAAGAGCCTCGCGGCCACGCTTATCGCCTTTACCGGAAATTGCGATTCGCCCCTGGGAACACATGCTGATATAACTATTTGTTATGGTAAGGTTCACGAGGCGTGCCCATATGGATTGGCCCCAACGGTGTCGACCTCGTGCATGCTGGCGCTTGGCGATGCGTTGGCGATGACGGTTATGGAGATGCGAAATTTCCAGGCCGAGGATTTCGCGATTTTCCATCCCGGCGGGGACCTTGGGCGTCGTCTGCTCAAGGTGGAACAGGCGATGACCTTCAAGGAAGGCGACAGGCTCAAAGCTGTTCGCGACGACCTGCCCCTTCGTGAAGCCCTGTCACAGGCTGAGTCTGTTCCCCGGCGCACCGGCGCGATGGTGCTGGTTGACAAGGCGGGCAAGCTCAGCGGGATACTGACCGACGGCGACATACGCCGGTTGTTGATATCGACCGATGGCGTAAACCTTATGGACAAACCCGTTCGCGAGGTCATGAAGTCGTCGCCACTTTCCATTCGCGTGGGCGAGCTTGCGAGCAAGGCGCTGGGCATGCTCAACGCTCATCGAATCGACGAACTGCCTGTGGTCGACGACGCCGGCAGGCCCGTGGGCATTATCGACGTGCAGGACCTGCTTGGCGTAAAGACCATTCGTGAACAAAAGCACCAGGAAGGAACAACCGCGTGACGCGCAACCTGGACAAGATCGACTTCAAGAACATCAAGCTGCTTCTGCTTGACGTTGACGGCATTCTGACTGATGGCAGCGTGACGATCACCGAGTCTGGCGAAGAGATTAAGACCTTCTTCGTTCGCGACGGATCGGGCATACGTTTTTTCCGCAGGGGCGGCGGGATGGTTGCCCTTCTCACCGGAAGAGGTTCCCCCGCTGTGCTCAGGCGTGCGGAGGATCTTGACGTGAACACGGTTCGACTCAATGCGAGCGTCAAGCTTCCGGTCTACCTCGATATTCTCAAAGAGCTGAACGTCACCTGCGATCAGACTGCGGTAATGGGCGACGACCTGATGGATCTTCCGTTGATGGATCATTGCGGATTCGCCGCCACCGTCGCCGACGCTGTGGACGAGGTGAAGAACAAGGCCCACTACATCGCCAACGCCCCAGGGGGACGCGGCGCCGTGCGCGAAGTGGTGGAAATAATCATGAAACGTGCGGGCACGTGGGCGGGAATCATGCAACGATACGAGGCCCAATCAGCCGGACAGACTACATGAAACGCAAAATAGCCCTGCTACTTGGCAGCTTCGTCACACTTCTTGTGCTGTTCCTGGTTTATAACCACAACCAGGCGAGTCCTTCCGAGGGCTTCAGAACATCGCATAGACGCAAGCTGGCGCCCCGTCCTTCGCCTGTCGCCGGCGAGAATGTCGAGATGCTCAGCAGCGGCACGGGGCTCAAGTTGCACAAGCGGGACAAGTCCGGCAGGCTCGAGGCGATCATCCACCTGCCCAAGTGGGACAAGCAGCCCGACGGAAGTTACGACGTGCAAGACCCCGAGTTCACGATCTTCCACAAGGATGGAGAGCGAACGCATGTCACCTCCCAGCGAGGCTCACTTGTTCTTGAGGACATCTCGCGCGGCGTAAACATGCGCAGCGGCTCGCTGACAGGCGACGTACGTATCTGGGTAGATCTTGAGACTGACTTTGGCGTCACTCGTCCCCCAATGTCCGAACGCCTGCACCAGATCGTGCGAATTCACGCAGACCACCTGCATTTCGACAATGACGCGTTGCGTGTTCATTCCGACTCGCAGGTGACTTTGCTTAGCGCCCGAGCGGACATTTACGGTAAAGGCCTGGACCTGCGCTGGCGGGAATCACCGCGTGAACTGCTGTGGCTTGAAATAAAGCAAGGCAGTTACATGGCAATATATGATATGCCGAATATGGATAGTGCCCTTCCCGGCGGGCCTTCGAAAGATTCCGCGAATTCGCCAGATTCTTCCGCTGACACGCACGCGACTTCCGGGTCGTCATCAACCCACCTCGCCAACGCGCCCATCCCCCCCGCGACTTCGGTGAAGGAGCAGCCACGCAACATATATAAGGCAGTATTTCGTGACGGCGTGAGGGTTGATTTTCCCGACTCAAGGGAGGATCGGAGCGAAGACGCATACCTCGACGGAGCGAGCATGCTTTCGCTCGCATTCGAATGGGGCAATACGGATTCGACATCGAGACGTTCGTTTGTCGATTCACCTCGGCCTGGTCCGAGCGGCACGGTTGTCGACGAGTCCGGTGATGCCGTCGCCACACAGCATAGCACCGGGCACACAGATGACCACCTCGATTCTACGACCCGCCCGGCCCCGCAACAGGACGATGAGCCAGAAGAGTCCCGGCCGGTGATCATCACGTGGAACGGCCCACTGGTGCTCGAACCTACCGGGTACACGCCTAAGACCTCGTCCGACAGGTACACCATAGAGGCGATAGGCCCGCGTCTGACGCTGTCTGACGGACAGATGATTGCTACCGGCGAAAGCCTCATGTATCAAAGCCCCCAGCAGCACGGTCATCTCAACGGTGGCGACCAGGCGAGAGCGGGACTGATGATGGAAGATGGGCAACAGGCCTTCGCCGACAAGATCACGTTCGACAGGCAAAACGGAAAGGCCCACCTGCAAGGCCCGGGCTTCATGGTTCGCAAAGAAAGAAACGACCAGAGCCCACCGCTGGAAACCGAGATACTCAACGACCAGTTGAACGATCGCAACGAACACATCCACTGGTCACAATATGTCGATCTTACATTCGCCTCGGACGACGCGGGGGAATCTCTCACAGACGCAATGTTTGTTGGTGATGTGGTGCTGGTGTCTGCTGCCGATGCAACCACCGGCCTGCAGGACAAGGTCAGTTGCGACAAGCTTGACGTAGTCATGACACGCAACAGCAAGGCACAGACCGTTCCGCAGGTAGCCACCGCCCGTGGCAAGGTGACCGCATGGCAACAGGGTGGCGAGATACAGGCAGACAAGATGGTCGTCACCTTCCGTGAAGTCGCCGGTGACCCGCAAGCCGCTGAAGAAACCGCAACACCAACTGGTCGGTTCAGACCCGTCGCCATCGAGGCCTTCGACAACGTCATCGTCAAGGGCGATTCCGAAGATGAGCCAATGGAGGCACATGCTGATCGCCTGCTAAGCAATCTGATCGACAGATCGGCAGTACTCTATGGAAAGCCCGCCAGAATCGCACAGGGCGACAGCTCAATGACTGGCGAGAGAATCGACCTCTACGAGATACCGCTTGAAGGAGGATCTCAGCACAAGGCAAACGTCTCGGGCGAGGGATCGATACACCTTCTGGCGACAAGGGATCTTTCCGGCGGGGAGATTTCCAAACCCCGGCCGGTGGTCATCACATGGTCGCGCAGCATGAGATATGATGGTAGCGCCAACTCCGTGACGTTCACCG
The DNA here is from genome assembly GCA_964632015.1 of uncultured Planctomycetaceae bacterium. Lineage (GTDB taxonomy): Bacteria > Planctomycetota > Phycisphaerae > SM23-33 > SM23-33 > JAAYCO01. Next base: position 12,343 of record CAZWAT010000052.1, read on the forward strand.
GGGATGTGCAACTCGATGGCGAGGCGCGAGACGATACGGGCCTGCTGGGGCTCGACCATATGACATGCCGAACCATGCACCTGACGCTTGAACCCATTGAGCCCAACCCCGACAAGCCTCGCAAGCAGACCAACGAGCCCAAGGGACTGCTGGGAACCGACAACTTCGGTAAACGACGCATCACCAAAATCGTCGCACAGGATGACGTGAAGATGATGTCCAGCAGGGTTGACGACCAGGATCGCATTGTCCGCAGGCTCAACGTCACCGGCTCGGAACTGATACACGAAGCCGACGTCAACAGGACAGATGTCTTCGGCAAGGGAACGATGCTTGCGGAGGATTACTCCGCCCCGAAAGATCGAGCGGACAACCAGGACCTCCAGAGCCCCTTCCGGGCGGCGTTCTGGTGGGATAAGGTGATGACGCTCACCCGCACCCCGAGCGGACAGACAAGCGCGGTGCTCGATGGGAACGCCTCGCTTGTCTACCATAGCGGCATGCACGTGGACAGGGGCAACATGAACCTGCCCGAGTGGGGCAAGATGACCTCCGGCAGAATAACCAAGCTCAGGGGCGACGTGCTTTCGGCGAGCTTCGCCCCCTCGGATAACGATTCACGCGACGGCGATACCCCACGCGTAGGCGCGCTCGAGCGTTTCCTTGCCGTGGGAGACGTGCTGCTTGAGGACGGCCTGCACCAGAAGCGAACCATCGCCTGCCAGAAACTCGATTACGACAACCGAAACAATATCGACATGATCACCGCTGATGGATCACTGCCCGGCAAGCCTTCTGCAGACGCAGTGCTGACCCACCGTGACCTGAGAACCTACAGACGCAACGAGACCAAGGCCCCGAGAATCATCTGGTATCGAAAGACCGACAGAATTGAAGTCAGGCGAATCAAGACGGTCGGGGGGAACTAACTCCATATATCAGTTGCTCAATGTTACTCGTGTAACGCCTTTCGCAGCCGAGATGTCAAGGTGAATGTCGATGGCTTCCTTTTCGCGAAGCTCGGCAATTCGGTGAAAGCTGAAGCCTGCGTATTCCTTCCTGCCGTCGAACACCTCGCACCTGATGTATCCCCTGGCGATTGCGTCGATGGTCAGCCTGCGCATGACGCCCCCCGCCTGCGACAGACGGTCGAGTTCCGCGAGCGTCAAAGGATACATCTCGCCCCGTCGGAGCGTGAGTATCAGCTTCCTACCGTTTCGCACAACACGCTTGTCCCCCACCTCGATGAACGGTGAGAAGCTTCCCGTATCCACAACGATATCCTCAGCCTTGGGGGAGCGAACACTCAAAATGACATCGCGCAAAATCTCACGGTAATCAACGAAGAACCCTCCCACAATCACCGCACCCAGCGCAATAAGCACCCCCATTCCCACCGACCGTAGCCTCTGCTGGTTGGGAATGCATCGCTGTGGCGGCATAGTGCGAGCCTCGACAACGCGTTCATGCGTGACGATCTTTCCACCCGGCGCTGCCGCGTAGAGCGTTTGAACCTCAAGATCCTTGCGATACTCCATGCTTCGCAGCGTAGAGAACACCTTCTGCTGACCAGGCGCTGGGACAATTTCCATCAATGCCTCAAGCGCTTCGACAACCAGACCCACAGGTTCGCCCTTCAACGAGTCGATCATCATCGGCTGGGCGTCCGCAAGAATGCTGAAATTCCCGCCTTCGATGTCCAGTGAAAGCACAAGCCCCTTGTCGGCGACGGCACGGATCCATTCGCGAAGACGGTCTTCCTGTCTGGCATCGACCAGCGGGCCTTCAATAATTCCATCCAGAATAATCGTGCCTTCTGTCTTGGTCACCAAGTTTCACCCCCCGGCATATCGCCGGTGCCGCTGGTGAACAGTACCTTTACATCTCCAAGTCGCCGCCACTCTTCGAACCCCTCCGACCAGACCAGCGAATCGTCATTAACCTTGCCCCCATTAAGCAACTCCGAAAGTCGATCCTTCGAAACAGGTCCTACGGGGCGTCCTTCAATTTCGTAATACCACTGCTTTTCACCGCGTGTTGGTGTCGATGGAGCCCCCCCTATTTGTCTCATCGCGTCTTCGGCCCGGTCCCGATTTGACGGTTGAGAGTCGTCCAGGGGTAGTTGGCACATAGGGCCATCGGAGTTCAATTGGCCGCTGCTTCGCGTGTCTACCCCCAGGGTTTCGTCGTGCACATCGAGGCGCTGCATCGAGTACCTGCGAAAGGCCTCGCCCTTGATTCGCTCCTGGCGGACTTGCTCTGTGAGCCTCTTTTGTTCGTGAGCAACCCGTTGTTTGTATGCCTCTTCCTTCTTGAGGTCAGGCAGCACCAGTAAGAAAATCAGGGCCAGCAATGCGAAGAGAAACCCGAAGACAAACCACCCCAGCGTGCTTCGTCCCCGCGCCCTCGCCACCAGCGCAATAATCACCCCGAAGATCACCGCTATACCTAGCTGAATAGACATGTACACCTCTTTATCACCATATCTGTGTCACCGCCAAGTTATGTAGAAAATGTATAAGAATAGGAGGATACAAGCTACCGGTTTTATACTTCGCC
>CAZWAT010000053.1:0-14656 GCA_964632015.1 uncultured Planctomycetaceae bacterium
GTTGTCGTTAGGCTCCTGGCTGAAAAGATCTCGTTTGATGATCGGATCGCCCCCGCCATGTCCGCCGCCTCTGTTGATGACATTGATTGTCTGCATGCCGTCGAACAGCGGAAAATACGTTATGTTCTGAGGAGGGGTATTTACAGGAAAAGGCGTTCTGGGAACCTTGCCGGCAATGTAGTTGGTCTCTATTCTGCCCTCCGTACCGTTGATCGCCACGCGATAGCCCTCGTACGGCAGCGACGCGTTGAGCGAATAGCTCATCAGGGCGCCGCTTTCATAACGCACGCTGAGAACAAAAGTGTCCCACGTATCGATGTCATCGTCGAATATGCATCTGTCCGCATAATAGCCGTCCGACTGCGCGTACAGCTCATTCTTACCGGGGTTGTTGAAGTTGATGAGATGCTCATCTTCGCTGGCGTTTCCGCTGGTCGATGAGTGCCTCAGGTAGTACTTGCACTTCGTGTTGCATGTGCTGCAACGCCGGCCGTTGACCTTTTCGGGATTGTGCGTACCGTTTGGACCGTAATAGTTCAGCTTTCCATAGCAGAACACTTCCGCTGGGCGATCGTCAAGCCACCAGTTCATCAGGTCGAAATGGTGCGAAGCCTTCGTCACCAGCAGCGAGCCCGCAAGCTTTTCATAACGGTTCCATCGCTTGAAGTAGCTTGCGCCGTGGAATGTATCGAGAAAGTAGTTGAAGTCCACATGCGTGACAGTTCCGACCTTGCCTTCCTTGAGCATCTCTTTGATCTTGGTGCGAACTGGTCCGTAGCGATAGTTGAAAGTGATATAGGCGGGGGCAGTGCTCTCCTTGCGCGCCTTGAGAATGGCCCTTACTTTCTCTTCGTCGGTTGTCATGGGCTTTTCGCAGATAGACTCGATACCGTTTCGCAACGCGGCGATGATGTACGTGTGGTGCGTTGAATCGACCGACGAAATTATCACGGAATCCGGGTGAGTCTCGCTGACCATCCGGTCGAAATCATCCGGGCCGAAGCAGGGAAGGTTCAACTGGTGATCCTGGTTGAAACTGGTCATCCTGTTGGGATTGGAATCAAGCAGGGCGACTATCTCTGATCTGTCCTTGTAGGTATTCATCAGGGACTCGGTGAAAGAGGCAGACCTTCCACTGACTCCCACTATCGCATAACGCTTCTTCTTCAACTTGACACTCCTTCTTGCAACTGATGGTCGCAAATAAAGCGGATATTTTCCCAACATGCGTTGGTAAATACCATAGCAAATTTGTTCAAAATGCCGAACTCGGAAACAACCTGCACAGAAATCGGGTAAAAAACCACCAAAGACATCTTGATATGAGGGCGAGGTGTTGTACAATGCATATTATCGATAATACAAGGCTGTAGTAATCAGCCGGAAGGAAAGGCATTTTCATCATGATGATCGACTTTCACCTGCATACTGTTCGCAGGCCCGGAATGCCCAGAGACGACTCGGGCGATACCCTTGTTCCTCCCGAAGGGCTCATTGAGATCATGGACAGAACCGGAATCGACAAGGGTGTTCTTCTTCCTCTGTTCAGCCCGGAGGCAATCAAGTGGCAGCTTTCCACCAACGAGGACATTCTTGACGCCGTCGAGAAGTATCCTGATCGGTTCATACCGTTCTGCAATATCGATCCCCGTACAGAGGGCAACACGCCGCGAGCCAACTTGTCGCGCCAGTTGCTGTACTACAAGCGGCTCGGCTGTAAGGGCGTTGGAGAAATCACCGCAAACCTTCCGATCACCGACCCACTGGTGCTCAATCTCTTCGAGCATTGCCAGGCATGTGAAATGCCCGTTCTCATGCACATCTCGCCCAGGTTGGGGGGGATGTATGGACTGGTCGATGTCGCGGGCCTGAAGGGACTTGAACGGTGTCTCAAGTTGTTTCCCGACCTCATTTTCATCGGACATGCACCTGCGTTCTGGGGCGAGATCTCGGGCGACCTGGCGGAAGATATGCGAAACGGATACCCCAAAGGACCCGTCGCGCCCGGAGGCTCCCTGCCCAGGTTGATGAGCGAATACCCCAACCTCTATGGCGATATCTCCGCAGGTAGCGGATACAACGCCCTTATGCGCGACGAAGCCTTCGGTCAGAAGTTCATGAACCAGTTCAACGAAAGGCTTCTGATGGGCACGGACGTGTGCTCTGTAAACAATAACCATCAACATCCATACATGTTGCGGCGATGGCGCGATGAACAAAAGATAACATCTGATGTTTTCGAAAATGTCGCATGGAAGAACGCCGCGAGGATTCTGAAGCTTGACCTGACCTAGTTCGACGTCACGAGGAAGACGTGGGCCTTATGAACATTATGCGAGGAAATCATGAGTGACAAACTGGCAATTGATGGAGGCGACAAGGTGGCCTCACAGGGGCTTTCACCCCGAAAACTTTTTGGCGAGGATGAAAAGCTAGCGGTTATGCGGCTGCTTGACCAGGCTGTCGAGCAGGGCTCGGGCGTGCTTGGTTACAACGGCCCCCAGGAAGAGGCGTATTGTCAGGAATTTGCCACGATGCTCGGTGGGGGCTTCGCCGACGCGGTTAACTCGGGAACGTCGGCAGTGTATGTCGCCGTTGGCGCGACCAACCCGCCCAGGGGATGCGAGATCGTCGTTCCACCGGTGAGCGATCCTGGCGGCGTCATGCCCGTGGCGATGCTCAATTGCATTCCCGTAGCTGCGGATGTGGAAGAAGGGTCGGTTTACAACACAGGCCCGCGGGCGATTGAAAAGGTGATAACCGAACGAACTCACGCCATTCTGGTGGCCCACATTGCTGGAACTCCGGTCGATATGGATGGCGTCATTGACGTTGCCCGCAAGCACAACCTGAAGGTGATCGAAGACTGTGCCCAGTCCCCGCTTGCGAAATACAAGGGCAGGCCTGTTGGAACCATCGGTGACGTCGGGGCGTTTTCGACCATGTTCGGAAAGCACTTCGCCACAGCCGGACAGGGCGGGATGGTGTTCACCAAGGACGAACAGACCTACTGGGCCGCCAGAAGATACGCCGATCGAGGCAAACGCTTTGGCCTGGAGGGACCGGGCTCCAACGTCGTGTGTTCACTGAACCTGAATATGGACGAGCTGCATGCCGCTATCGGAAGGGTCTCGCTGCCCAAACTGCCCGAACACATCAAGCGCAGACGTGCTATCGCCGCTCGCATCGCAGAAGCGATCAACGGAAAGTCCAAGGCAATGTCGCTCATCACCGATCCCGCCAACACCGAGTCGGTGTATTGGTTCCTTGTGATCAGGCTCGATACCGACGCCATCACCGTCGACCATCCGCGGTTTGTCGAAGCGATCGCTAAGGAAGGTATACCCGCGTCGTCGGGATACCCCTTCTATCCGATGAAAATGGAGTGGATTAAGACATGTGGTCTCGCTCCCGCGGACCTGCCAAACGCGCTGGCGTGCGGCAGCCGACATTTCCGAATCAGCATTCATGAAGGCCTGACAGATTCGGATGTCGATATGATTGTGAAAGCCCTCAACAAGGTCGAACGGGCGTATCTGAAATAACGCCCGCCGGGGGGCGGGCAATAATTTCGCCAATGCCCTGGTAAATAAGAGTGAATTAATCGCTCGCTTTGTCGTATCGCCTTGACCAATACGCCTGCCGGGATGTTAAACTATCCTCTGGCGGAAAGGCGACGACTATGAACGGTAATTCCGAGCAAAGAGGTTGGTACGCGGAGTTCCAGAACGCCATGCGGGAGCTTCCCCAGCTCAGCTACGCCCAGAACATGAGTATTGGGGACGTGTGGGGCAAGAAGCACTGGTCTGTCCGGCATGAGATCATTCATGTGCGACACGGCAGGGCTCGAATAGACATTGGCGCCAGGACCCTCGAAGTGGGGCCTGACGATACCGCACTGATTGCAAAGGGCCAGTCGCACAGCGACCTGAGAATGAGCCCGGGCGACTACCAGGTGCTGATGATCGAGTTCAAATGGGACAGGGGCGAAAAACTTCTTCGCCAACTCGATGTGCGTCGGTTGCTGAATATCCCTGAACAGGCAAAGCTTCACCTTCGACTACTGTGCCACGAAGTTGAGCGCGAAGCGCTTCAGGACGTCTCCGACGCCCAACAGCGCGCCTCGGTGGCGCTGGTCGAGTTGCTCGCCGCGTGCATTCGATACTGCCAGCCTTTTCCCAAACGAATGACGGAAGCCAGCAGGCGAGTCGCCTCACATCGTCTTGGACAACAGATAGAGGGAGTGCGCCAGTATCTGCATGAGCACTACAACGAGCCCATCGCGCTTGATCAACTGGCCCAGATGTACGAAATGAACGCGTTCTATCTTTCGCGGGCATTTACGCGAGAGCTAGGAATCTCTATTACCGACATGCTTGTAAGCTTGCGAATGGAAAAGGCCCGCGATCTTCTTGAGACACGACAGTTGTCAATCAAGGAAGTCGCATATAAGGTCGGGTATGCGAGCGGAAACTATTTTTCCAAGGTGTTCCGCCGATACTACGGGTTGTCACCCTCTGAATTTCAGGCAAAAGGATGCCCCCAGGACGAATTCGCCCCAGGCCGTCAATTACATACCCCATTTGGCAAATGATTGCTATTTACGTGTGAATGCGCCTGCGGTATCACCGTAAGGGCGACATCCCGGACTTGTTGACCCGCACCCCCGCGCGACGGCGGATGTGCCACCTGCCGGTATCGCACAGGAAAACAGTGATGAGTCAAACCCTCAAAATTGGATGGAGCCAGGTCGATAGCACTCCCGATGATCCGATATCACTCTACGGCCAGTATTACCCAAGGTTGTCAACGAGCGTTCATTCGCCGGTAAGTGCGACGGCTCTCGCGATGCTAAAGGTCGAGGACGCCGATGAAGATCAGGACGATCAGCCAAACTTCGAGATGGAACTGCACTCGGTGAGGTTGGGCGATGCGGTTTTCGTCACGAACCCATTTGAGTTGTTCCTCGATTACGGTCATCAGATCAAGGCTCGAAGCGGGGCCTCCCAGACATTCGTCGTGCAACTCTTCTGTGGGTATGGAAGGTATCTTCCCACGCCCCAAGCCCGGAAACTGGGCAACTACGGCGGGTTGATTGCTAATGGCGATGTTGGTTCGGATGGTGGAAAGAAGCTGGTAGACGAGACTGTGTTCGCAATTGGCGAGCTTTTCGGAGCTGCATGATCATGTCGCGCGACGAACATATCATCGCCGTTGATGTGGGAACCACTTCGGTTAAGGTCGTGCTGTTCGACCTTGCAGGACGCATCTGCGCCAGTCGAACGTGCGAGTATTCGCTTGAACGACCCGGGCCGGGAATCGTTGAGGTCGACCCCGAAGTCTACTGGTCTTCCTGTTATGCCGGCATTCAAGGGGCAATGAAAGACGCTTCGATTACCCCCGAGCATGTCAAGGCCATTGGTGTGACCAGCCAGGCAGAGACGGTGATTACGCTCGACAGGCATGGCAGGCCTTTACGCAAGGCGATTGTCTGGCTGGACAACAGGGCGACCGACGAAGCCGGGCGAATCGCCGAAAAATTCAGCCTCGACGATGTATATCGCATCACCGGTCAGCAGGAGATTGTCCCCACCTGGTCGGCGCCCAAGATCATGTGGATTCGCGACCATGAGCCTGATGTCTTCAGGCAGGCAGGGTCATTCATGATGGTCGAGGATTATGTTATCTACCGCCTCACCTCAAACCGCGTCACCGATCACGCCCTCAACCCCTCGACACTCTATTACAACATGGTCGAAGGAAAATGGTGGGGGGACATGCTGGATTTCATCGGAATGACGGAATCCCAGCTTCCCACGCTCACGCACTCGGGTGAGATTGTTGGGCGGGTGTCCGCTGACCTGACCGATCTGCCCGTTGGGACGCCGGTAACGGTATCGCCAATAGATCAGGTGTCTGGGGCCCTTGGTGCGGGCAATATTTCCTCTGGCATGATTACCGAGACCACCGGCTGCGCCATGGCGGTGTGCGCCACGTGGGATCATCCCGCCTATGACCCCGACAAGCGGTTTGGAATCTATCGACACGCCAGGGGCGGGCTATTCGTGCAGATGCCATGGGTATCGTCGGCGGGAATGATCCTGCGATGGTTCCGCGACAAGTTCGCACCCGGCGAGGATTACTCGCGACTGACTGCCGAGGCCCAGCGAGTCGCGCCGGGATCTGAAGGCCTGATGTTTGGCCCGAATTTTGGCGATGGCGAGGTGCAGGACGCAACCAACCCCAATGCGGGATTCTTCGGCCTGAGCATGAACCACGGTCGGGCGCATGTTGTGCGGTCGATACTCGAGTCTATCGCGATGTCTCTGCGAGAGCAGATCGCCCTGCTCGAAAGCAACGGCGTGAGCGTCTCTGAGGTGACATCGCTTGGAGGTGCAGCCCGCAGCGACCTGTGGCTTCAGATAAAGGCGGACGTTCTGCAAAGACCGGTGCGAACAATGGAATGTACCGAGTCCACCTGCCTCGGCGCGGCCATATTGGCGTCGGTGGGCACGGGCCTGCATAAGGACCTCGCCGGGGCGGTGGGCGCCATGGCGCGTGCGTCCAAAGTCATCGAGCCGCGGGCGAAGAATCGAGATGTCTACGACCAGGCCTTCGGGCAATACATGCGAGCAAAACGACGCCGTAATGGCGATTGAGCTGGCTGATAATCTAACATAAGAGATGGAGAACACCATGCGCAAGATAAGAGCGGCATTTGTCGGTTTTGGTGAAGTGAACACCCCCAGGGAATTCATTGACAAGCGATGCGAAGCGGCTGCGGAAATGCTTTCCTCGCGTGGGTTGGAAGTGATAAAGACCCCTCCGGTTGTCGACGACGAGCAGGGAAAAAGCGCCCAAGAAGCACGCTTGGCTTTGAATGGCGAACAGTTCGACGTGTTGATTGTCTGCATTGCGGGGTGGATTCCATCCTGGGCGGTCTTCAAGGTCATTGAACCCTTTAAAAGCACGCCAATGGTTCTTTGGGGGCTCAGCGGCTGGCAGGAAGGCGACCGATTCATCACGACCGCCGACCAGGCGGGGACGACCGCGCTTCGCCAACCCATGACCGATATGGGATACACCTTCAAGTATGTCGTCAATTATCGAAACGAGGAACCCCGTGTCGATGAGATAGTCTCGTACGCCACCGCCGCAAGGGCTGTGAACCTGATGAAAGAAGCCCGGCTGGGCATGGCGGGCTATCGTGACATGAAACTGTACGGCACGATGTATGACGGCGTCGCGCTGAAGGCCTTGCTGGGCGTTGAGATAGAGCATTTCGAGCTGCTTGAGCTTGACCAACTTGCCCAGGGTATGAACGAAGACGAGGTTGCAAAGGTTGCCTCAGACGTGCGCTCGAGATGGAAATTCCTCAAGGAGCCCGCAGCCGGCACGGTGGAAAATTCGGTAAGGCTGTATCTCGCCATCCGCCAGAAGGTCGAGCAGAGAAACTACCAGGTGTTCTCTTACAACGACGTTGACGGTATTAAGAAGCTGATGGGGTGTGCCCCTGCCGGTGCGATGACGCTGCTTCACGAAATGACGCCGATATCATCGGTGCCCGAAAACGACGCCCTCGGAATGGTCACACAACTGATGGTGCGCACGCTCACCGGACAGGTAGGGGCGTACCTTGAGTTCTACGAGTTCATGAGCGACGGCGCGCTGATGGGCGTGCCTGACTACGTGCCCAAAGAGGTCATCGACGGCGATATCACTGTCATGCCCAACTCGTTCGGCGATTTCGCCGAGGGACTGCTCAATGTTTCGCGTCTGAAGACCGGACAGGTCACCATGGCCAGACTCACCTGCACAGACGGTGAATTCGCCTTGCACATGACGCTTGCCGACGCCAAAAAACCCATCAAGTGGGAAGAGGCGGGGTGGGCACCACCGGCGCCGCAACTGCCCAGCCTCGAAATGATGTTCGACTATCCAGCGGATGAGTTCCTCAAGAACGTCATGAGCCAGCACTACATCATCTCCTACGGAGACAACACCAAGGTGATGATGGACCTGTGCGATATCCTGGGCATCTGGATTATCCAATAGCGCTGATGTCTGCACCAGGATGATCGAGGATCGTTAATGATCGACGACGGATGGGCTCATGAGCACGTGAGTTCCCATTGCGTAACCGGTGTGGCTGGCGATTACGGGGCACTTGACCTTGAACATGAACGAGATGTTCGCCTGGTTGTCGCTGAGCGTCTCAAAATTGCCCTGGCCCTTGGATATCACCAGGTTTGCCTGGGCGAAGCGTTTCTTGAACGCCTCGCTGCAATCTTCAAGCACCGTGCCGGGCGCGTCTGAGCCGTTGTCGATCACCTCGACGAGTTCGCACATTCCCGCCGAGCGGGCATCCTCAATGGTTGCGTCATTCAGAATAGGCCCGCCTCGCACAACCAGCGTTACACGATCTGTGGGCATTTGCTCGATCAGCAATCGATCAAAGACGATCTCTCCGGCGTTGTCGGCAAGGTAGAGTATGCGATCGGCTGCGTCGATCGATTGCTTAAGCTCGTTTGTGTCACCCTCAAATGGCTCATGCAGGGTGTTCTTGATGCTCTGTCGGGCGATCGATTCGGTTATGCCGCCATCGACGCCAAGGTCTATTACATTGCCCGCTATGCTCAAACGCACCGCCAGGCCAAAAGGGTCTTGTGACTCGGCAATCATCGCCGAAAGCTCCGGCAGCATGTCCAGCGCCATCCTGTTGAACCGATCCTTGATTGCGCTGTAAGGGTCGGCGACTCCGGTCATGTCCCTTAGCGTCCGGTGGATTTGACAGGCAACAACCGGCGGACAATGTGACATATCCATCCGTGCGGTGGTGCCCAGCACTTCCCGCAGCAGGCGTTCATGAAGCGCTGGGTCATCCGTCACGAACCGTGCAGCTTCCAACGCCTGCCGGACAAAGCACGGGATACACTCCAAGGCAGTTTGCATAATAGTTACACCCAGTGCCCTTCGACATCCGCGCCGGTGGATTGTGCAAGCTTGCCGGCATTGAACTGCTCGACCGCCTGGGAAACAGTTCCTGTCGCGCCAGTGTATATGGACACGCCACCCGCCTGAAGTGTCATGTACGCCTTTGGCCCGATGTGACCGGTGATGACCGCCTTGACTCCTAACTCGACGACATTCCGCCCTGCCTGTATGCCCGCTCCCTGTGCGGCGTTGAGGTTCTGGGAATTGTCGGCGACAGTGAACTCGCCTGTCTCTGTATCGACGACAACGAAAAACTTCGCCCTGCCGAACCTCGGGTCTACGGGTGCGTTAAGGTCCTGACCTTGTGCGGTAACCGCAATTTGCATGATCTCTCCTTGAATGTTGTTAAACGAACCACCATGAATCGTTGCAAGTGATGTGCCATTGCAAGAGGCCGAGACGCAACTGCCTATTAAATGCTGCAATAGGAGGAATTTACGTTTGCATTATGCACTCGTCGGCCGAGGCCTTGTATCAAGGCGAAACACTATAATCGCTCACAATGGTCGATTGTCTATCCGGTTCAAGACATATTTTCAGAGTCAGGCCCGGCGTGGGAACCTGTTTCGCCCGCAGATGCCCATAATGCCGGCTCTGTAACCCAGAACATCTAGCGACCTCCAGCAAATAATGTCTCACATTCGAATCATGCATTATGAGAGGTTGTCTTGCTGAAAACATAGCATAATGAGCGATTACATTGGTGCGCTCTTAACATGCACTCTTTTGTAAGTGCAATTGAATGCTATAGATACATCTGCTTGAGGGTAATGGCACAAAGGTTGCTGTAATCCTTACGTGATGAAGGTTGCTATACCTTATTGGCAAGGGCGGGTCAGTCCCGTCTTTGATGTCGCTGAAAACGTGCTGGTCGTGGAGATTGGCGACGGCGTTGAGCTTTCGCGCAGCGAGGTTGCCTTTGACGCTGAAAACCCGCAGGTTCGGGCGGCCTGTCTGGCTCAGACCGGAGCTGACCTGCTGATCTGCGGGGCAATATCGAGGGAGCTGGAGATGTCGCTGTCGGCAGCGGGAGTCGAAGTTATCTCACAGACGTGTGGCTACATTGAGCAGGTTCTGCAGGCCTTTGCGCAAGGTCAGCTTGACCAGAACGCCTTCCTCATGCCCGGTTGTGGCTGTCGTCGCAGGCGATGCCACCGAGGGCGACGGCGAGGTGGGCGTTGAGTGTTAGTGACGCAACGAACATGAACATACAGAATTCCCATTAAGGGAAGGAGGTGAGCAAAATGCCTAGAGGTGATGGAACAGGTCCACGCAGAGGTGGTGGCGGTGGAAGAGGTAGAATGGGCGGGCCATACTCGGCCGGTCCTGGTGGGCAGTGCGTCTGCCCGAAATGCGGATACAACACGCCGCACGTTCCGGGTCAACCCTGTAATCAAAGGGCATGCCCGAAGTGCGGAACGATGATGATCAGAGGTTGATACTGCTTTTGAGCAGGAAGGAGTCAATAATGCCAGGTGGAGATGGAACAGGACCAGCGGGATATGGACCGATGACCGGACGAGCGGCAGGATATTGCGCGGGTTATGCAATGCCCGGATATGCGAATCCGGTTGGAGGACGTAGATTTGGCGGCTTCGGAAGAGGCGGCGGCTTCGGAAGAGGCGGTGGCTTTGGAAGAGGTTGGCGCAACCAGTTCTATGCGACAGGTATGACGGGTTGGCAAAGGGCTGCAATGGGCCCGGCGCCGTATGGTGTAATGCCTCAGGCAGCAGCCCAGGTCGGACCCGTTGGCGGGGCGATGAGCGCCGAGCAGCAAATCAATGCCCTCAAGGATCAGGCGGGATACTTCGAGGAAACCCTCGACAGCATCCGCAAGAGAATTGAGGAACTGCAAGCCAACAACAAGGGCTGATTGTCGCTGTCCCCACGGACATCGCAATACGGCAATAGCTTGACGAAGACTACGCCGGGGTTATTACGGGTTTCAAGCCCGCCCCCGGCGGTTTTCGGCAGGTCTGGAAAGTATGGATATGAAGATCGCTGTTTCAAGCGGCAAGGGTGGAACCGGAAAAACCACTGTCGCCACGAATTTGGCAGTCACGGCTGCCAGGGCCAATAGAAGTGTCGGGTATCTCGATTGCGATGTGGAGGAGCCCAACGGGTTGCTGTTCCTCAAGCCCCGGATCGATCAGAAGCTGCCTGTCAACGTGAGCATTCCCAAGGTGGACCTCGACAAATGCATCGGCTGTGGAAAGTGCGGCAGGATCTGTCAATACAGCGCTATCGTGTCGATGAACAAGCAGGTGCTTGTTTTTGCCGAGTTATGCCATGGTTGCGGTGGGTGTTGGCTTGTATGCCCAAGCGGCGCAATTACCGAAACTCACCGCCAGACCGGGCAACTTGAATCAGGCACCGCCGGGGATGTGCATTGCGTGCAGGGGCTGCTGAATATTGGCGAGGCAATGAGCCCGCCCATTATCTCGCAGGTCAAGAAGGCTGCGCCCGATGTGGAGATCCTGATAATCGACTCGCCTCCGGGAACGTCATGTCCGGTGATCGAGAGCGTTCGTGACAGTGATTTTGTGTTGCTTGTAACCGAGCCGACCCCGTTTGGCCTGAATGATCTCAGGTTGGCCGTCGAGATGGTGCGCGCACTCAAGTTGCCATTTGGCGTAGTGATCAATCGTGCCGGTGTTGGCGACGACAAGACGAAAGCCTGGTGCGAGAAAGAGCAAATCGAAATCCTCGCCGAGATTCCTGACGACCGCGAGGTGGCCGAGGCTTATTCTCGTGGCGAAATGGCGTGTGATGTGATTCCCAGGTATCGACAGATCTACAGCGACCTGCTTGAACAACTTGCGAACCACACGAGCGTCAAGGCTTGACGGAAGCTATTTGAAATGCGAAGGAACAAGTGATCAGATGCCATCTGACATAAAAGAACTGGTTGTAATCAGTGGCAAGGGCGGCACGGGCAAGACATCGATCGTTGCCTCGTTCGCCGCGTTGGCAAAGAAGGCTGTGCTTGCCGATTGCGATGTTGACGCTGCCGATCTTCACCTGGTGCTTGAGCCCACCATCGTCCGCACAGAACAATTCTCGGGCGGAAAGCGGGCGAGAATCATGCCTGAAGAATGCACCGCCTGCGGCAAATGTCGGGAATTATGTCGCTTCGACGCGATCTACTTCGACGGACCCGCAAACGACAAAGCGCAGCGGACGTTTCGCGTCGACCCCATTGCCTGCGAAGGCTGCGGAGTCTGCGCATGGTTCTGCCCTGAAAAAGCCATTGAGTTTGCCCCCGCCGTCAACGGCAAGTGGTACATTTCAGACACTCGTCACGGGCCTATGGTCCACGCCGCGCTGGGCATTGCAGAGGAGAATTCAGGAAAGCTGGTAAGCACAGTTCGGGCAGAAGCGAGAAAGCTTGCCGAGAAACAAGGCCTTGAAACGATCATCATCGATGGTTCCCCTGGCATTGGATGCCCCGTCATCGCGTCAATAACGGGCGCGAATCTGGTGCTCATCGTCACCGAGCCGACGCTCAGCGGCAAGCATGACATGGAGCGTGTTGCCGACCTTGCGAAACATTTTGACATTCCAACCATGGTCTGCGTCAACAAGTGGGATCTCAACGAGCAGATCGCCGGCGAGATCCAATCGCTTGCCGAGAAGCGTGGAATCGGCGTTGCCGGCAGGGTGCGATACGATCGCGCGGTGACACAGGCACAGATAAATCGAAAGTCCATCGTTGAAAATCAATCCGACGGCCCTGCTGCGGACATTCGCGAAACCTGGAGTCGCGTGTGTGAAGCGCTGGCCACAAGCGATGCCTGCCCCCAGGCGTCCGAGAGGCGGTAGAGAACGTGTTGACAACAATTGAGAATACATGGCAACAGGAACGCGTGGAGCGGGTCGGTAAATGGAGCGACGAGAACGACTATGAGAACTTTATAGATGAGGTCCTGATAGAAGAACTGCTGGAATCTCATCGCCACAGTGAACCCGAAGTTGTCAAAGACATCATAAATAAGGCTAAAGACAACGCAATGACGGGGGCTTTGCTCGATCCTGCTGATGTGGCGGTGCTGACGAATGTGCAGGACCCCGAGCTGTGGCAGGCGATTTTCGAAGCGGCGAACTGGATCAAGCAGACAGTTTATGGCAACAGGATTGTCTTGTTTGCCCCGCTGTATGTATCCAGTGTGTGTGTAAACAACTGCGCATACTGCGGCTTTCGCAGCAGCAACACGCAGGTGCGGAAGCGTGCCCTATCACAAGATGAGTTGCAACGCGAATTTGACGCCCTTGTCAATGTCGGTCACAAGCGGCTGATCATGGTCTATGGCGAGCATCCCGACAGCGATTACGAATACATTTGTCGAACGATTGAGGCTGCATATCAAGTCAAAAGCGGTAATGGCGAGATTCGACGCGCCAATGTGAACGCCGCACCATTATTCGTGGATGAATATAAGGCAGTTCGATCGGTCGGCATTGGGACATACCAGGTGTTTCAGGAGACGTACCATAGACCGACGTATCAGAAACTGCACTCGAAGGGAACGCTCAAGTCGCATTTCGACTGGCGTGTCTTCGCGTTGCACCGCGCACAGGAAGCGGGCATAGATGATGTTGCCCTGGGCGTGCTGTTTGGCCTGACCGACTGGAGATTCGAAATCCTGGGGTTGCTGTACCATGCGATGTCCCTGGAGAAGTATTTTGGGGTTGGTCCACACACTATTTCTTATCCAAGACTGGAACCGGCCGTCAATACGCCTTTGGCGTCGGCTTCGCCTCACCAGGTCAGCGACGAGGATTTTGCGAAGATCGTGGCAATTATTAGACTGATGTGTCCCTATACAGGATCTATCCTCACGGCCCGGGAGCGTCCTGAAGTCCGACGCGACATAATGCGAAAGGGCGGGGTATCGCAGATGGACGCCGGATCTCGAATCGCGGTGGGTGGATACTCGCAGATCGATCATGAACACCTGCCCGATCGACAACAGTTCATATTGGGTGATACTCGCAGCCTGGACGAGTTCATCCATGATTTGTGCAAGGACGGGTATCTTCCGTCCTTCTGCACGGCGGGCTATCGCGAGGGCAGGACGGGAGCTAACTTCATGCCCCTGGCAAAGCACGCGACTGTGAAGAACTTCTGCATTGCCAACGGTATCCTGACTTTCCAGGAGTATCTTGAGGATTACGCGTCCGAACCTGTCCGAAGAATCGGTACCGAGACGGTCGTTCCGCAATATCTAAAGTGGGTCGACTCACATGTGCCGTCGCTGGCGCCAAAAGTGCGCGAGAACCTCAATCGAATGCGGAAAGACTCTGAAAGGGACCTGCACTTTTAAAAGATGATCAGCGAATCGACTAGACAAATTCTGCAACGCAGGTGCAAAACATTATGCCAGACGCACTCGCTTGGCATCGCGTATGTCGCGCAGGTTCTAGGCCCGCGCCGGCACTATCTTGCCGGATACGGGTTGCCGACGGCCGAACCGACCGGGCGGCTGAGTGTGTCCGATGATATTGTGCTGTTCTGGCAAGGCGATCTCACAGAGCAGGCCGGGCTGGCTTTCTGCGATGATCTGAAGGATACTGTTTTCTCCATCGAGCGGGAACTGGCTGGGTGTGACACCTCATCCCGCCCGAACTGTCACAGCAGAGGAGATTAAAGCTATGGCCCCTG
>CAZWAT010000054.1:0-14539 GCA_964632015.1 uncultured Planctomycetaceae bacterium
CTTTCTACAATGAACCTCATTGCTCAGCCCTCCAACCCTGGCAAGTCCTGACAACCCGCACAAATACCCGCCCAACAAAGGTAATATAGTTCATGTTTCCGAATCCCGCTGATAGAGTCGCAATATTTTCTGCGCTGAATCTTTCATGACCCTGCGCAAGGCCTGTGGAGAAATCACCTTGACGTAATGCCCGTAACCGAAAATCCACCACGAGATTTCGCCCAACCCATCCACCCTTACCGAAAAATCAAGCGTACCGTCATCGTTCCACTTGAGTTGCTGATTGTCATGCCACCTCACCTCGGCAACATTTCTGGCAACCTTGGGCTCGAACCGAAGAACCACATCGTACATTTTGCCTTCGGGAATCATGCTCCAGGCGTTTCCAAAATGGTTGTCCACGCGCCGGCGGGAAGGTGAGCTGAAGACCTGCCCTGTCACCGCAAGCTTGCGAACCCGCGACAGCTTGAACGTACGCTGCTCGCCGTGCTTCACGGAATGGGCTATGACGTACCACGCCCTGCCCACAAACGCCAGTCTCAACGGATGAATCGTCACCTTGATGCACCCCCCATCGTAAAAACTGTCGTATTCGATTCGACACACCCGGCGTGAACCTATCGCCGATGTGAACTGTTCGAAAAAACCATCAGTGCCCGAGTGATCCGACACGGGTCCGATACGGAACGAAACCCTGTCAAGCACGCTGCCTATATGCTCTCGTATCGAGGCGGGCAGCGACGTTTCGAGCTTCATCGCCGCTTTGCGAGCGTTGGTCAGCAGCGGCAATTGAGACGCCCCGCTTATCCGTCCGGTCAACACCAGCATCGCCAGCGCCTCGCTGAGCGTCAGGTTGATCGGGGGAAGAAAGAACGTGGATGCGATGCGATATCCCCTCGTCGCGGTATCGAAATAATACGGAATCCGTGCCATTTCCAACATGTTCAAGTCCCTGAACACGGTACGCCGGCTGACTTCAAGCTCACGCGCCAGGTCGTCAACAGTGACCGACCTGCTGCCCTGAAGCATGGTGATGATTCTCAACAATCTGTACACCCGGCTGATGCTCACAGGATTATTCTCTCATGTCGAAGTGACAACCTATTGTCACCTGTTGAAAATAACTAAAAAAAAGGTTTATCCGGACATGTGCTGCTATATCGTGATTACCATGTTCCTATACGCCACTCAAGAAATCCGGCCTGGAACTTCGGAAATTTTTACGCCCCGTCGAGTTCGGTGACAATTGCAAGCGAATCAGTTTTCCCATGGAAGCATTGAAGACCTGCCCAAGCTTTGTGGCGCGTCAACCAATGGCGCCCTGGTTGGCGAGGGTGGGCACGGTAACTGGTCGATCACCGGAGTTATCGCCGCATCCACAGAAAACTGCTTTAGAATCGTGCCCGTGGTCTGCGCTAATTGAGCCATCGAGATGTTGTAGTTGCGAATGGCTGTCAGCTCCTGAAGCTGGGCGAGCGTCACCTGAGTCTGCGTGTTGAGTTTGAGCTGAAGGAACTCCGGGGTAAGTCTTCCCTGGATCTCCTCGATGGCTTCAAGGGCTTCAAGCTCGGCAAGGCGGGCGGCGACGACCTGTCTCTGGCCCTCGATTTCGTCGTAGTTGAGCCCGATCTCCCTGATTCGTTCTTTGACGTTGACGGCGACCTGGTCGGCAGCCTGTTGAAGCTGCGCGATGGTCTGGTCTCGTTCGAGTTGGCGTCGGCGAAGCTCCGCAAGGCGTTCGCGGTTGCCCAGCGGGTACTCCATCGCTATTGCCAGCGTCAACGCAAGCTGGTCGAAGACATCTTCAGCGGCCCGTCTTGGCGTTCCCCCGAAGCCCTGGTAACCCGCGGATGCCTGAAGGTCGAGTCTGGGAAGCGTCTGGTTGCGGGCTACATCCACAAAAATATCAGCAACCTGAATACCAAGACGAATCTGCTCAAGAGAGGGGTTGTGCTCCATGGCGGCAAGAAGCTGATCGCGGGTATCGACCTGCACAGGCGCAGTAGCAGCCGGTGAGATGGGAATAATTTCAAAATCCCCAAGCATGTTGATTCTCGCGTCGCCCAGCAGGCTCACTAGCCTTTCCTGTGCGTCGATGACCGCCTTGCGTCGTCGCAGAACGTCAAGCTCGCCGGATCTCACAGCCGCAAGCGCCTGGTTGATCTGCGCAGCCCCCGCGTCGATCTCTCTTCGCTGCCAGACCCGATCATATGTTGTTCTTCGCATATCAAGCAGGCGCTGTTCGTTTGCCAGTTCCTCGCGCGCCAGCCAGAGCGTCCAGTATTCGAAAATGGTTTGCGTAACCGACTGTTCCAGAATCCGCCTGAACTCGGCTTCGCTCACTCGCCGGTTTATCCTTGCGACTCTCAACCTTGCCAGGTTGAACGTTGGCCCGGCGTCCCTGAGCAAGGGTTGCATAACCTCGATTGCAAGCGTCGATTCGTATGAGACCGGTGAACCGGAGAAAACGCGGTTGTCCCAGATTCTGCTCAGCGCGCCTCGAATCGCCCAGGTTCCTCCGATGGGGGTAAGCTGACGGATTCCCGCATCCCAAGTGTGTCGACGGATGCGACCCGCGGGCTGAAGCATGGCGGCGGAAGTGTCCTGCCTGTTGAACGTGTAACCGCCAAAGATTGTATAATCGAACTGCGCGGCGGCAGCGATCATCTCCTGTCGTGCGATTTCAGGGTCGAAACTCACCACGCGAACATCGTTGTTGTTGGCGACGGCAAGCATGACGGCGTCATTGATGCCAAGCCTGACCTGCCTTACACCATCCTCCGACGTGACGATATCAAGCCCCGGACCCAACTCGATGGTGGGTTCGAGCAGTCCCAGCCCACCGACGCCAACCCTCGGCTGGGGACTGTTACACGAAACTGAATACTGATAGCGGTTAAGCAGGGTGGGATCTATGCTGCCTGGTCCCACGCAGCCGCTGACCGAAACAACGGCGATAGTAGCAATGAGAATTCGCATATCTTTCTCGCGCTTCTTAAGTTACACCGATTATATGCACTGTTCGTGTAAGATCAAACTTCTGGTGGTAAAAGCGCCGATAA
Organism: uncultured Planctomycetaceae bacterium; assembly: GCA_964632015.1. Taxonomy (GTDB): domain Bacteria; phylum Planctomycetota; class Phycisphaerae; order SM23-33; family SM23-33; genus JAAYCO01. The sequence continues at coordinate 3,063 of CAZWAT010000054.1, forward strand.
TGTCAAAAGTCTCCGTCCCCAGGCCGGTCGGTGGCACACGACGTTGCAATTATGACTTTGCGGGACAATAATGGCTCGATTGACGAAAGGACTGACCATGACAAATCTGGAGAAGGTGTTCAAGGCCTACGACGTTCGCGGAATCTACGGCGAACAGATCGATGAAGACCTCGCCTGGAAGATAGGACACGCGTGCGGGGGATTTCTCAGGAGCCTCATGAGCGGCTTCGAGAGAGGTCAGGCAAGCAGCAACCGCCTTATTGTTGGTCAGGACATGCGTCCCAGCAGCCCCAGCCTTAATGAAGCGCTTGTCGAGGGGATAAGCTCAAGCGGCGCCGGAGCGATAGACATAGGAATGGTCGACACGCCCATGGTCTATTTCGCCATCAATCACATGAGCGCCTGTGGCGGAATACAGATTACCGCCTCTCATAACCCGGTTGAATACAATGGTTTCAAGATTTCGGGCGCCAAGGCCCGACCCATCGGGCAAGACACGGGACTGAAGGAAATCAAAAGGCTCGTAAGCACGCTTCGGCGCATGCCCCCCGGCGCGTCGCTGGCGCCGACCCAGAAGGTCGACCTGTGGAACGAGTACCGCCAGCACGTGCTGAAGTTCTTCAAGCCCCCCCGCAGGCTCAAGGTTGTGGTGGACGCGTCCAACGGGATGGGCGGAAAGATGATGCCCAAAATCTTCGAAGACGCCGATATCGACATGATTCCGCTCAATTTCGAGATAGGCAAGGGGTTCGCCCACCCGCCAAACCCGCTTGTCGAGGCGAATCTTCAGCAGCTCAAGGACGCGGTGCTTGAACAAGGCGCGGACCTGGGCATCTGCCTCGACGGGGACGCCGACAGGTGCATGTTCGTTGACGAAAAGGCCCAGACCGTTCGATGCGACCTGATGACAGCGCTTCTGTGCAGGCACTTCTTGAAGGATTCGCCAGGCGCGATGGTGGTGTACGATCTTCGCAGTTCGCAGGTGGTCGCCGAGGAAATTCGAGCGGCGGGAGGCGTTCCCAGACGAGAACGCGTCGGACACGCCTTCATGAAGAAGACCCTTGCCGATGGACATGGAGTTTTCGGTGGAGAGTTGAGCGGACATTTCTACTTCCGCGACAATTTCAACTGCGACAGCGGCGCGATAGCGTTCGCCACGGCCGTGACGGTGATCGCCTCCCAGGGCAAACCATTCAGCGAGATGATCGCCCCCTTGCAGAGATACAGCCACAGCGGCGAGATAAACTTCGAGGTGGACGACAAGGCAGGGAAGATGAAAGAGGTCGAGGCGAAGTATTCCGACGCCCAGATAGACCATCTCGACGGCGTGTCGTGCACGTACAAGGACTGGTGGCTGAATCTGAGGCCTTCCAACACCGAACCGCTGCTGCGACTGACCCTCGAAGCCCCCGATGAGCAGGCGATGCGGGCGAAAGTCGCCGAACTGATGCAGATTCTTGGCGAGCCCGTGGAGCATTAACGTCTGCACGACGGGCCTCGACGATTGGTATCATATATCGGGCCTTTTGCCAGGCAGGAGGCCCGCTTTTCTGCGCATATGCGCGATGCGCATGGGCAGGGCGATCGTAGTTAATCATCGTTCTCGGTGTTATTTTCGGTAATATGGCGTGGACCAGGCCGATATATATGGAATATCAGCCACCAGGAATAACCGATGCCAGAATACTCACCAGATGTCTGTCGCGAGCTTGCGGACAAATTCGCCGCCTGTGACCTGCTGCGCCCGTTGCGGGTCGATCATTACGACGCAGGCACCGAGTTGTCATACGACATGACGGGCGTTACGCCCCCCGACAAGGCAAACGTGACGCTGACGGTCGACAAGTTCATCGGTGGAGGATTCGCCGGGCAGGTTTATCGAGTGGTGGTCACGTCGCTCACCGGGCCTTGCGGAGGCCTGGAGGTCGGCAAACGCTACGCCATGAAGATTCTTGTACCTCCATCGCGCGGGGGCAGGATTTTTCGTGACGCGATATACAAGGTGGGTTTTCAGAGTCCGTTTTCGGGGCAGGTCAATCACGCCGCCGCCAGAGCCGGGGCGCTGTGGCAGAAGCTTATTCGTCGCGCTGCGCAACTCAAATTCGGTTCGGAGCAGGCGGTGAAGGATATCCACGCGACATTCGCCGACGCGAAGATTGGTAGTTATGGCGAGATAAGCGAGTGGGTTGAGGGTAGAAACTGGCGCTTCGAGGCCGACGACCAGGTGGATTCCAGAAAGGCCCGCCTCGAAAAAATCCGTCAAGGGAAATGCAGCGGGCCAAGTTCCGAGTACCTCAGCAAAAAAGTGTTCATGGACGAGTTCGTGAAGATGCTCCACGAGATGGGAGCGCCCGAATTCGCAAGACAATATTACTGGTGGACCTGCAAGAGCCAACCAAACGTATTCAAACGAACCAACACCGAAGACGACCCCTGTGCGGGCCTGACGGCGATGGATTTCCGCGCGGGGCTCGCCCTGCTGCCCTTCCTACCAATGAGTCCCGGCGACGTGGCGCTCATATTCAAGGGTATCGCCAGGGGCAGCCTCGTCCAGTTCGATAGGCCGGACATCGCGAGGTTCAAACGCTTCATCGAAAAGCACCACGAAGAGTTCGCCGATCTCACAGAGGCGACCGAAGAACTGCTCAACAGCGAACGCGTCTACCGCGACAGCATGATAGACGTGACTCATAACCACGTCCGGCTGTTGCATGACGCCAGGCTGTGGAGGGGAATTTCAGACGCGGCGGTCGAAAGCTGGAAGGTGCGAAACATCACAGACACCTCCACAGACGCGGCGATGAAACGAAGCAGGCTCAGGACATTCATGTTCGCCATGCTGGGTGTCATCCCCCTGCTGGGCAGGAAGATGCAGACCCTGTTGGGACGGGCAGACCTGCGGGCTCATTACGCCAGAATGCTCACCAGCGCCAACTACATGGGTCGTGCGATCCGCGGGCACCTTTACGAGAAAATTATCAAGTGGCACAGAAAGGGCAGAATCTCCCGACAGCGCGCCATGCGCCTTGCGGACGCGCCGTGGCGGGCAATGCTGGAAATACCGCTTTCGTTCCTACCGGTATTCCTGCACAAGTGGCTGACCGATTTGAACGCGTTCCGAAACGCGATGCGATATGTCTTCGTCAGGCCCGTGAAGCTTTACTTCAACGCAGACGCCAGACAGCAGTGGATGAGGGACATGATCGACAGCGGGCTCGACAAGGGAATGCTCACCCAGGACGAGGCCCGCGACATTCGCAACCAGCTTGATGACGATTACATTCAGAAGTACCTCAAGGCGCTGGCTGTGCACGTGTGTACCGCCCCGATTACCCAGCTCGTCTCGGTGATACTGGGGATCTACCTTGCGGTGCGGCACGGGGGCGGAATGCACGAATCAATGGCCATCATTGGTACAACCGTCGCCATCTTCCAGGTGATACCCATCTCGCCGGGCTCGATCGCGCGGGGATCATACGTGGTGTACCTGGCGATTCGAGAGAGAAATATCAGGGATTACAACATCGCGATATTCCTGGGGTTCTTCAAATACATCGGGTACCTGGCGTTTCCGATACAAATGGCCTACAGGTATCCCAATCTCGCGCGGTTCATGGCCGGTCATTGGTCAACCGGGGCCGTGCATATCATTCCGGTGTTCGGAGAGCATGGCGCACTGCCCGAACACGCCACGTTCGACCTGTTCTACAACCGCCCGCTGACCGTGCGAAGACGAATGAACGAGGTCGCCCAACACCGCCGGACGCTCAATGAACGAACCATTCACGCCCTGCCCATCGCGGTGGCATGTGCGATTGCAGTGTCGGCTGTCGAACTTGCCAGCTTCCACATCTACGGAACGCTTCCAACGCTTAAAAACATCTGGTGGGCGGTGATTCTCATTCCTGCCGTGTTCGGCTCGCTGACGACTCTCTGGGCGGGTTCGCTGACGCTGCAACGCAGAATGTTGCTGGTTCTCAAGTCGGCATTGGTTATGGCGATTGTATCAACCGGGGCTCGCCTGGGGCTCAACTGGTGGCTGGACGTCAAGGATGCCGATTGGATCAAGCACCTTACAATAGATGGAATGTGGCGAATCTTTCTTTTCGGTCTGATCGCCGCAGCCGGGGCGCTTCGCCTGGAAACGCGCCTCCGCGCTCCACGGGTCCAAGGCGAACTACCCGTCACAGAGAAAATCTCAGCCTGAGGGAGCCATCCATCAGCGACGCAAGAGACGACATCGAGCTTCCCGACGATCAACTGCTCAAGGAATGCGCCGTTCACATATACAAGGCCAGTGGTCCGGGCGGTCAGCATCGCAACAAGGTTTCGTCAGCGGTTCGTCTTGAACACCGTTCGACGGGCGTATCGTCCCACGGTGACGATTCGCGTTCGCAGCACCAGAACAAGGCCCTCGCGCTGCGTCGGTTGAGGATGAACCTTGCCTGCCGGATACGAAAACCGGTCGACCCTCATCAACCCCCTCCCGCGACAGTTGCCCAGTGTCTGTTCATCGCTCGCGGAGGCGATGTCAAGGGCACGAAGCGCCTGGCGATTGGCAGCAAAGACCACCGGTTCTGGTCGGTCGGGGCGTATCTTCTTGACGTGCTCGACGCGGTGGAAGGTCAGCTTTCGACGGCTGCGACGGTATTGGGAATAACCACATCGAACTTCACGAAGGTGCTCAGCCAGGACAGGCATCTGTTTACCGCGGCTCAGGACATCCGCAAAAAACACAACCTCAAGCCGATGACGTGATTTCTCAACGCGTCTGGAAGTCGCCCCCGAGCCCGCGCATCTGCTCGACGAACGCGGGAAATGTCTTCTTGACGCAGTCTGTGTTGTGGATGATCGAATCTCCATCCGCCGCCAGCGCGGCAACGGCCATGGTCATCACCATCCGGTGATCGTCGCAACTGTCGATGCGTGCGCCGTGAAGCTGACTGTGGCTCACCCTGAGCCCGTCGGGGTTTTCCTGAACGTCGGCCCCCATCGACTTGAGCGCTTTTGTGACTTCGGTGATCCTGTCGCACTCCTTCTGCCGGCAGATGGAGGCGTTTGTAAGCACGGTCTGGCCCTGTGCGCAGGCCCCCACTACCGCCAGCAGCATGAACTGGTCGATGAAGTCGTTACAGTCGATGGTCATTCCTTCGAGCGTGCTGGAACGCGCGATTACCACGCCATCTCGCACCTGGATATCCGCTCCCATTTTGCGAAGCACGTCCACAACGATCTTGTCGCCCTGCGAATCGTCCAGGTTCATGCCGGGGATGTGCACCTCGCTGTCGGGGGTGATGAGCGCGGCGACTATCGGGTAAAGGGCAGCCGACCAGTCAAGAGCGATGGCGGCTTCGAACCCCTGCCATTTCGACCTTCCCCTGACGCGGTAGTGAGAATAATCCTGGTTACTGAATTCCACGCCGCATCTTTTAAGCCATTCCAACGTAACGCCGACCCATGGCTTTTCGCCCGGGTTGTGCACGATAAGGTCAGTGGGCGCCTCGGCCAGCGAGCACGCCATCAACAGGGCCGAGACAGGTTGAGAGTCTGTACCGTCGATCTCGGCGCTTCCTCCCTTTAGCCTTCCCCTGACGATCAGCGGCGCGTGCCCGTCACCCTTGCTGCTGACCGCCCACGCCCCCAGTGACGACAACGCGTCGATCAAGGGTTGGCAAGGACGGATATGCCTGAGCGAGTGGTCGCCGGTGAGTATGGTATATCCTTCGCAACAGGCGCTCATCGCCGTGAAAAAGCGAAGGATAATGCCGCTGTTCCCGCAATTGATGATGTCTTCGGGCGTATTGAGCTTTCCACCCGTGCCGGTGATTTCCCACACGCCCTGGGCTTTTGGTTCGACGTGCGCGCCGAACATCTCCATCGCCTCGGCACCGAGCATCCAGTCGTTGGATATCGCCGGGGAGATGATCCGACTGGTGCCTTCGGCAAGCGATGCCATTATCATGGCGCGAAAAGAATGGCTCTTGTTCGGCGGTATCTTCACCGAGCCGTGCAGGTTAGGAGATTTCCCGACGATCAGGTCCATTGCTCACCTCTTGTGGCACATGGTACGCGACGGCACATCGTCATGCAATACCGCCACATAGAAGGATCGACTCACCGGACCGAGCCGTGCGGAAGCTGCTTGCAAATCCGCTCGTTTCGGTATAAACCATACCCCCGCGCCTGTGTGGGCGAGGTGTGTACCGTCAAGGCCCCGGACAGTAGGCCCGGGCCAAGCTTGTAAAATAGGTTAACCTACAATTGAGTTGGGACATATGCCAGCAACTGATTCCGACAGCCGGTTAAAAGGGCGAACGCTATGGATACCCCGCATGACGCACATCGGGGCGAGAATGATGGCGGCAGTCTTTCGCGCTAACGGAGTTGAATCACGCGTGACCCCACCGTCGGACGAATCGACGTTGGAACTGGGAGGACTTTACTCCAGCGGCGAGGAGTGTTACCCACAGAAAGTCACCATGGGCGACTTCATGAGGATCGTCCACGCCGACGATTTCGACCCGGCAAAACACGCGTTTTTCATGCCAACCGCCGAGGGTCCCTGCCGTTTCGGTCAGTACGCCCCACTCATGCGCAAAGTGCTGGATGAAATGGGCTACCAGGACGTGCCCATAGTCAGCCCGTCAAGCAAGAATAGTTACGACGGTCTGGCGGGCAACACCACCGTGATGATGCGATCGCTGTGGAGAGGCCTTGTCGCCGGAGACGTGCTTCGCAAAATGCTGCTGAAGACACGCCCTTACGAAGTCAATACCGGACAAAGCGACGCCGCATACGCCAAATCGATGGAACTCATCGAGGCGGTGCTGGAGAACCCGCAACTCAAAGGCGCCGAGCAGATGAAGGCGCTCGAAGAGGCAATGCTCAAATGCCGGGAACTGTTCCGCAATATCAAGGCAAAGTACGTCAAAGATCGCCCGCTCATCGGCGTGGTGGGCGAGATTTTCTGCAGGCTCAACACGTTCAGCAACTACGAGGCGGTTCGCAAGATCGAAGATCACGGTGGCGAGGCGTGGATGAGCGACGTGACAGAATGGGTCTGGTACACCAACTGGTCACAGAAGGCGCTGCTTCGCAGAGACGGAAGAACCTTCTCGCTACAAATGCTCGGGGCGATTATCAAAAACAAGATTCAACGATCCGACGAGCATCGTATTCTCGCGCCGTTCGCCGAGGATTTCATCGGCTACGAAGAGCCTCATGATGTCTACAGTCAGGTTCTCAAACCAGGCTGGCCGTACCTTCCCGCAAACGGGGCTTTGGGTGAAATGGCATTGTCTGTGGGCAAGACCTTCTATCTGCACAGCATGGGAATTGATGGAATCATAGACATTAGCCCATTCTCTTGCATGAATGGCATTGTCAGCGAGGCTGTTTATCACAAGGTCGCCCAAGCTTGCGACAACATGCCTATTCGCAACTTCTACTTCGACGCGAGCAGCTCGAACATGGAACGCGACCTCGATATCTTCATGGAGCTCGCCCAGAGCTATCAGAAACGCAAGACTGTTACCAGGCGATACCCCAGTTATTTTAAAGAATAAAAGTGCCCCATGGGCCGGGGATAGATCGATGAGACAAACCGCCGAGGAAATCAGATCCACGCCCGTCGAACCCGATACCCAGGCCGAGACGCTGGGCGCGTTCAAACGGGAAATGAGAAGGTTTCGCAAGCACTGGGACAAGCTGCCCGTCGAAACAAGGGCAACATGCCCAACCTGCGGGCAGGTGGTTGACGCGTGCTTCGAGAGACATCATTCGCAGGTGGTTCTTCGCTATCGTTGCAGCGTCTGCGGCCCTCGGATGGAGGTTCACCACGATCGCATCTGGAGCGACGCCACCAGCGACGTGCCCGGAAGCGCAAAAGATACCTTTCATCACACCCGCATAAAGCCAGTCATTCGACGACTTCCACGAACAGTCGAAACACTCTGCCCCGAATGCTCCGCCATCATCCTTGGTCGGTATTTCGTTAAGGACGGGGCGGTGATGATCGAAAAAACCTGCCCCGAGCATGGGTACTTTGTCGATTGCGTCAACAGCGACGTGCTTCTGTACAGCAAGGCGGCTTGGTGGAGCTTCGAGGAACACCCCGGCCAGAGGTTCCCCCAGATCACCGGCGGGCGGGACTGCCCCAGCGACTGCGGCCTGTGCAATCAGCACCTTTCAAGCCCCTGCCTGGCACAGATCGACCTTACGAACCGCTGCAACATGCGATGCCCCATCTGCTTCGCCAACGCCGGTGTCACCGGAAAAGTCTGCGAAGGCGATTACGACCAGATCGTCCGCCAACTCCAGGTGCTGCGGGATCTTCGCCCCACACCCTGCACCGCGGTGCAGTTCACCGGAGGAGAGCCCACCATACACCCGGACTTCCTTCGGATTATCTCGACCACCAAGGACATGGGCTTTTCGCACATACAGATCGCCACCAACGGGATTACCCTGGCGAACGAGGACTTCGCGCGAAAATGCGTCGATGCGGGGCTGCACACGATATACCTTCAGTTCGACGGGGTAGGTGACGAACCGCACAAGCACACCCGCAACTACCCCAACCTGTGGAGCAAGAAACTAAAGGCCATCGAGAACTGCCGACGAACGGGCATGAAAATCTGCCTCGTACCGACAATCCTCAAGGGCATAAACGACCATCAGGTCAAAGATATCTTCAACTTCGCAATCGAGAACATCGACGTCATCAGCGGCATCAGCTATCAGCCTGTCAGCTTCACCGGACGAATTGACCCCACCGAACTCAAGGCCCGCAGGTATACACTTGGCGACCTTGGTAACGACATCGCCGAAGCCTCTGGCGCAAGCGCGCTTCGCGATATGTTCCCGTTGAGCGTTGTCGTGCCGCTGGCGCAGATTCTTGAGGCGCTCAGCGGAAAACCGAAAATCCGTCCAAGTTGTCATCCCGATTGCGCGTTTGGAACGTATTTTCTGGTAAGCCCCGAGGGGAAGGCGTATCCGTTCCCCAGGGTGATCGACGTCGAGGGCATGTTCACCGAGATGAACTCGATCGCCCGACGCATCAACGCGCGGGGCAAGGCGACGAAACTCGACCGGCTCAGGACGCTAAGGATGTTCAAGCGACACTTCAACAAGGAACAAGCCCCTCCGGGCCTGACCCTCAGGCGGTTCATACGCTCGCTGCAAGGGCTGCTTGACAAGAACGTCGGAAGAGGCGCCGGAGAAACACTTACCTATCGCACGCTACTGTGCGCGGGCATGCATTTTCAAGACCGCTACAACTACGACGTCGAGCGGGTCAAGAGGTGCGTTATTCTTTACTCGACGCCCGCGGGGGTCTTTCCGTTCTGTGCGTACAACTGCGGACCCGAATACCGACGCCTGGTAGAGTCTGCCTGGAAGGAGCCTGCATGACATCTCGACCCGAGGACCGCTCGTATACCGCCCCCGGCGAGAACACCACCGCCGCAGCCATCGGAAAACAATACGAACATGAGTTCGACGTTCCACCCGACACAGGCCGACCTGGCGACGACGGGTACATCACCAGCGCCCAGTACGTCAATGGCGAGGGAAGAGAACACGACGACGCCACCCCGCGTGTGCTTCAACTTGAATATCATCACCCGCTTGAGGACTGGCTGGCAAAAAAACCGCTGCGATGGTTGCTCGGCCTGCTCGCCAGGTGCGCCAAAGACGGCACGACCCCGCTCGAGCGGATCATCGAAAGCTACCGCAACCCCGACACCCCTGCCCTGCGACGGATGCTGTACTGGCCCGTGCACAAATTCATCGACCACATGAGGGGCAAGACCAGCGTCGAGGATTTTAAGAACAAGATCGCCCGGCACCGCCCCACCACGCGGGGACTGGTCGTGGTGGCGAGATCCATCAACGAGTTCGGCCTGACCACGCCGCAGAAATTTTCGACCCCGCTGTTCGCGGTCTGGAACTTCACCAACAGGTGCAACCTCGCGTGCAGGCATTGCTACCAGGACAGCGAACATTCGGCACTGGACGACGAGCTTACGCTCGAAGAAAAACTCGACCTCGTAGACCAGATGGGCGCGTCGCATATGCCCATGCTCGCGCTATCCGGCGGCGAGCCGACAATAAGCCCGCACCTGCTGAGCGTGCTCAAACGGGCAAAACAGTATGGTATGCATACCACGCTGGCGACCAACGGCACGACGATGACCGAAAAACTCGCCGACAACCTCGCCGACGCGGGCCTGAGATACGTCGAGATATCGCTGGACAGCGTTGACCCCCAGCGACATGACGCCTTTCGCGGCGTCGAGGGAATGTGGGAAAAGTCGGTGCAAGGAGCGCGCATCGTCGCATCGACTGAGGGGCTCAGGCTCGGAATCGCCATGTGTGTGCACCAGGGCAACTATCACGAAGTCGAAGACATGATCGAGTTCGCACGCGAGATAGGCGCCGGCTGCTTCGCGCATTTCAATTTCATTCCCGTCGGCAGGGGCTTGAAAATGGTCAGCGGCGACATATCCCCCCGCCAGCGGGAAGAGCTTCTGGCGTTGCTCAACCGACACATGCAGGAAGATGGAATAGGCGTCATCTCCACCGCGCCTCAACTGGGCAGGGTTTGCCTCGCCGGGGCGGCACTGGAAGACGGGCGGGTGAGTTGCTCGCACGCGGGCAGCGGAAGCGGCGTCAAGGCGCGAGTGGTCGCCAAATACCTCGGCGGGTGCGGCGCGGGAAGAACATACGTCTGCGTCGAACCCAACGGAAACGTCACTCCGTGCGTCTACCTGCCCCACCGCGTCATGGGAAATATCCGCCAGACTCAGTTCATCGACATCTTCCGCAACAGCGTCTTCTGGGACATTCTCAACGACCGCAATCGCCGGCTGCACCATTGCGGCGCTTGCGCGTTGAAGAATTACTGCGGAGGTTGTCGCGCGCGGGCGGACGCATACTTTGGTAAACTGCACGCGGGCGACCCGGGTTGCATCTTCAACGAAAAACACTGGGACACGCTTGTGGAATCCGGCGTTGTGGTGTGCGAAGCGGACAAATCGCCGCATGATTTCAACCTTACCGCGACGCGTCATGGGCCGGGTTGATGTCGCTGCCTCGCTATCGGCCGCTTGACATAAGAGCCGCCAACCCGCACCCTTGAGACGAAGGAGCTACACGATGATAACCGTCAACAGATCTCTGTTCGTCATCGCCACGATGTGCCTGATGTGCTTCATGGACGGCCAGGCGGGACAGGTCGTCGTGCCCACCGACACCCGCGACGCGTCATCGCTGGCGGTGGTACTCGGCGACATCGCCCCACCACTGGACGATGAATGGGTTGTCATCCGTCACGCCGTCCCGGGCGATAACATCACCTCAGCCGCGATGGAGGTTATTCGCTCCGTCGAGTCCCACAGCCCCGGCCCAAAGAAAATTCTACTCGTCGCCGACGCCCACAATGCCCGTCTTGCGATGACGCTGCTCAACAGGTTCGC
>CAZWAT010000055.1:0-14425 GCA_964632015.1 uncultured Planctomycetaceae bacterium
AGGGCGCAGAGGGCTCGTTCGCAGGCGCTGTCGGTTGCAGCCGGAACATCCAGCACAACGCATCGCTCGCTGGTGGGCACCAAGGCCCTGACGACAAAAGCCCTATTAGCTGTAACTGATTTTTGCACAAAGAGTTGCCACAATTTGCCTTCGAGTCAGCCTCGACGTTAATCTATTTTGAAATGGTATACCAATGGGGTGTTATTTCGCCTCCATCCAGTTCCTGCCGATGTTTACATCGACCTTGAGCGGGACGGATAGCTTGATGGCGGAGGTCATTTCGTGGACGATCATCTCGCGATGGGCGTCGATGGAGTCTTCAGGGGTTTCGAACAGAAGTTCGTCATGAATCTGAAGCAGCATTTTGGCGGGCATGGAGCGTGCCTTGATTTGACGGTCGATGTTGAGCATCGCCTGCTTGATGAGATCGGCAGCGGATCCTTGAACGACCGAGTTTATCGCAAGGCGCTGGGCTGCGGATCGCTCCTGCGGGTTCCCGGCGTGCAGGCCGGTGATACTGCGTCTGCGCCCTAGAATCGTCGTGACATACCCGTACTTCTTGGCGTGACGGATGCACTCTTGCAGAAACTCCTCTATGCGTGGGAAGCGATGGTGGTAGGCATCGATGAATTCCTGCGCCTGTGTCCTGCCAATGCCCAGCGTTCGAGCCAGACCAAAAGCGGTCTGACCGTAAATTATGCCGAAATTCACCGTTTTCGCACGCGAACGCTGCTCGGACGTAACTTCATTAAGAGGAACACCGAACACCTCGGCGGCGACGGCGGCGTGAATATCGAGGTCGCGTTCGAACGCACTGCGTAGAAGCTCATCGCCGCAGAAGTGGGCAAGCATGCGAAGCTCGACCTGCGAATAGTCGGCAGACATCAGCACGCAGCCGGGATCGGCGACAAACGCTCCGCGGATGCGCCTGCCAAGCTCGGTGCGAATGGGGATATTCTGAAGGTTCGGATCGCTGCTCGAAAGCCTTCCCGTGACAGTTCCCGCCTGGTGAAAGCTCGTGTGCACCCGCCGCGTTTCGGGATGGATGCACTCCCGCAGTGAACCAAGATAGGTACCTAGCAGCTTGGTGAGCTTGCGGTATTCCAGCACCAGCGCGGGCAGCTCGTGCAGGGCGCTCAGCTCTTCGAGCACCGATGAATCCGTGCTCGGGCCTGTGGGGGTTTTTCGCCCCACCGGCAGGGCAAGATCCTCGAACAGCACCGTTGCCAACTGTTTTGGGGAGTCGGGGTTGAAGTCTCTACCCGCGCATTCAATGATCCGTAGGCGAAGATCTTGCGCCTGTTCGGACATATCCTCTTCGAGCCCCACGAGCGCATCGGGATCGACTCGAATGCCCGTGAGTTCCATCTCGACCAGCACGCGAAGAAGGGGCATTTCGAGGTTCGTCATGAGTTCGGCAAGCCCCTGCTCACCAAGTCGCCCTCGCAGCGCGTCGCTGAGTCGAAGCGTCACGTCAGCGTCCTCGGCTGCGTAGATGGCGGTGCGATCCATCGGGACACGGTCCATGGTGATCTGGTTCCTTCCCCGCCCGATAAGGTCGCTTATCGGAATGCAGCGGTGGTTGACATACTCGGCCACCAGCGGTTCAAGCTTGAAAGTCGCCCTGGAGGAATCAAGCACGTGCGCGGCGACCATGGTATCGAATATCGGCCCGCCCACGGGAATGTCCACATTCGCCAGCACCATCATGTCGAACTTGGCGTTATGGGCGATCTTCTCGATCGTCTCATTTGCGAGAATCGGGCCAATCTTGCGTCTAACCTCGTCAAGATCGAGGCAGCACGAACCAAGCGGACCCTTGATGGGCAGGTACACGGCGCTCCCGCCGTTCCATGCCAGCGATATACCCACAAGCTCGCAACGCATCGAGTCGGTAGAGGTGGTTTCGACGTCGAACGAGATTCGCTTTGCCTGGGAGACTCGCGAGACCACCCCATCCAATTTTGTCGATGTGTCCACAAGTTGATATTGAAAATCTTTCGCGCAGGTCATGCCCGCTTCGCCCTTTGGTTGGGGTGTCGGTGCCTGTTCGTCCGCCTGGTCGAACAGCGAGGTGGGAAATGCCCGCCTGCTTGGCGCCCCCTCGGTCGGCGCGGGATGTCCGACGCCCATCCTGTCGAGTTGATCCAGCAGCCTGTCGAAGCCAAGCTCCTCGAAGATAGGCCTGACCACCTCACCCCGTATACCCTCGAACCTTAACGCGTCGAGTGTCAGATCGAGCGGCACATCGGTGTCGAGCGTGACGAGGCTGCGGGCAAGAGGAATGTTGTCGGCGTTTTCGACAATCGCCTTGCGCAAGCCTGGCGTAAGCTCATCGGCGTGTTTGACAACCTCATCGGCACTACCGAACTGCTCGATAAGTTTTGCAGCCTTGACGGGTCCCACACCGGGAATGCCAGGGATGTTGTCGGTGCTGTCGCCAGTTAGGGTCTGCACCTCGATCGCCTTATCAGAACCATATCCCTTTTGCTTGCGCAGCGTCTGGGCATCGAGGGTCTCATCCTTCATCGGGTCGTACAGGACGCTGTTGGGGCCTACGACCTGGTCAAGGTCCTTGTCTCTCGAAATCATCACCACGTCTACATTGTGTGAAGCGAACCGTTTGACCATCGTCGCGATTATGTCGTCGGCTTCGTATCCGGGAATCTGAAGCACCGGGATGCCCATCTGTGCGACGATGTCGGCTATGCGCTCGACCTGTGGTGGAAGGTCGCTGGGCATGGGCTTGCGTGAGACCTTGTAGTTGGCGTACTGCTTCTTGCGTTTGAGCATCGCGATAGGCCCATCGGCGGCCATGGCGAGCAGATCGGGCTTCTTCTTCGACAGGAAGGTCAGAAGTTGCTGGCAGAACACGTACGTCGCGTTGGTGGGTTCACCCGTAGGGCTGGTCAACCTGGGCGCACGTGCGTAGTATGCCCGGTATATCATTGAATGCCCGTCGATTATGTACAGTGTCTTTGCCATATGAGAAACGCTACCGGGTATTGTACGACGAGTCAACGATGGAGGGTCATCGCATCACGCGGCGTCAAGGGGAACAGACGCCCGCGTCGGGGCCGGGGCGGGCAGCGGCACGCGAATGAGCGAGCTTCCGTCTTCCATATCGATTCGCTCGACCTGGCCCTCGTCGTCGAAATGGTACACCCTCTCGAAGCCACCCATTTGCCCGGAGTGTAGAACAGTAACGCTGGATTCGCCCGGCGTCATGAACACGCTGCCGAAAATGGTCGCCGGGTGCGTCACGGGCGACTGATAAGAGATAATGTCGAACCTTGCGGGCTTGCCCCGGCGGAACACCTCGATCATGGCGATGCGTTGCAGGGGCGATGGCAGAAAGTTCTCCCCGGCGGTGACAGTCAACACAGCCTGGCGAAGGTTATCGACCACTTTCAGCTCTCGCCCCTCGTAAATCACCTGCACGTCGCTCCTCGCGGGGGAAAGCACCTGCCCACGATATACTCCCTGTGCCGCGTCATTACTGCTCTTCCACTGCACCGCCGCCCGCAATTGCCATTCCGGAATGACCCACTCTTCCAGGCCTTGCCATACGCCCTCGTCATCAACACTCGCCTGCAGGCGAATTCCGCCCATCTCACGCCCCGAGGTGGAGCGATGAATGTATTGTTGGGCCCAGTTCTCGCCCCAGTAATGGGCAAGCCCGTTGTCCCGTATAGCCGAGAGAATCGCCCTGCCCTCGCGCGATGGCGCTTGCCTGACGCCTACGACTAACCACGCCAGTCCAACCATCAGAAAAAAGATGACGAACATGGTCAGTGGCACCAGTGTGTGTCGTCGCCTGTGATCTTCGTTAAGGTTCATCGCCACATGCTATAAAGGCGGCGTCGGAATTGGAAGCGGCTGTGCCCATTGACCCGCAACAAAACAGCGCCCACTGTCGATTTTGACAGGTTCTGATGTCACGTTGACAGACGATTGGACGTTAGACGGACATTCCCTCTCCATTGGCTGCAGATTCGCCGGAGACATCGGCGTCAATGCTGTTCTTCATGGAGTGCCAGTCTTCGAGAGTGAGAAGGCATTCCCGAGCCTGGGAACCCTTGTATTCGCCCAGAAGCCCCGCCTGCGCCATCTGGTCGATGATCCTGCTGGCCCGGCTGTAGCCTATCGCGAGCCGGCGCTGAAGCAACGAAACGCTGCCACGCTGACTGGCAAGGACGATCTCGACGCCCTTGTCGAAAAGCTCATCCTTTTCGACGACGCCTTCGGTGGAGACCGTACCCAACTTCATCAGCTCGGTGTTGTACTGAGGCTCGACCTTGCGAAGCTCGGTTACGACTGCCTTGATTTCGCTGTCGTCAACGAACGTTCCCTGCGCCCGAACCAGGCTGGAGGTTCCGGGCTGGAGGAACAGCATGTCGCCTTGCCCAAGAAGCACCTCGGCGCCGTTCTGGTCGAGTACGATTCGACTTTCCTGCCTGCTTGCGACGCGGAAGCTCACCCTGCAAGGCATGTTGGATTTTATGAGCCCCGTAACCACGTTGACGCTGGGGCGCTGCGTGGCGAGTATCAGGTGTATGCCCACCGCACGTGCCTTCTGGGCGATGCGGATGATGTGGGCTTCGACTTCTTTGTCGGCAGTCATGATCAGGTCGGCAAGCTCGTCGATGATGATCACGTAATATGGCAGGCGGGTGGGGATGCGGGCCTTTTCCTCGTCGCTTTCCACCTCGAAACGCTTGTATATCTCGTCCGCTCCAAGCCGGTTGAAGCTGGCGATATTCTTGACGTTGGCTTCTTTGAGAAGCTCGTAGCGCTCGTCCATCTTGACGGCTGCCCATTCGAGAATATCCTCCGCGCGGCGCATGTCGTTGACGATGGGACAAAGCAGGTGCGGAATGTTCTCGAACGCGGCCATCTCGACCATCTTGGGGTCTACCAGGATGAACCTCACCTCTTGGGGCGACTTAGTCAAAAGAAGCGACATGATGATGGTGTTGATGCACACGCTCTTTCCCGACCCGGTCGTGCCCGCGATGAGCATGTGAGGCATGCCCGCCAGATCGGCGACAATCGCACCACCCCCGGCGTCCTTGCCCAGGTACAGAGGAAGGAACTTTTCCTTCAGGGCGTTGGGGCTCATGTTCATCAGCTCGCGTATGCGAACCGTCTCTTTGTCAAGATTGGGAACCTCAACGCCGATGGTGTCTTTGCCGAACCTCGGCGGGACTATTCGCACACCGGGCACGGCAAGCGAACGGGCAATGTCGGTTGAAAGGTTCTGTATCGCAGCCACCTTCACACCGGGCGCAAGCGAAAGCTCGAACAACGTAATCACCGGGCCGGTCTGATAACCCACCACCTCGGCGGCGATGTTGAAGTCGGTAAGCGTCTGCTGAAGCAACGCGTGATTGCGGGCTGCCTGCTGCTCCTGCACCTGACTGTACCCGCCTGTGGGGGCTGCCAACAGGTCAGCCGAGGGAATCTCAAACGCCCCACCCTTCGACGACGACGGCCTTGCCTTGCACGCGGATGGCGGATTAGGTGCAGGCTTGGGGGCTGACTTCTGAACCACCGGCGCAGGAGCCGGGGGAGGAACTGGCGCCGGCACGGGAGCGGGAGCGGGAGGTTGTTGGCATTTCTCTCGCTGGGCCTGGGCTTTGAGCTCTTGCGCTTCCTTGCGTGCCTGTTTGCGGGCTTCCTTGAGGGCCTTTTTCTCAGCCTTCTTCTGCGCCTTCAGATCCGCCTGGGTCTCGACATCATCCTCATGACGCAAACGAATCGACCTTACATACGCTATCGCCCTTGCAAAATAAGTCTTCAGCGTCAGCATCGCGCCAAACATCCACTTAATGGCAGCCGGGAGGCGAACAATCAGGTTGTCCGCTGTGAGCATCAACCCAACGCAAAGGGCGAACGACACCACAACAAACGCCCCGCTTCGTGAGAAACTCGCCAGTACGAACCGCCCCACCGCCAGTCCTATGATTCCCACCGAACCTGCGGCGATGTCGTCCGCTCCAACCGGTGCGACAAGGTACGCCAGCGAACTTGTGCAAACCACCAGCAGTGCAAGCCCCACGATGCGCCAGGGAAGATCAGAAATCCGCCCGCCCATCATCATCGCCACTGCCGCGATGCTCATCACCGCCAGACCCGTGTACGCACCAGCGCCAAGCCAGTACCGCAACGCATAAGCTACGTGTGAACCCACGATTCCCGCAGCGTTTTGGGGTTCCTGCGCGGGGAGGACGTGAGGCGAGGGCGGATCGAGCGGGCAGTAAGTGATCATGCTCAACCACGCCAGCGCCATAATGCCCGCAAGCACCAGCACAAGGCAGTATCTTATGAACCGCCAGTCAGGCGAAAGCTCCCGCGATGAATTTTTGTCCTGTCTCTTTGCCATCCGTAGCAATATCCCGCAAGTTAGTTTTTGTCGTCGATCTTCAACATCCGCTCGCCGACATGTTGCAACGTCAGCCTGTATGTCCAAACCCGCCGTCTTGGCGGGCGGTTTCGTCAAGCACCCGCACCTCTTGCGTATTGGCCTGACAGACGGGGCAGATGACCATCTGGGCGATTCGCATTCCTCGCTGAACGACGAACGGTTCGCGCGAGATGTTGCCCGCGATCACGCATATCTCTCCGCGGTAATCGGCGTCTATCGTGCCTGGGGCGTTGGGCAGCACGAATCCGTGTTTCAACGCCAGGCCGCTCCTTGCCCTGACCTGCGCCTCGAACCCGACAGGTAACGCCATGTAGAACCCGCAGGGAATCAACTTTATGTCACCGGGGGCGATGGTTGTTTCGCCCTCGCAGGCCGCGTACAGGTCCATGCCCGAGGCGTGCTCGCTCATGTACCTTGGCAGACCCAGGTCTTCACAACCCGGCTTCCGACGTATTTTTAACGTTATCGGACTATGCATCAACTTTTCTCCAACTCAAGCAGCTTGACAATCTCCAAAGCAAGTTCAGATTTGGGCCTGCTCGCCCACGGCAGAACCACCCTTTCAGGCGAAATGATGCACGCCACCGAGTGCCGGGCGCCCATTGCCCGGGGCGTGTTGACTACCGTAAAGTCGCTGCCCTTTTTCGCCTGCTCCGCTTGGGCCTTGGCAACGCAGGTCTGCTGGTCGCCCGCCTCCACGGCGAATCCGACAATAACCTTTCCCTCGTGAGGATGACGGCATAACCCGCCAAGAATATCCTCTGTGGGCACCAAAGTAATGGTCACAGACCCGTGCGAGCGGGCAATTTTCCCATCCACCGCCCCATCCACGCGGAAATCTCCAACCGCGGCGCACATTACTAATGCATCGCAGCGGGAAAACTCGGCCTCCAACGCGTGCTGAAGATCGTCAACGCTTACAAACCGCACCACATCGCAGCCGGCGTCGCGGGCGGATGTTTCGACATCCTCACACACGCACCCGAGCACCAGCGTCACGTCGTGCCCCCTCTGGCGAGCGCAAAGGGCAACCTCCAAGCCCATCCGTCCGCTAGAAGCGTTGGTGATGAACCGCACCCGGTCTATGTGTTCCCGCGTAGGACCTGAAGAAACGCAAACTCGCATGACCAACAAAATACCACTACCACGCCCCCTCCGCCAGATGTAATGCCATCACGTCGAACTGCGGATTACCAGGCTGGGCGGGATCAGCGGCGAGAAATCTTCTTTCTCGTCGCAACTGTTGTTAATCTTCTTGAGCAGCAGTTCTCCAACGCACCTGCCAATTTCGGCATTGGGTTGACGCACGGTTGAAAGCGGAGGATAGCTGAACCTGGCGCTGTGCCTGTCGTCGAAGCCCATCACCGCGACATCCTGTGGAATCCGCAGACCATGGTCGTGCATGCACGCCATGAACGCCAAAGCCATCTCATCCGAGAACATCTGCACCGCGTCGGGTCTTGGGGAGAGTTTAAGGAAGTCCCGACCACTGTTATACCCCAGCGTCCACATGTCGCCCGGCATGGCTATGTCGACGATGACAGGTTCGCCACCGATTATCTTCATCGCGTTCATATACCCTTGCAGGCGGGAGCAGTTGCCTCTGCCCGTCGAATTCGCAGGCCCGACGTAGGCGATTCGCTTTCTGCCGGCCGAGGATAAATGAAGCACCGCGTCGCATATCCCCCGCGCTCGATCGACCTTGGGTGAGGGCACGTCCGGGCTGTCGGAATCGACGAATATCACCGGAACCTCCTCTTCTTCAAGGCGATTCATCCACATGCGGCACTTGCCCAGCGGTCTTGACATCACAACAACGCCCGCCGGACGCCTGTTGCAGACATCTTCCATTGCCCTGGGCACGTCGCGGGAGGAATTGTCTTTGTCGAAGACCATCGATAGCGAATAGTCATGCATCCGAAAGACCTCCTCCATCGCCTGAACCTTTTCCATGTGGAGTTCGTCAAAATTCGACAGGATGACCACTATTTCGAAACTTTTTTGCCTCTTGAGCCCGCGTGCCAGGCGGTTGGGGCGATAACCCAGTTCATCAACGGCCTTGAGCACCTTTGTCCTTGTTTCGGCCCGGACGTTGGCGTCGTTGTTGAGCACACGTGCAACGGTTCTAATGGATACCTGTGCCAGTTCCGCCAGATTTCTCAGACTTGCCATCAACAACCTCGATCTGCTGCCATCGTTGGCATCGACGATATACTATGTCGCCGCAGCGTCGGATGTCAAGTCTTTGCAAGGACGTTTGACTTGACTGGCTCATCGCACATCAGGAAAATACCACAAATGTTCACATCACAAATTTTACCACAATACCCAAGAGGGTGATAATGCCCAAAAGGTGTCACGCGCACAACGGCCGGGTGCTCAGAGCAACAGAGCTGCCAATCGACTATCCCCCGCCCGAAGAACTGGTTACACGCCGCGTCTGGCTTGAGCATCGCAGCGGGATCGTCCTGCTGAACCTTCTGTCGGCGGTGTTGTTGATGGTATCGTTCGCCCCGTTCAACTGCTGGTTTCTGGGCTTCGTGGCGATGGTTCCGTGGCTGTGCGCGCTGGACAACCCGCTTCGCCCCAAATGGAGCCTTCTGTGGGCGACGCTGGCGGGAACCATATTCTGGGCGGCGAGCCTGTATTGGCTTACGTGGGTGACGCTGGTGGGATACTTCGCCCTGCTGGTGGTGTTGTCGCTGTACTGGCTGGTCTCGGCAATCGTGCTGCGATCGGCGATGCGCAGGTGCTGGCCAATGTGGATAATGCTTCCGCTGGTGTGGGTCACGCTTGAGTACGCAAGGGCCTACACGCTCAGCGGGTTTCCGTGGTTCAACCTCGCGCAGACGATGCACAGCCGGACGACATTGATACAAATCGCCGACATCACCGGCCAGTATGGCGTGTCATTCTTCATAGCGATGGTCAGCGGCCTGCTTGGAGACATCATCGCCGGGCCTATGTTCAAGCGGAAGAAAGGGGAAGTGAAATTCCGACTGTCATACAAGGTCGGAATCGCCACCGTGATCCTGGTTTTCACCGGACTCTGGGCGTATGGACGATTCCGCCTGTCACAGAACACCACCGCCCCCGGGCCTGTAATCGCGCTGGTGCAACAGGCACACCCCATCTCGCTGCACGGAAGATCCGACAGCCCGGAGGATATCCTCGAAAGCCACCTCACCCTTGGACGAAAACTCACCGGCGCGAGCATAGACCTGCTTGTCATGCCCGAGACCATGGCCCCAAGCGGTATCAACAAGGAATTTCTCACACTTGACGTGTCAACACTGAGTGACGAGCACGTCAACGCCCTCACAGGCACGTCGGCTCCGGGCATGAGTCAGCGACGCCGAACGCTCAAGAGATACATAGACATGGCGCTTTGGCCCCAGGCGAGCAAGATCGGAGAGCTTTCAAAAAATCTCGACGCGCCGGTGGTCGTCGGCGCAATCGCCATGGAACCCAACCCCTCACCCGTTGACGCCGGCGACCTGTGGTTCAAACGCAACGCAGCCCTGTGGTTCGACAGATCGTGGCAAAGCACAGAGCGATATTACTCGAAGATGCACCTTGTGCCCTTCAGCGAGTACGTGCCCTTCAAACGCTCTTCGCCCGCTGTTTACAAGGCGCTTCGCTGGTTCGTGCCGGCGGTGATGGAACAACTCGAACCCGGCGACGAGTTGCGCATGAACAAGGTCGCGGTGAAAGAGCGAAATGACCCGACCCCCCCAATGACCCCACGAGTCGTCACCCCCATCTGCTACGAAGGAACCTTCGCACGAATCTGCCGAAAACTGGTGAATCAGGACAATCGCAAAGCGCAGATTATCATCAACATGTCTAATGATGGGTGGTTTGTCAGGCAAAGGCGTGACGGCTCGTACACGGGCAGCACCGAACACGCTCAGCACCTGGCGCACTACGTCTTTCGCGCGATAGAGAACAGAACGCCCGTCGTCCGCGCGGTGAATACGGGCGTAAGCGCCTCGATAGATTCCAACGGCCGGGTGAGGGCACACATTCACGACGATAAGGGTAGGCAGACGATGGTTTCGGGAGTGCTTTTGCTCGATGACCATGCGAACGAATCACGCGAAGGCGTCATGCAAGGCCCACGCGTGCTTGTGGATGAGAGGCTAACTTTGTACAGTGCTATTGGCGATGTTTTCGCCATGGTAGTGAGTATGCTGGCCTGTCTGTCTACGGCATGGCTTGTCGCCGCATCGAGGCGAACACGCCAAGCGACCAAGGGCCAGGTTAAGAAGTAATTCAGGACAGCGGCGAAGAAACAAGCGGAGCATCAGCATCATGAAAAGAAACGTTGCGATGACGGTTATCCTTGTGGCAGCGGCGGCCATTGGGGGATGTTCGGACAGGGGCATGCACTATCTCAACAGCGTCCCCGTAGACGTAGATCCAACCAAGGCGTACACCGACGCACGTTACACGCTTCGCCAGGCGGCGGAGGATAGCGAGCCCGAGACGCGGGCACACGCACTTGAGGCGATGGCGAAGGCGGCGCCGATGGAGTCGGGACCGCTGTTCAAGCAGGCGCTGGGCGACCCGAGCCCGCTGGTGCGATTCGCCGCAGCCATGGCGATTGGCGATACCCGATATGAGCCCGCGCTGGAGGATCTTCAGAACCTCGCACGCATCGGCAAAGGCGAACGCGACCGCAGGGTTTACCCCGCAATCGTGTACGCCCTTTTCAACCTTGGCGACATGTCGCACGTCAACGACCTGGTAGACCTGCTGAGGGACAAAGAGCCCGAAGTCCGCGCCAACGCTGCTTTGGTTATGGGCCGGCTTGGAGAACCATCAGCAATAAGACCACTCAAGATGCTGCTTGACAGCGAACGCGATGAAAACGCCCGCTTCAGCCTGCGAGAGGCGCTGGCCGTGCTGGGCGACCCCGCAAGCGTCTCAATGATGGAATCATACGCCAGGGGGTATTATCTCGATCTCAGGCTCGCGGCGGTTCCCGTCCTGGCGAACGAACGATCCCACGACAGCCTGCTTCTTCTGCGCGATCTGACGAATCCACGCAACCCCACAAGGGTGCGAGTACTCGCCGCCGACGGTTTGGCGAGGCTCGGAGAAGTTGACGAAATCAACTACAACATGTGCCTCAACTCGCTGGTAGCGCCCGACAAGATGATGGAACTGGGCGACGGAAGCGACAAAATAATCATCGGGAACGAGACCGATTCGCTCCAGAGGCTCGCCGCAATGGCCCTTGGAAACATGGGACAGCCAGCGTCTGTGCCATATCTGCACCGACTGTTGAGAGAAGCCGACACTGGAAGCGTCAGAGTGGCTGCGGCTATGAGCCTGGTGCAACTGCTTAAGCCCATTGTCGATCCCGAACCGGCACATGTCACCGAGGCGAATGATGACATTACAACCCCGCCGCCAACGCAAAGACGCGGGAATATTCATTTCGCGGGTGGGAAAGATTGACCTGCCGACAATCTTTGCTTGACATGAGGCCCGGTGGAAATCACAATCACAATATAAGGTCGATGTAGCGACCCGGAATTATATATCCCTGTAGTTGATGTGTACGCGATTCCCGTATGACGCTTTGCAGTTCGAAGGAGATTAGTCTTGAGCATCCTGACGAAAATAAGCGTGGTTGTCCTGGTTTTTCTGGTCGTAGTTTCTTCGGTTGCATTCCTTACCCTGGCCACCACCGTCCCCAACTATCGTGACCGTTTTGAGCGCGAAAGCCAGCGCAACGAGCTTCTTTCGCAGAATGATCGCCTCAAGAGCCTGACGCTTCGTCGGGTTACAGACGAGCGTGATCGACTTGGTGAGGCGCTGGCGAATCTTCAGCGAACCAGCAGCTCGCAGGAGCGGGCATTGGCCAGGCAGCTCGCTGCGGAAAAAGAGGCAAACGCCGGTATGCAGGCTCGCCTGGGCTCTGTCGAAGGTCACCTTATGACCATTGAAAAGGGTCTCACCGCCCAGCGACAGCGCAACGAAGCTCTTGCAAAGAGCCTTGAAGGCGAACGCAACGAAAAACACGAGCTTGCCTCCCGCATCAGGGGTCTCAGCGACGAGCTGAGCAAGCTCAAGATCGAGCGCGAACGTTCGGATCGCGAACTCGAATACGTCAATCGTCTGCTTGAAGACGCCGAAGAACGCAACCGCGCGTTGGTCGAGCAGCTTCGCACAGGCGCAGGCGGCGTCGCCGCGACCTCGGCATCGGCGGATGTCTCTCGCAGCATCGACATCCCCGCCGTGAGCGGAACCGTCACCGGCGTGCGAGGCGAACTGGCGAGCATCAATATCGGCTCGGCCAAGGGTGTGACCAACGGCATGGAACTGATGATCTTTCGAGGTGGAGACTTTGTGGCGTACCTGCAGGTGCAGGATGTTCAGGCATCCAGCGCCGCCGGAATCGTCGTGAAGAAACGCCTTGACCCGATAGTTGGCGACAAGGTCGAAACCGCAAAGGTGGAGAGGTAATTATGACTCGCGCCACCACAAATAATGTCGTCCAGGTTCGGCCCCAGGCAAACGTTTACACAATTCTGATCCTGGTGGCTGTGGTGATACTGGCAGTTGCCCTTGGCGTGGTTCTTCACACGCTACTGGCCGAGGGTCCGGCAGGATACGGATTGAACTTCGCGGACCTGTTCGGCCCGCTTAAGCTTAACGGTTAGGCGAACGAACTCTCCGGATTGAGAAGGTTGGGACGCCCTGTAAATGATACTAGACTCGGTCATGGGCCTGTTTTCCCTCGATATGGGAATCGATCTGGGTACGTGCAACACCCTGGTCGCCGTCCGAGGACAGGGAATAGTTCTTAACGAACCTTCAGTTGTCGCCGTCAAACGCGGAACCAATCGCGTCCTCCAAAATGGCAATGCCGTCGGACTCATGGCAAAGGAGATGCTGGGCAAAACACCAGGCTCCATTAGCGCCATCAGACCGATGAAGGATGGCGTCATCGCCGATTTCGATATCACCGAAGCGATGCTGAGCTATTTCATCAGGAAATCACACGCTCGCAGAAGCTTCTTCAAATTCCGCCCGAGGGTCGTCATAGCCGTGCCCTCGGGTATCACCACCGTCGAAAAACGGGCTGTGCACAACTCTGCAGAGCGAGCGGGCGCAAGACGGGTCTACACCGTCGAAGAACCCATGGCCTGCAGCATCGGCGCCGGCTTGCCCATCAACGAACCAACAGCAAGCATGGTCGTCGATATCGGCGGAGGAACCACTGAAGTCGCCATTATCTCACTGGCGGACATCTCGGTCTGCGAAAGCCTTCGCGTTGCCGGCGACGACATGGACGAAGCCATCGCCGCATACATGAGAAGAACATACAACCTTCTCATCGGCGAACAGACTTCCGAGGCGATCAAGATCAAAATCGGATCCGCCGCCCCACTCGACGAAGAAATCACCATTGAAGTGCGAGGCAGAGACATGATCTCGGGCCTGCCCAGAAAGACCATGATCTCATCAGAAGAAGTACGCGAAGCCCTCAAGGAACCGGTAGGCGGAATCATCGACTGCGTGACCAGAACACTTGAAAAGGCTGAACCGGAACTCTCGGCGGACCTTGTGGAAACAGGCATCGTGCTCGCCGGCGGTGGTGCATTGCTCAGAGGCATGAACACCGTACTCGCCAACGCCACAGGACTGAACGTCCGCGTTGCTGACGACCCCCTCACCTGCGTTGCAAGAGGAACCGCCGTGTACCTCGAAAACCTCGACAGGTGGAAAGACACGATGGAAAGCTCCGAGGACGATTTCTGATCGTCTCCCACCTCCCAGCCGCCCCATAACCGCCTGCAACAACACTCACCCACGCTCAACGTTAACACGTTGACGGAAACCGACTGCCCCGAAAACCAGGTGTCCAGTTGTGAAAATTCGTCCCACCTGGCGGGAAAAAATAAAAAAAACTTCGCGCGGCAACGACTGGCCGGGCCGGAAGATAAAGGCGGCCCCATATCTAACTGCGGCCATAAATGTGGT
>CAZWAT010000056.1:0-14374 GCA_964632015.1 uncultured Planctomycetaceae bacterium
AGCCTCAGACCTTTTGCAAGGGTAGGGTTCGCAGGTTAATAGACATTGGAGTTACAGACAATGCAGGCAGTGGCTATCACGCCCGAGATGTTCCAAGGAGCCGTCAGTGTAGAGACCGGCGATGGTTGGGTCAGGCCCCACAGGTTACCCCACACACTCGCGCCGGTGCTGAATGAAGACCTTATGGTGCGGGCGACAATGACAGCAGGCGTTCGGCTGAGACTTGATACTGATTCAACCACCATCGCGCTGGTGACGGACGGATACGAGGACAAGGGCTCGTGCGACATCACCATTGATAATGAGATAGTGGCTTCGTCGCCGGTCGTCGAGGGCACGAAAACCGTCGAGTTCGCCCCGCTCAAACCCGGCCCGAAGGTGTTGGAGCTTTGGCTGCCTACGCATACCGCGGCTACTTTGAAACACCTGCTGATCGATGATGGCTGCTATGCCAAGCCCAGTGAAGATACCCGCCTCCGATGGGTAACCTACGGTAGCAGCATCACTCATTGCAACGCGGCCCATAGTGCAGCCAGATCTTGGCCTGCGGTGGTCGCAAGATCGGCAGACCTGCATCTGACGTGTCTGGGGTTCGGCGGACAATGCCATCTCGACCCGCTTGTGGCGACGACTATTCGCGACCTTAAAGCTGACCTGATCTCGCTGAAGGTGGGTATTAACATTTATGGCAACTCATCGCTCAGCAGACGCTCCTTCGCGCCAAACATTATGGGCTTTGTGCAGATTATCCGTGAAAAGCACCCGACCACTCCAATCGCCGTGCTTTCGCCGATCGTCTCGCCCCCGCGGGAGACAACTGAAAACAGCGTAAGCTTAACGCTCGTGCAGATGCGAGAAATGGTCGCCGAGGCGGTCGACAAGCTGACCGCGCTGGGCGACAGGCATATTCTCTATGCCAACGGACTGACGCTGTTCGATGCCCCGGACATCGCGAACCTGCCCGACAACCTGCACCCCAACGGCGACGGGTACGAACTGATGGGCAAACGCTTTTATGAAACCGTTCTGCCCAGGATGCTGTCGCTGCGAGCATAGTTGCCCAAAGCACAGGTGAAACCATGGCACGAAGAGTGAAAATCGCCACGTTCAGCGTACGCGGATTCGGAGATGACGCCAAGTTGTCAATCGACCAGGCCGCGGACGCCTGCGAGGAATATTGGAAGGACAAGCTTTCGTTTGTGCTTTCCGACAAGCCCGACCTTGTGGTATTGCCCGAGTGCGCCAACAGGCCCGTTGCGTTTTGCTCGCCTGACAATGCCGACAAGCTCAAAGACTATTACCTCAACCACTCGCACAGGTTTATGGATCTTTGCGCCGCAACGGCCCGCACCCACGCGACCACCATCGTCTGCTCGTGCGTTGGGGTTCACGATGGCGCGTGGAGGAACGCCTCTACGGTCTTCGGGCCAGGGGGCGACGTGCTTGGCGTATATCACAAAAATCATCTCGTAATCGAGGAATGCCAGGACAGGGGCGTGAGCTATGGAACAGCAGCGCCCATTATCGAAACGCCGTTCGGAACCATCGGCTGCGCCATCTGCTTCGATTTGAACTTTGACGATCTTCGCAACAAATACGCACAAAGCCGACCCGACTTGATTGTGTTTTCGTCGATGTACCACGGCGGCGGCCAACAGATTATCTGGCCGTACCTGTGCAGGGCTCATTTCGTCGGCTCGATGGGGCTGGAAACCCTCCCCGGCGAGATTCGAAATCCATTCGGCGAAATTCTCTACACCACCACCAATTACACCGAGTGCGTCGTGGGAGAGATAAACCTTGACTGCGAGCTTGCGCACCTCGATTACAACATCGGTAAACTTGAAAAGCTCAAGCGACACTACGGGCCGATGGTTACCATACATAACCCCAGCCTGTACGGATCGGTGCTGATAACCAGCGAAAGCGATTCCGTCAGCGCCGCGGAGATGGTCAAGCTGTTCAAGATAGAGCGTCTTGATGATTATTTCAACAGGGCCATTTGTCATCGCAGCTCGCACGTATAAAAGAACTTCCATCCGCCTTCGACGCGAGGGCGGATGGCGTATTCCCTGGAGAGATGAGCATGGCGTAGGACAGTAAAATGCGCTATCATGGACACTGTGGGTCGTATTCCCCGCTGGCTCCTCCCTCAGCCGCGTATAAGTTTTTTGAAATGAATGAAGTTAATTAATGCCTGTTTTGGTTAATAGAAGCGTCACACGCACATTGTTTTCGATGGCCGTTCCCATGCTTGCGGGAACTCTTGCGCTGAATGTTTACAATCTCACCGACACGTACTTCATATCGAAGCTCGGCGTGATGCCCCTTGCCGCGATGGGATACACTCTTCCGGTGGTGATGCTTCTGGGATGCATTGCGAGAGGTCTGGGCGCCGGGGTAACCGCGCTGGTTTCTCACGCGATCGGACGACACGATCACAAGTGCGCCTCTACGCTTGTCACTCATAGCGTCTGGTTGATGGTGGGATGCACCATCATTGTAACCGTCACTGGATATTCGCTTATAGGCCCGGTTTTCAGGGGGCTTGGGGCGACGGGCGATACGCTTGAACTTGTAAGCCAGTACATGCGAACGTGGTATCTCGGGGCGATCTTCATGACGATACCGATGCTTGGCAATGGTCTGCTGATCTCGGCGGGCGACTCCAAATCCGCCAGCAGGTTCATGGTGCTGGGTATGATCATCAATGTTGCGCTCGATCCGATCATGATCTTCGGCGCGTTCGGAATTCCTGGAATGGGCATTCGCGGGGCTGCCATCGCAACCGTCATCGCGCAGGCGGTCTCGACGTTCTGGTTGCTACATCTGCTTGGTAGAAGGCATAAGCTGCTCAAGCGGCTTGCGTGGAACGCGCGGGAGTTCTGGGCAAGCGTGAAGCGAATCGCCGGTTTCGGAATCCCCAACATTCTGAGCCTCATCCTGCTACCGGTATCGGCAGCCATCATCACCGCCCTGTTAAGCAGTTTTGGTGACGAGACCATCGCAGCGGTCGGGGCAGCGGGTCGGATAGAAATGTTCGCCTTCGTTGTTCCCATGGCGTTGGGCATAGCTCTTACGCCCTTCATAAGCCAGAACTTCGGCGCGAATCGCACCGACCGCGTCAGGCAGGCGCACAAGGTCGCCACCGCCTTCGCCATTGCTTACGGGGCGTTGGTGGCGTTGGTGTTCTTCACCTTTGCGCCGTGGATAGCAAAACAATTCAGCCAGAACCAGCAAGTGATAGACACCCTGGTGACGTACATCCGCATTATCTCGTTCGGTTATGGCATGATGGAGGTGCACCGCTATTGCGGGTTCTTCCTGCTGGGAATGCACAAACCGGTATCATCGACCATACTGAACATAATCCGCATAGTGGCGCTGCTTCTGCCATTGTCGTTCCTTGGAGCGCACTTCTGGGGCCCCGTTGGCGTGTTCAGTGGAAGACTGGTGACGGATGTGCTGGTCGGTGTCATCGGCCTGGTGTGGGTATCGCGTACACTCAGGCACAGTGTGTCCGTCGAGGCATGAATCACCCATTGGGGCGGATTACGAACCGATCGATCATCGTCCAGATGAACAGGTTGATGGGAATCGCCAGCAGAACACCGGTGAAGCCGAATATCTTGCCCCACAATACGATGGTGAACAACGTCACCACCGGAGGGATGTGCACCGCCCGTTTCATGATCATCGGAAGAATCACATAACCTTCGAGCGTCTGGATGATGAGATAGATTATCGCCACGCCGACCATCTGCTTGACATCCATGGTCGCAGCCACCATGAACGCCAGAATGAACGATGCCAGCGGGCCTATCGTGGGCACGATCTCGGCCAGGCCCGCGAATATCGCCACAGGTGCGGCGAAATTCAGACCGACCGCACTGTACCCGATGAACGATAACACCCCCACCAACGTCATGCTTATGAGCGTACCGACAACCCACCATCTCAGGCGCGGACCAAGATCCTTTATCGCCAGCTTCATGCTCGCCACATAACGCTGGGGAAGCATGCGAAGAACCGGCGTGATGAGCCGGTCGGGATGTTCGATGAGAATGTAAACGGTCCCCAGAAATATGAACACCAACGCAATGCCAACAGCGGTGATGAACTCGGTTGTCTGGGCGAACACGTTGCCCAGCCCGTTCTCGGCGAATATCGTGGTGATCTGCTCGCCGACGTTCTCTATGGTGATCGGCTCGGAGAGTCCCAACCTGTCACTGATGCCCTGAAGAAGATCGTCGATACTCCGCGCCAGTTCGGGCCACTGCTCCAATTGGCTGCGAACGGGTTCGACCAGCAACCACCCAAGCAAAAAAAGCACACCCGCCACAAGAAGCAGGAACAATATCCCCACGATCGCCCCCGACACCATGTGCCTCATGGGCAAAAGGCGAACGATCGGCATCAGGACAGACGCCACCGCCGACGCTGCCAGAAGACCAAGAAGCACCGGGCGAAGCTGAACGAAAAGGCGAAAGAAGACAAGCAATGCCACAGACCATAAGAATATCCCCAACAGCGGGTAAACCCTTACCGCCGGAGCATTTGCGCCATTCATGGCGCCGGATCCACCATCTTGCCTGCCTTCGCCCATGACATGCAACTATAGCGCCACCGGCAGGGCAGACAGCGAAATTCAACTTACCCCCAAGGGAGGAGGCGGGACATTCAACCCAAGGTGTGGTATATATCGTATATATATGGTACAAACGGCGTGCCAAAGTAGAATGCGATTATGAGACTTGATGTATCCCAACACCTTCGAATGCAGCAGGAAATGCGTCTATCGCCCAGAATCATCCAGGCGATGGAAATTCTCCAGATGCCGCTTACCGCCCTTCAAGAGCGAATAGATCAGGAGCTGCAATCCAATCCAACGCTCGAGACGCGCGAATCCGCCGACGAGCCTG
The DNA here is from genome assembly GCA_964632015.1 of uncultured Planctomycetaceae bacterium. Classification (GTDB taxonomy): domain Bacteria; phylum Planctomycetota; class Phycisphaerae; order SM23-33; family SM23-33; genus JAAYCO01. The sequence continues at coordinate 4,923 of CAZWAT010000056.1, forward strand.
CCGAGACCCCCGTGAACAGTGCCGCAGACATCGAGGCGGGCGAGAAGCCGCTGGTGGTGCGAGAGGGCGCCAACCACGACGATTTCGGCAGGCTTGATGATTTCACCAACGAGTACAGAAACGAGGACATCGGTTTTGACACGCCCCGAACCGCACCGTCCACTGAACGCGACCCCAAGATGGACGCGATGGCGAACGCACCCGCGCCAGGAGAGACGCTCACCGAACATCTTCTCGGACAGTGGGCGTTTGTAGAGATGGACGACGCGACCAAGTCGGTGGGGGAAATGATCATCAACAACATCAGCAACGATGGATACCTTCGAGTGGAACTCGAGGAGCTTTCGACGCTGATGAGTCCGCCCGCGAGCACGGCGAAGCTGAATGAGGCTCTTCGCCTGGTGCAGACCCTCGACCCCATCGGAGTCGGGGCACGCAATCTCAAAGAGTGCCTTTCGCTTCAACTGGCGGTGGAGGCCGATCAAGGCGCCGATGTCGCGCTTGAGTTGGAGCTGGTCAATTACTTCCTTCGCGACATCGAGGGCAACCGCCTGCCCCAGATAGCTCGACGCACAGGAAGGAGCATCGAGGACATCAAGAACGCAATCGTCACGATTTCGCACCTGAACCCCCGTCCGGGACTTCTGGTGGGCGAGCAGATCGCCCCTATCATCACGCCCGATATCCTCGTCAGCTATGACGACCGGGGCGAGATAGTGGTGACGCTTCCTGACAATCACCTTCCCTACCTTTATGTCTCAGGCGAGTACAGGCGAATGGTGAAAGACCGCAACGCCGACAGGCAGACGAAGCAGTTCGTTCGCAAGAACATACGCTCGGCCGAGTGGTTGATCAGTGCGATCATGCAGCGTCAACATACCATCTGCCGCGTTGTCGAAGAGGTTTTCAAGGTGCAACAAGAGTTCCTGGACTCCGGACCCGAGAGCCTCAAACCCCTTCCCATGGGCGATGTCGCCGCACGCGTCGGCGTTCATGTTGCGACCGTCAGCAGGGCAGTGGCGGGCAAGTACGTGCAGACGCCATGCGGAATTTACCCACTCAGGATGTTCTTCTCGGGCGGAACCACAACCGCTGAGGGCGAAAACGTCGCATGGGACGCGGTGAAGGCGAAGCTGAAGGAAGTGGTTGACGCAGAAGACAAAAGCAAACCCCTTAACGATGACCAGATCGTCGAGGCGCTGGTAGCCGGTGGAATCAAGATCGCCCGCCGAACCGTCGCCAAATACCGCGACCTGATGGGCATACCCCCCGCACGTAAACGCAAACAGTATTAAGATTTACCATCGGCACACGTGCACTTCTCGATATTGGCTCGCGGAGTTTGCTTGACTTTGCTTCAATGTGGGCGATAATGGAAATCAACATATCCAAGGAGTTCGCAGTAAGACTCTTTTCTTCATGAGTCCTGCGAATCGGAAAGGTTCTGGCGATGAAGGTTTGCATCTATATCAGGCCCAGTCGGCGAGGTGGTTTTCTCGCGATGTGCCAGACTCTTCCGGGATGCCATGCCTGGGGCGAAACCCGTCAACAGGCTCGCAGGAAACTGGAAGAGGCAATCGAGGGTTATCTCGCGGCTGCCGTGGATTTTGTGCCCAAAACCGAAATTGAGGAGCTTGTCGAAGCCTGACCTTCTTTGTATTCAGGTCGAATCGATACGCGCGGGTTCCGGTGAAGCAAGGATTTTACACTCACCCCCAAGTCGCGCAGGTGAACTGTTGGAAGTACCCCCGCCACTTCGTAGAATGCTTCCATGAAGCGTTTTCCAATCATGCTCGACCTCGCCGGTAGACGCGTGGTGGTTGTCGGTATGGGCGCGGTGGGTCTGCGCAAGATTCGCGTCCTCGTCGAAGCCGGCGCCAACGTAACCGCGGTGGATCCCCAAGCGCCCACCATTGCCAACGTGCAGGTCATACGCGGGCCTTACGACCCTTCGTGCATCGAGGGCGCGACGCTCGTTTTTGCCTGTACGGGCGACAGGGGGCTCAATTCACGCGTCTGCGCCGACGCCCGCGCGATGGGCGCTCTGGCCAACGCCGCCGATCAGCCCGAGGACTGCGACTTCCACATGCCCGCCATCATCGATGCCGAACCTGTAGTGGTTGCGATTGGAACATCAGGCGCTGCGCCGGCGCTGGCGGGCGAGTTGAAAAAGCGAATCGCCGCCAACCTGCCCGAGCATCTTGGCGCCTTGGCGACTGCCCTTGAGCAACTGCGCGACCAGCTTCGACGCGACATGCCCGACGAGAAGCGAAGAATGAACATCATGCGTAAACTGTGCGCCGAGGCGATTGACATCTATCAACCCGGGCAACCCGAAACGCTTCGCGACCGTATGAACGAACTTATACGCGAACACCAGGATGGACAATGAGAATTCTTTGCACCGGAATCAGCCACAAGACAGCCCCCGTGGTAGTGAGGGAACGACTGGCGTTTTCCGCGCCGGCCATCACCGGTGCGCTCAACGACCTCAAAACCCACTGGGACGCGTGCGAGTTCGTCATACTTTCCACATGCAACCGCACCGAGATTTACGCCGCCAGACCTCTGCATGGCAATCCGCGAGAGCACGAGCTGCACGCGTGGATAGGCGAGTACCTGGGCGTCGAGCCACAACTTTATGCCGATCATCTTTTCACGCTGTCGGGGCCCCAGGCGGCCACACACCTGTTCGAGGTGGCGTCGGGGCTTGACAGTCTCGTGCCCGGCGAGGCCCAGATCGTGTCGCAGGTGAAAAACGCATACGCTATGGCGAAGGATGGGCAATGCTGCACCTCGGTGTTGTGCGAGTTGTTCGACAAGGCCCTGCATGTCGCCAAGCACGTCAGAACCGAAACGCCGATCCGCCGGCAGAAGGCGTCGGTTGCGTCGGTTGCGGCACGCAGGCTTGGTGAGGAACTCGCCCAACTCGAAGACAAGACGATTCTGGTCGTTGGAGCGGGCAAGATCAACTCGCTTGTGCTGAAACATCTCGCCGCGGGTCCGTCACGCATTCTCATTGCGAACCGTTCCGAACGCCGGGCAAAAAGCCTCAACATCCCCAACGCGACAGTGGTGCAGTGGAATCACCTCGCCAACGCCCTCGCACACGCACACGCCGTCATAACCTCAACAGCCGCCGATGAACCCATCATCACACACGCGATGCTCAAGAAAGCCTGCATGACACGAACACCCAAGGTCATCATCGACCTGGCGATACCCCGCGACGTCGAGGAACAGGCCCGGCAGATCGAGGGCGTCACGCTGCTTAACATCGACGACCTCGAAGCGGATGTGCGCCGCATCCCTCTTTGCCCGCAAACCCAGACGCAGGCACAGAGGATTATCGACTCGCATCTTCGGGAGTACCTCGCCTCGTTTCGCACACGACTCGCAGCCCCGACCATCGACGCGCTGTACGAACGGATGCGCAACCTCGCCGCACACGAGCTCGCCGACGCCCGCGCAAAATTTTCATCCCATGACGACGCCGATCTTGACGAGGCAATTCTGAAGCGGGCAATGCATCGTATGATTGGAAGGATGCTTCACCCCGCAGCCGCGAATCTGCGCAAATGGAGCCAAGGCGACGGGGCCGAGATCTACCTGGAAGCCGTTCGCAAACTTTTCGACCTGGGCGAAGACAACAATCGCCCCCGCGAATGACCCCCTACTCGATCAGCATTGCGTCGCCATACGAGAAGAACCTGTAACGCCGCTCGATTGCCTGGGCGTACGCCAAGCGGATGATGTCGATTCCCCCCTTTCCGCCAGGCTGGCAGAACGCACTCACGAGCATAAGCAGCGTGCTTTTTGGCAGGTGGAAATTCGTTATCAAAGCGTCCGTCGCCATGAATTGAGCCGGCGGATACAGAAAGATGTTCGTCCATGCCTCGTGTGATTCAAGTGGCATGCGGCGCCTGGCGGCGGATTCCAGCACGCGAACGCTCGTGGTGCCCACCGCCACCACACGACGACCCTCGGCGCGGGCGGTGTTGATCGCCTCGACTGCTTCTGTGCCCAATTCGTACCATTCCTCGTGCATCGTGTGCTCGGCGATGTTGTCAACCTTCACCGGCATGAAAGTGCCCATTCCCACGTGCAGCGTGACAAACGTGTGGCCGATGCCCTTTCGTGAAAGATCCTCAAGAAGCTCCGGCGTGAAATGGAGCCCCGCGGTCGGAGCGGCCACCGCGCCGGGACGTTGCGCATAGACAGTCTGGTACCTGTTGACGTCTTGTGGTTGACCCTCCGGACCTCGACGGATGTATGGCGGCAGCGGGGGCAGGCCCACGCGTTTCAAAAGCTCCATCGTGTCGCACGACGCCGGGGGCGATACCGTCCACCTGCCCAAGCCCAGGTTCTCCACCAGTTCAAGCTCTACCGATTCGTCCTTCACCAGCGTCAGGCGTTCGCCGCGCCTGCACCGACCAGCGTTCTTGAGCATTACCTCCCACATGCCCGACGCGAGTTTTTTGAGGAACAGACCTTCGATTCTTCCGCCCGAGCGGCGCGCGCAAAAGAATCTCGCGGGCGCGACGGCAGTGTTATTGAGCACAAGCAGGTCACCCGGACGCAGCAGGTCAGATATGTCGCAAAATACGTGATGACAAACCCGGCCAGTGGCGCGATCAAGGCTCATCAGGCCAGACTCTGTTCGCTTGGGCGATGGAGCCTGGGCGATGAGTGATTCGTCAAGTTGATAGTCGAAATCGGCTGTGCGCATGTTCATATTATGATTAAGAAACTCCATCTCTTACGCAAGTTCGCTTGTGCACGGGTCGATAACATGCAAGGGGTTACAAGGATCTGACAGCACATGCACGAATCGATCGAAAACCTGATTCGACGTATCACGCGTATGGGCCGAGGCGAACTAATCCGCGAGCTTCGCAGCCTCGATTGCAGCTTTCCCATCGATTTCAGCGATGATTATCTCAATGGCATGAGCGTCGAACGTCTCAGGCATATCATCCTTGCTGCAAGCCTTCATATTAGACCGGCACAAGTGGGGTAAGTTGTTGTGCCTGGTGTTGACGCCCGAGCAACGCACCTCGCAAACCTGGTTGGTCATTAAAGGTTCCACGCCTTTGCGAACGCCTCGAAACTCCTGTCGTAAGTTTTTTCGACCTCCGGCGGGAAGCAGCACGCAGGAAGTTGCCTGCTCTTGAGGTGATACGCCAGACATTCGCAGCACGCGCCGCGTTTATCGCATGAGGTGTACGTGCAGGTACAACGTTGCTTGTTCTTTTCGATGTTGCATTGCGTCATTGTCATCTCCTGTGTGGTAGTTCATGAATGCTCAGTCCGGGCTTGACGATAACCGGCCTGGCGCGTAGGTCTTCGAGAATTTCCATCTTGTCCATCGGCGGGCCTTTACCGTTCACGACGCCCTCGGTGAAGACACGGGGATACCCGTACGTCCCCGCCAGCCGGGCCAGCTCGACCCAGTTCACCCAGATATGCGTAACGCCAAGTCGATGCAGCTCGCTACGGATCTGTGCGGGGTTCATGCCCCGCTTGATCATCATCTCGATTGGATGCGGGTCGAATGGCGTGGCGTATATCGTGCCCGGCGGATGATAGAAAGCAAGACACTCGCCAATAAGCATCATCCTATGACAGTCGTCGGGAAGCTGCTCGTGTATCAGTTCCGCCATGATGTGTCCGCTTACCGGGCCAACGGCAAGTGTGTTTCCGGACTGGTCTATGAGCTTTCGGCTGTCCCTGTGGTAAATGCGTGAGATCGTCCACAGATTCACCCCCACCATCAGCAGACACAGCGTCCAGGCAATGGTTCGGCGTCTGCCATTGGCGAGTTGCTCAAAACATCCCCCGCCGAGCATCGCCATCGGAGGCAACGCCGGAAGCATGAACCTGGTGGGCATCTGGTGGCTCATGAGTGTCCATACAGCCAGTTGCATCGCCACCACCGCACCCAACGCTACTTCCCAACGTCGACGTTTTCGAATCGCCAGAACAGCGCCCACCAACGCGGGAATGACAAGTTGCAAGCCTATGTGTCTGCTTGCGAAAAAGTTACCCCAGAGCATCGCCAGTCTGCTTTGGGAGGGCTTGTCCTGTCGCCAGTTTGGGGGTGTGGGCACTGGTGGCTTGAGTTCGGGGCCATGGCCGTCCTGCCAGCGTTGCTGATGCTCGCCAAGCCAATGATCGGGCTTACCAAACACCTCCGTCGCAAGCGGAAACACCGGATTTTGCGTATATGCGTAATTTCTGACCAGCCAGGGCAATATCATCACAACTGCCACAGTCGCGGCGATGGACAGATGCGCAATTCGCCGGCGCGCGCCTGGCGAGAAAATCATCACAACAAGAATCGGCCCGACGACCAGACCCGCTGACGTGTATTTCATGCCGCAGGCAATGCCCATCATCGCACCGATCATCCCCACGGAGGCAGCGGTTGGTTTGTCCAACCATTCCCTCAGCCACAACAACGCCAGCGACGTGTGGAACAGTATTCCCAGCTCGACCATCGCCAACCAGGACATCTGAACCACCAGCACCGCCGACACCAGAAGCGCCGCCCCACACACGCCCGCCGAGTCGTTGGAGCGTTTGAGCGAACCATAGATCGCCCACGCCGACATCACACCCATCGCCACGTGCAGCCCCTTGGCGGCGTACATTCCTTCGTACGCCCCGCCTCGAAGACACATCGTCAGCAGATACAGCATGTGCATGTGGAGCGGATAGAAACTGTAGACGTTGTGATGCAGCCCCCCGATGCGCCCGGCGTCATAGAACTCGCGGGGCACCTGAAGATGATACATCATCACGTCGAACCCGTCGCCCCAGAGCATTCCCATGAATCCGGGCGGTTTCATGGCACCGGCAACCGAGGCGCCTAAAGAGGCTCCGACTATCAACCACAGAATCGCCCCAGACCCCATCCGACGCCCAAGGCGCAACGAGCCCGCGTGCCTGTAGATGAATATCGACCCGATCACCACGCCACCAGATATGATCGTCCACCACGCCCACCCCCTAAGCACCCCAACGGTCGAGCCGGTAATCAGCATCACCGTCGAGAGAATCCACAAGCCCGCGCCGCAGGCTGTGAATACACGAAGCGCCGAAGGGCTGGATGCGGGCATAAGTCGCCCGACAAGCAAATACCCCCAACCCCCCGCCGATAGAAGCATCAACCAGACGATGCTCGCTTCAATGCCCGCCTGAGCGATCATGAACAGGCACGTCTGGCCAGATGGAACCAGTATCGCCAGCGCGACCACAAATACCACCAGCGCCGCAACGGCGACCATTCCCACGGGAACGCCCCGTCCCGACGAGGCTGATGACTTGATCTGGGCGACTTGAAGCATCCTGGTCACGTCCTGGGAGCGTTCACTCCTCCACCGTCAATAAACTGCGTGTTGTACAGATGCTGGTACAATGGGCATCTTTCAAGCAGTTCGCTGTGCGTACCGGCGTCCACCATGAACCCGTCACGCATGACCACAATCACGTCTGCGGACAGCACAGTCGCGAACCGGTGGGCTATAACAAGAGTCGTGCGGTTGGCGGTGAATTCTTCCATCGCAAGATGGATGCGGTGCTCGCTGTCCGAGTCGACCTGGCTCATCGCCTCGTCGAAAATCATGATCGCCGGGTCACGCAGAATCGCCCTGGCGATGGAGATTCTCTGTTTCTGTCCCCCGCTGAGCGTCGCGCCGTGCTCGCCGACGATGGTGTCGTAACCTTCGGGTAGATCACGGACGAACTCATGCACGAATGCCTTCTCGGCTGCGGCGATAACCGCTTTGCGGTCGGGGCGGCGCAAACCATACGAAATATTCTCGGCGATGGTTGCGTGAAATAGAACCGAATCCTGGGTGACCAGTCCTATCTGCGATCGTAGCGACCTGAGCGTCACGTCCCGTATATCAATTCCGTCGATGAGCACTTTCCCGCCGGTCGGGTCAAGCAAGCGTGGAACCAGCGAAAGAAGCGTGGTCTTTCCGCTGCCGTTCGGGCCTACGATGGCGATGGTCTGACCGGCTTCGATCTTCAGGTTGACATCGTGTACCGCGTCGACCGAAGCCGATGGGTACCTGTAGCACACGCCGCGGAACTCGACGCTATTGTAATGCCTCTTGAGGCGACTCGCGCCGGGCTTGACCTCCTCGCGCGGGGAGTCGACAAGCTCGAAGATTCTCGCGGCCGCGGCGTCGGAAGACTGAAACCGCATCGACACCTTCGCGAGCTTGCGAACGGGGTCGAACATGGCGAACAATACGCCCATCCACGTCAGAAACCGCAGGCTGTCCATTTTCAGGTTGAACACGAGGTATCCCGCAGCCCCGGCGGCAATTGCCGCAGCCATTATGCCAAGACATTCCATCGTCGGACTGGTCGCCGCGTCAAGCCGCTCCATACGGGTCTGCTGACGAAGCAACTGGCGATTGACTCGGAAAAACCGCTTTCGCTCCTGGTTCTCCATGGTATACGACTTCACCACACGAATGCCCTGAAGCGTCTCGCCCAGCACTTCGAGCATATCCGACCAGCTCTCGAGCGCTCGCTTGCTCGCCCGGTGCATCTTCTTACCGAACCGACGGATGAAAAAGTACGCCGGCGGCCCCGCAAGAACAGCGATCAGTGTCAGGTCCCACGCATAATAAAGCGCCACAGAAATCGACGCTATCGCCTTGGCGGGCTCGACAAGGGTTTTACCCAGCAGCGTGTTCTGACCGCGGGCAAGCTCGCCGGTGTCTGCGACAAACCTGCTTGTCGCGTCGCTGACGCCCTTTTCCGAAAAGAATGTCACCGGAAGGTGCAGCACGGTGTCGTAGCAATCGCAGCGCAGGTCCATTATTCCCCGCCAGATGCTCGTACCAACGAGGTATTCCTGGCAGAAGGTAAAGAACCCGCGAAAAACCGTCACAATCAGCACCACCCCCAGAAGTCCCAGGAACATGTTGAAGCGTTTGCTGTAATCGGGGCCGGGGTCTGGAATCATCGTCGCGATTTTGTTCAGAGCCCGCGTCGTCATGCTCGCACGTTCGGTCCTGACAGATATCACCATCGGCACGAGGTTCTTGCCTCGAACAACCCGCAGGTTTACCGTCTCGCCCTCGCCGTACCGCGCAAGCTCACGAATGAGCAGGTCGTCCCTGAGTCGACTTATTCCTTCACCGCCTTCGATGCCGATAATCCAGTCGGATGCTTTCAGCCCCGCCTTGTCCGCAGGCCCATTCTTCTTCACGTCAATAACGTTGATGACGGTGTCGATCTCGATTTGCACCCCGTTCTCTTCAATCATGGTGTTTGCGGGGGTTCTTTGCCCGACAAGTCTCGCATCAAAATGGTCGTTTATCGCCGATATATACGCCCACCCGTGCAGACCCTCGTCGCTGATGAGGAGCTTCGCGCCAGGAAGCAGCATTCCAAGCCCGCCCGCCCAGAGGCACGCGAGGCATATCACG
>CAZWAT010000057.1:0-14286 GCA_964632015.1 uncultured Planctomycetaceae bacterium
CATGTTGTGCATACAGACGCCGCCTGGATGGATAGAACGCTTGGTCTGCTTGGCGAACAGGTCTATGTAACAGTAGATATTGATGGATTCGACCTGGGGTATGTTCCGGGCACGGGAACGCCCGAACCCGGCGGGCTCGACTGGCAAGAGGTGACATCGCTGCTTCGCCGCGTATGCACCGAGCGAAAAGTGGTTGCCGCGGATATAGTCGAGGTCATACCGCTGGCAGGGCAGAAGGTTTCGGAATTTCTCGCGGCCAGATTGGCCTATAAAATCATCGCCTACACTCAATTGAAGCAACGTTAAGGCGATGAACCAACTCGGCGACAGACGCAGGTTCTAAAGCCCTTTTCTATGGAGTAATGGACAATGAGCGAAATGAAGCTTCCTGATTGGGTAACTGACAGAAAATGTCCCAAAAGAAGCAGCTATCTGGCGGGAAAGCGCATAGCGCCTGCCGGGCTGACTGGTAAAGAGTCGCTGCCTGATGTCATAGAGCAGACGATGCTCGCATACAACGGCTCGAGGCTGAGGGAAGCCTGTGAACTGGTGACCAAGAAGATGCTCGAACCGGATGTGACCGTGGGATTGACGCTGGCGGGGGCGCTGACTCCGGCGGGTCTGGGCAGGTCATGCGTGGTTCCGTTGATCAAGGCGGGCTTCGTGGACTGGATCGTAGCCACCGGTGCAAACCTTTATCACGACATGCACTTCGCGTTTGATTGCGACCTGCATGTCGGAACACCCTACGTGGACGACGCCGATCTGAGACAAAATGGCGTGGTGCGAATTTATGACGTGCTGCTCGATTTCACTGACTGCCTGATGCGGACGGATTTCATCTTGGCCGAAATTCTTAAAAAACCGGAATTCAAGCAGAAGATGGGACTTGCCGAGCTGCATAACAGAATTGGCAAATACGTCGCCGAGATGGAAGACGCCAACAACACTCGCGATTCCAGCATACTGGCGGCCGCTTACCGGGCCGATGTGCCTGTTTACACCTCTTCCCCCGGCGACTCGACCATCGGAATGGTGATCGCAAAACTATCCGCCCTGGGTTTTGAGTTCAACATCGATCCGTTCTTCGATGTAAACGAGACCTCCAGTTACGTTCTCGCGGCCAAACGCGGCGGAGGCAAGCACGCGGTGATGCTGATGGGCGGTGGAAGCCCCAAAAACTTCATGCTGCAGACCGAGCCACAGCTTCAGGAGTCCTTCCATATACAGGAAGCGGGACAGGATTACTTCCTTCAGGTTACCGACGCCCGACCAGACACCGGTGGCTTGTCCGGCGCAACTCCTCACGAGGCAGTGAGTTGGGGAAAGGTCGACCCGCTCTCTTTACCGGATTCCGTCGTATGCTACGCGGATACTACGCTGGTTCTTCCCCTGCTGACACATTATGCCCTTTCCAAGCACGAACCACGCGAGCTGCGCAGACTGTATGTCAAACGCGAAGAGACCATGAAAATGCTTCTTGACGAAGGGCTCAAGAATATCGAGGACCTGAAAAAACAGTAATCTGGTTGGTTTATCGGCGACGGGCGCCAATGTACGTCGGGCAAACAGGCAGCAAAATTGTCCATCAACAGCCACCAGGTCAAAAACACCTTGAATAGTATGGTGTGGAACCTATAATCCACCTACGGTGGGGAGGCATTGAAATGGACACGATAGAATCTCGAAGGTCCGGTGATTCGCGGAATACTGCCGCGACGAAATGGATAACCGCCGGTTTGCTGGCGATGTCCATCTTGTTGTTCATGGTCATTGCCACCACCACTCCGCGGGCATCGGCGCAAATATCCGATGTATCGGTTAGGGGCAATATTCTTGTCAAGACTGGTCAGATGACCGGTGACACGTATGGCGTCTTTATAGTTGATATGGCCACGGGAAGCATCGCGGTCTACCAGTGGATGCCCTCAACGAGGATGTTAAGGCTCATGGCCGTTCGCAATTATACCTACGATCTTCAGCTTGATGAGTACAACACCGAGCCGCTTCCACGCGAAATACGCGACCTTGTTCGTGAACACAGGCGGCTGGATGAAACCACCCCACCAGGTGAAAGCCGGGAGTAAATTATGGGCAAGAAGATGTACTATACCGAGGCCGAGGTTTGTGAAAAGCTTGGCATCAGTTCGGATGAGCTTGAATCCAGAATCAGCGATGGACAACTACATGCGTTTCAGGATGGTGTCAGGCGGATGTTCAAGGCTGCCGATGTGGATGCACTCGTCGGACCGGGCCTTGAGGACAGCGCCGAAATGATCTCGCTGGCGGGTGATGAAGTGACGCTCTCCGAAGCGAATGATCAGCCGGCGAAGCCTACCAAGGAAGATACGGTAATCACCGCCGAGGGCATCAGCATCTTTGACGATGAGGATCTTGACATCGAGGCTGCCGACCCGATGGCAAAGACGCAGATCGCCCCCAGCCTTGAAGAGCAGCTTACCAGCCAGGGCGTTGGTAGCGGCTCTGGTCTTCTGGATCTTACCCGCGAAAGCGACGACACCTCGCTTGGCGCTGAGGTTCTCGGAAACATCGAGGCCGAAGCAGGTTTCGGTGGAGATACCTCTCTTGAGACCCCAAGCGTTACAAGTTCCACATCGGCCATTCCGCCCGCGCCGACCGCCCCGGTTATGGTGGTCGAAGCGGTTGATCCCTCGGCGGGGGTCTTCAGCGGGTTGATTGTCGGTGGAATCATCTCGGCTTTGATCATGATGATGGCTACCGTTCCGGCGTTGCTTGGGCATGTTCCCGCTTACCTGGAAACGCTCAAGAACAACGGTGGAATGGTTGCAGGAGCGCTTGTCGTGGTGGCGCTGATTGGTGGTGGCATCGGTGCCGCATCTGCCAAGAGCGCCGCAAAGCGGGCAAATGCGTTGTAGAGTAGTATCCTGGTTCGTGTTTCACACTATGGACGCCGGCCCAGGCCGGCAGCGAAAGGGAATTCAATGAAAAAAACACTGGCGTTCGCAATGGCGGCGACGGTGCTTGCCGGCCTATTCAGCACCGGCGGCTGCGTGGATCCCAAAGAATATGACCGGGCGGTGGCAATGAACCGTCAGGCACATGAGCAACTAGAGCAGGCCCGCGATCGCCAGCGAATGCTGGAGTCGGAGAACGCGGCCCTTCAAGCTCGATTGAGCGACCACGAACGAACGCTCAATCTCAAACTGACCGAAATTGATAATCTAACCGCCTCTAACAAAAGATTGCTCGGCGACCTCGATCTGCTGCGGGCAGAGCTTGCTAAGCTTCAGAATCAACCTCCGCTTCCGCTGCCAGGTCCGGTCAAGCTTCCTGAACAACTCAACAAGAGACTGCTGTCCTTTGCCAAGGAAAACCCCGATCTGCTTGAATACCTGCCTCGCGATGGCATGGTTAAATTCAAGGCGGATCTGACCTTCGCCAAGGGTTCAGATGAAGTCACTTCCAGCGCCAGAGATGCGCTTGGAAAGCTCGCGGCGATTCTTTCGACGCCCGATGCCGAAGGCTTCGCGGTCTGGGCGGTGGGGCATACCGATGATATCCCGTTAAAAAATCCGCAGACGATCCAGCGCCACCGTTCAAACCTGGGACTTTCGGCCAACAGGGCGGTATCGGTATTCCAGGCACTGGCTGAAGGTGGAATGGATGTCAAACGCCTCAGGGCCGGTGGTGTCAGCAAGTATCACCCCATCGAGCCAAACAGCCCCGGCGAAAAAGGCAACCCCGCCAATCGCAGGGTCGAATTGTGGATTGTTCCGATTGAGCTGTTGATCAACTCCTGAAATCCGGTCGCCATGATAGTTCGAGGTGTTGCGGGGCAATGCTTTGATCTTCGTGCGCCGCCTGGGTTTTGGTAGAATGCACGTCTCATGAAATCCGTGATACGGTTCGCCCTGAGGGCGCTCGTGAGCGTCAAGCTGGCCTGTGCCGTCGCAGTTGTATTTGCTGCATTGGTCGGCGTGGCGACCGTTGCGCCCGCCAGCATTCAGACGAATCACCCCGCAATCATAGTCACGGGGGTCTGGCTGGCGCTGTCGGTTATCGGTGCCACCATTCTTCGCGTGCCGCTGAGGCTCAGTTCGTTGGGTGTGTGGATCTGCCATGCGGGCGTGGTTGTCCTGGCGGCTGGGGCGGCAATCTACTGCATTGTCGGCGTCCGGGGCCAGGCCCTGAGCTACCTCACACAAGATGGTTGGTCAGAGATTAATGAATTCCAGGTGCTTGACTCGGGGGCTCTTCACGTGATGGGTACGGGGGGACATGACGATGAATTCTCTCTGGAGCTGCCGCTGTCGGTGAACCCTCTTGATTCGAACCCCAGGCCCAGGAAGCTCAAGGAATCCCTCACGCGTGATGACCTCAGGATCGAGGCATTGGAGTTTATCCCCCGTGCAATAATCAGGCAGGAATGGCGCAACGATTCGCCGCTCCCCATGCCTGCTGCCGCCGTGAGCGTGGATGATGGGGAATTTTCATCCCAAATGGTGTTATGTGGGTTTGGCAGGTCGGCGGCGTCATGGGAGACAGATCACCTTGTGGTTCTGTTCTATCCCAATGCCGGCGAGCGGACAGTCAATCAGTTTATGACGGCTGCGCCGCCGGAGGAACTCTGTCAGGGCCGGGACATGCTGGTTCTCCTGGGCACGGGCGAGGTCGGGTTGTCTCTGGGAATCATCCGCGCCGACGGGGTGAGGGAACTTGTGCCCATGTTCGAGGGTCGGGCCGTAACCGTGCAACTTGTAGACAGGGACATCCATCTGACGGTGGAACATCTGTATACGCACGCGGCGGTGTACTCCATCGCCGAGCCCTCGGCCGACGACAACCCTCTGGGCATGCCTGCTGTGATAACAAGAATCACCTGGGGGCAGTGGGTCAAAGAGTCAGCCGTCGTGTTCGATCCGCTGGGCGAATATGATCCTTCCGCCTGGTTGTGCGGCCACCAGCGAACGCTTTCTTTGACATTCGGGCGTAAAAAACTGTCCCTTCCGACAGCCGTGCAAATCGCCGCCGCTCGGTACGAAGCAAGCCTCGGCGGGGTGTTGCCGATGGAATACCACTGCGACCTTGAAATTGACGGGAAAAACCTGGTGCTTGGGCTCAACAAACCCGTCCGCGTGGGAAAGTATCAACTGACGCACGGGCACTGGCTGGATGATCCGCAGCATCCCCGATTGATCATTCTTGATGTGGCGTCGAGAGAAGGACTAACGATCATCTGGACCGGGCTGGCGATGGTAATGATAGGGCTGTTTTGGGCTTTCTACATCAAGCCTCTGTTCAATAGGCGAGGTGAGTCATGAACAGGGGGCTCTTTGTCGTCATGCTGACGGCTGCGTGCCTGTCGAGCGTTGCATGGTCGCAGTCGCTGGTCGTTGAAGATTCCGCCGAGTTTCGCTCTTTCGCCGAAAAGATAGATTCGCGTGCGTTGGCAACGCTTCCGGTGATGCACCGCGGGCGGGTGGCGATTCTTGACACGGCTGGGCGAGAGAATCTTTCGCTCGCCACCGGCAGCGAATCACTTAATGATCTTGCCCCGTCAATCTGCTGGCTGGAGCTACATTACAACTTCGCGCAGTATCTTGACTCGCCGATCGTGCGGGTGAAGGACAAAAAGGTTCGTTCGCTTCTTGAGGCGATTCTTGCCGCTGACTTTCGCAATCGGCTTGCAGACACGGGGTGTCTTTCCATTGGCATGCTGGTGGGTGAAGATGGTGAAGCTGATCCGCTTGGCGACGCGATGGCAAGGCTGGGGCAGGTTCCGCGGTATCGTCGCTCGATCGGCGCGATCAGGGCACAAGCCCAGGCGATTGGCGAGGCGTCGAGGGATCAGATTCTTCTTCCTGATGGCGCGTCGGATCTTGGTCGATCGCTGGCGGCTGCGTGGCGAAAAAGAGATGCACAGGCGGTTAACAGCATTGTTCGTGAAATTTCGGTGTCTCATCAGGCTGCCGGTACGACTTCTCTATGGCTGCGTCAGTTGGAGGTTCTTTACAATCAGGTGCACCGAAGCATTGTTCCTCTGCTGTTGTTCGGGGTCTGCGCAGCCGTGGGCTTGGTGGGGCTTGTCAAACCTTCCCGAGCCACAAGAACCACCATGCTGATTGCGTTCTTCGCGGGCGCGGTCATGCTGGGATGTCTGTTCGTGATCCGCTGGGGCTTGAGCCAGCGACAATGGTATCTTCCGCCGATCATGAACCAGTATGAAGCGCTTATCGCGTCGGCGCTTCTAGGGGCGGCCGTGACGGGAATGCTGGAGCTGAAGTGGAAGTCCACCATTCCAGTCGTAGCGGGCGCGTTGTACGCCTTTGCGGTTCTGCTTGCGGTGCGTTTTCTTGATGCAGGAATTAGCGCCCAACCGGGGATACTCGACTCGCCGATAATGGCGCTGCATGTAGCCGTCATCATTATTGGACATGCCCTCGCGGGTATGGCGATGCTTGTGTCGTATCCGTATTTGTGGTTGTCAGCATGGCGGGATGGTGGGTTTGTCCGCAGGCTGATGCTGGTGGCGTCACAGTCGGCGTGTCTGTCTGTACTTGCATGGTCGGCCGCCATGGCGATTCGCAGGCCCGATCTTGCGGGGCAATGTGTGTCGGTGAGCGGGTTGGCGTATCTGGCCGCGGTCATTTCGTTAGGATTGACGGCAATGACAGGTGTGGCCGGTGCCGTCGGGCGCCAGTCTTCGTTGGACAAAACCAACATCACCCTTGCCAGGCTTGCGTGTTTCACCATTACGCTAGGCACTATATTGGGCGCTGTCTGGGGCGATTTCGCCTGGGGCAGATGGTGGGGTTGGGATCCCAAAGAGACCTGGGCTTTGATAACCATAATTCTACTGCTGGTCGGCGTTCATCTTCGGCTGGTGTCTTCGTCGGCAAGGCGCGGCGCGATTACCGCGGTGTTCTGCCTTCTCGCGGGTGGGGCGATGCTCGTCAACTGGATCGTGGTCAACTATCTTTTGCCGGGATTGCACAGTTACGCTTAAGACACTAGCCGATATAATGCCCTGAAGTTGACTTGGAAGAGTTATATGAGTAATTTCTGGTTCGCGTTTCTTCTGACATTGGTTGCGGGGCTTTCCACTGGTATTGGTAGCGCCATCGCGTTCTTCGCCAAGCGCACGAACTACCGGTTTCTGTCGGTGGCGACTGGCTTCTCGGCCGGGGTCATGCTGTACGTGTCGTTCGTTGAGATCATGCCCAAGGCGAGCGAAAAGGTGGGCGAGTGGTGGATGGTCGGGTCGTTCTTCATAGGTATGATGGCGATGTTGGTGATAGATCGCCTGGTTCCGTCTGCCGAGAATCCTCACGAGATGCCCGCCAAGGGACAGGTTCAGTCGATGAAAAAAGAAGCCGCCGCCGAGGCCGCGGGGCATCCACACGAGCATCACCACAAGCTTATGCGAATGGGCGTCCTGACCGCCGTGGCAATCACGATTCACAACTTCCCCGAGGGCCTGGTGACGTTTCTTGCCGCGTATGAGGACCGCATGCTTGGGTTGGCGATCATGGTGGCGATAGCGCTTCACAATATCCCCGAGGGCATCAGCGTTGCGATACCGATCTATTACGCCACCGGATCGCGGCGTCGGGCGTTCAGGTACTCGCTTGTTTCAGGTCTGGCGGAACCACTCGGGGCTATTGTTGGTTTTGTGGTGCTCCGCCCGGTGCTCAATGACGGGGTCCTGGGGGGGCTTTTTGGAGGAATCGCGGGAGTGATGGTCTACATCTCTCTTGATGAGCTTTTGCCCGCCAGCAGGGCTTTTGGTAAAGGTCACGACTCACTTTACGGCCTGGTGGGGGGGATGGCGGTGATGGCGTTGAGTCTGCTGGTGCTTTAGCTCACACCCTCGGCGCCCCTCCAGTATAATGTCACCATGGTCATCAGAACAAAAATCGTTGCGACTATCGGGCCTGCCAGCGGCGACATTCATGTAATGCGAAAGCTCGTATATGCCGGGTGCGATGTCTTTCGAATCAACTTCTCCCATGGTGACAACGAGCAGCGGCTGGGGTTTCTCAACAATATTCGCAAGGTTGAACAGGAGACCGGTCAGCCGGTGGCGGTTCTTGCTGACCTGTGCGGGCCTAAAATCCGCGTGGGCCTGATCGAGGCGGGCCAGGTGCTGCTTGAGCCCGACAACATGATTACCATTCAGCGCCAACCAGTCGCGGGATCCGCCCAGCGCATATCCACCACGCTGGAAGAGCTGGTTGACAGCCTCCAGGTTGGCCAGACCATTCTGCTGGACGACGGCAAGCTCAGATTCACGGTTGAAGAGAAGTTAAGCGACGAGGTCCGCTGCCAGATAGTCCGTGGCGGGGTGCTATCGAGTGGCAAGGGCGTGAACCTGCCCCAGACCCGCCTCAAACTCTCGGCATTGACCGAAAAGGACAAGCGCGACGTTCAATGGATCGTCCAAAACGACTTCGATTACATTGCCTTGTCGTTTGTGCGAAACGAGCATGATGTCAAGGAGCTTCGCGACCTGCTGGAGGGCTTTGGAAGCGATCTGCACATCATTTCGAAAATTGAGAAACCCGAGGCGATGCAGCGTATCGAATCCATCGTCAACTTAAGCGATGGAGTGATGGTCGCCAGGGGCGATCTTGGCGTTGAGATGGATCTGCCCGCTGTCCCCGCCGCCCAGAAAAAGATCACGTCGCTCGCCCGGGCTTCGGGCAAGGTCTGCATAGTCGCCACGCAGATGCTCGAATCGATGACAGCCGCCCCGACCCCAACTCGAGCGGAGGTATCGGATGTAGCCAACGCCGTTCTCGATCACGCCGACGCCGTCATGCTGTCGGGCGAAACCGCGGTGGGGAGTTTTCCCGTCGAGTCAGCGGACATGATGAACCGCATCGTGGAGGCGATGCAGGATTATCACGATGAATCCAACGGCGTGATGGCGATTCCGATAAGCGCCAACCGCACCACAAGAGCGATGGTGTGCGCCGTGCGCGAGGTGCTCTCCATTGAAGACATCGCTGCGGTGGCGGTGTTCACCGTGACAGGATACACCGCCAGATTGATGGCCAAGAGCAGGCTTTCGTGCCCGATCCTGGCGATCTCGCCGGATAGAAAAACCGTCAGGCGCATGTGCATGTATTACGGAGTGGACGCACTTGAAGCCCCCGCCCCATCACATACCCGAGACGTGCTCAATCTGGCTGGCAAGTACGCGATTGACCGCGGATTGGCGCTGAAGGGGCAGAAGATTGTTGTCCTGTCGGGCAGACCCATAGGTCAGGCCGGGCGGATAAACACGATGGTGATTCACCAGGTGTGATCAGTCTTCGAGGGTCTGCAGAATCTTGACGTAACTGTCATAGCGCCTGGGCTTGATGAGCCCATTATCCACCGCCTCAATGACCTTGCAGTTAGGTTCGTGAGTGTGGGTGCAATCTCGGAATTTGCATTGTGCGGCGAATGGCTCGAACTCCGGAAAGAACCATGGCAACTCGGCGGGGGAAAGGTTTATTCCCGCCTCCCGCACGCCGGGCGTGTCCACTATCATCCCCCCGCCCTCGAAGTGATAGATGCTCGTAGCCGATGTTGTATGCCTGCCCCTTTTGTCCTTGGCTCGCACGCTTCGAGTGGTCGCGTGCGCGCTGGGAATCATGGCGTTGACCAGTGAGCTTTTGCCCACCCCGCTTTGCCCGGTGAGGACAACGCGTTTTGCTCTAAGGGTCTGGGCGAGCGGCTCGATACCTTCGCCCGTCGCAGCCGAGCAGCAGAATATCTTCAGCCCCAGTTCTTCGAAATCCTCAACCACGCGTTTGTCGGCAGCGCCAAGGTCGATCTTGTTTATTGCCAGCAGGGGCAGCATATCGCCTCG
This sequence comes from uncultured Planctomycetaceae bacterium, assembly GCA_964632015.1. Taxonomy (GTDB): domain Bacteria; phylum Planctomycetota; class Phycisphaerae; order SM23-33; family SM23-33; genus JAAYCO01. The sequence continues at coordinate 9,842 of CAZWAT010000057.1, forward strand.
CTCGGCAATAATCATGAGTCTGTCTATGAGTCCGTGTCGCAACGGGGGCTGGCGGGTGGAGGCGACAATCAGGATGATGTCCATGTTTGCGGCGAGGACCTTTTCGAAGACTTCAGTTGTGTACTTGTCCTGGTGTTTTCCGCTTACGGGTTGGGGGCGGGCAAGCGAGGTGCGCCGAGGCTTGCGTGCGAGTATCATTCCGTCGGCCCGAACCATGTCATCCTGTTGTCCGCTGGCGTGCTGGGGCTCGGTGAGGGCGACTGTCACGTCGTCGCCTACCGCTAAGGCGCTTGAGGTCGCAGGTGCGCGAAAGGTTTTTGCTATGCCGCATACCAGTCGATCATCTTCGCATTGCACAAGCGCGCCGCGCGCGAACAGACCCACAACCATCCCCTCGCGTTTGGGCAGGTTGTCCAGGCTCCCGGTTGGTGATTCCAGGCGGTGCGCGGGAAGCTTAACCGACGGGGGCGCGAACTTCTGTTTGCTCATAAGCGGGTCCTGGCTTTTGCCAGCGACGAATGAATCCCGCCAATCTCCCAATCGGCGTTTCGATTTGCCTTTCTTTTTCGCCATAGATACTCTTGTTTACGTTTCCGGGGACAAAAAGGCAATCCGATTGAATTATTCCCCACAGGGGATACCATTTCAGGAATGAACGATCTACTTGTTTATCTTAACGGCGAGATGGTAAAGAGTTCTTCGGCATGCATCAGCGTCAGCGACGCCGGGTTTCTTCATGGCGCCTCCACATTCACGACGATGCTTGCGAAAAACTCGAAGGTGTTCCGCCTCGATCGGCATCTTCGTCGGCTTGGCCAGACGGTGAATGTGTTGGGCATCAAGGCCGACGCGACCGTTGATACGCTGGTCAACGCAGTTGACGAGGTGCTGCGAGCCAACGCCCTTGCCGATGCGCGCGTGCGAATTACCCTTACCCCCGGACCTGTGCGTGAAGGCAGGCCAACAACTCTTGTCACAGCCGAGCCTGTGGGCGATTTGCCCAGGCAATGGTACGAAAAGGGCATCAGCGTGGTGGTGACGTCTCTCAAGGCGCACAAGGGTGATTTTATGTTCGGGTACAAGACCGGATGCTACCTCGGACGGATGCTTGCCCGAAGCGAGGCCGCCGCCAAGGGGGCCGACGACGCGCTGTGGTTCACTGACCAGAATTATCTTTCCGAGGCGTGCACGTCCAACGTGTTTCTGGTGCTTGATGGTAAGGTGTTTACCCCACCCCGCGATACGCCGGTGCTTCCTGGCATTGTCAGAGAGGCGGTGCTTGAGCTGTGCGGGGAGCTTGGAATACCCGCGGACGATCAGACACCGTTGACGGTTCGCGAAATGCTTGCGGCACAGGAGGCATTCTTGACCGCATCTGTCGCGGGCATCAGGCCCGTTGTCAGAATAGAGCGACACAGCGTTGGTGACGAAAAGCCCGGCGAGATCACATGCAGGCTGATGAAGGCCTACGAGAAGCTTCTCGCCCGCGAATGCGCATGACTGCCACTGGAGGACAGGATGAAGATTAAGGAAATTTGCAAGGTCCTTGAGGATATTGCCCCGGCGTCATTCGCCGAGGATTGGGATAACGTCGGGCTACTGGTCGGCGACGCGGAGGCATCGACGGACAGGCTCATGCTGTGCATCGACCTTAGCGAGGAAGTTATCGCTGAAGCTCGCCAGGCGAAGGCGGGCATGCTGATGTGTTATCATCCTCCGATATTCAAGCCTCTCAGTCGCGTCACTGCCGATGCATGCCCGCTGGTATTCAAGGCATTGAAGAGCAACATCGCGATTTACTCGATGCATACCTCGTTCGACGTAGTGCCTGGTGGATCGAACGACGTTCTTGCACGTGCGATGGGCTTGAAGAAGGCCCAGCCAATCGAAGACTACTGTGGTCAGTCGTTGGTCAAGATTGCCGTTTACACCCCGCCCGATGAGCTTTCGCGAGTGGCTAACGCCGCTTTTGCCGCAGGAGCGGGTCGCCTTGGCAATTACTATGATTGTGCGTTCTTTTCGCATGGGATAGGCACATTCTGTCCCAATCCGAAGGCCCGTCCAACGGTGGGTTCGGCGGACAAGCACGAGGCGGTGGAAGAGGTCAAGCTGGAGTTCATCGCCCCCCTTGCCCTCGCCGGACATGTATGCTCGGCCCTTCGTGAGACGCACAGCTACGAAGAACCCGCCATCGACGTGGTGCCTATGAGGCAGTTTCCCAAGGGCACTGGCATGGGGCGAATAGGCAGGCTTGAGCGTCCGGTGCGATTGTCCACGCTGCTGACCAAGGTCAAAAAGGCGACCGGCGTATCGCATCTGCTGCTTGCGGGGGCTGCGAAAAAGGATATCAAGATATCCACCGTCGCCTGCGGGGCGGGGTCATGTGGATCACTGTACAAAAAGGCATTGGCGAATGGGGCCGAGTTCTACCTGACCGGCGAGATGCGCCATCATGACGCGCTTGCGGCGTCGAAAATGGTTGTCGCCTGCGTCGGGCACAGCAACTCCGAACGCCTGTCGCTCGATGATCTTGCGAAACGACTCACCATGATGCTCAAAGGCCTCAAGACGCAAGTGTCGCGCAGAGACCACGACCCGTTCGTCATCAGTTGACGTTTGATTTTACGGCGTCAGTGTTTGACCTCGGCGACCACCGGTGCAAGCAGGATGTCCTTTCCAATCTGTTCGAGCCACATCGGAAAGCTGAGCAGGTCCGGGTTCATATCCCGCAGTTCGCCGATGTCCGCCATGTAACCGGCTTTGTTGAACCAGTCGAACATTTCGGCGTTCTCCTGGCTGGATTTGCGGATCTCATCAGTTGGCACATACTGGTATTGAACATCTTTGCCGATGATCCTGCTTATCGCCTCGGCCATCTGTGGCCCGGTGAGTTCGTCACCAGCGATTTCAAGCTCGTATCCCACCCAGTCGTCGGGATACATGAATGCCATACCAGCGAACACACCAATATCCCTTGTGGCGATTACCTGTAAAGGTCTGTTCGGTTCGAGCCCCATCTGCAGCGTTCCCTGCTGAATTTGCGAACGCATGCTGTCGGTCAAGATGTTATCCATGAAGAACACAGGCCGGAGTATGGTCGAGCGTAGATCCAGGGAGGCGATGTACAGCTCGATCTGCCACTTGCTTTCAAAATGCGAAAGTCCCGACTTACGATCAGCTCCGCCAACCGATGAATAGACAAAGTGCCGCACGCCCAGAGTGTTTGCGGCGTCAGCAAGGTTCTTACCCTGTTGAATCTCGCGCTGGGGCCCCGCCTCCCAGAAGTTCTGCACCGAAAAAACCGCGTAGACCCCCTCGCATGCCTTGACGAGACTGTCGAAGTCGTTTAGATCTCCCTGCACAATTTCAGCGCCCTGCCCCTGCAACATCATTGCCGGAGGTTGTTTGGGGTTGCGGGTCATCGCCCTTACGTTCCATCCATCGGCAAGCAACTGCCTTGCGACCGCTCCACCCTGCCTGCCAGTCGCGCCCGAAACGAGAATCGTCTTGTTGATGGCCATGGTTACTCCTTGTTTATCGCAGCCTGAACAATTCTAGCGCCACGTGTGAACGCCAGTTGAAAATCCACCCGCTTTGGATCCCGTATCGGTGGTAAATGTGGTATGACGTGACGGGGCAGGATGTTATAATCTCCTCAGAAGACGGTTGTCGTATCGGCGTGGCTGGTGAGCCACCGGTAGCAGGGGGGCGGCCATCTTTGCCGCACGGCGTTACTACCGCTGTGCAAGCCTTGTCTACAGGGCGTTTGGACCCCGGTTACGGGCCGGGGGAATGGAAATCGCCACATCCGCGGGCCGCCGCGGTCGATGTTGGAGCGTGACATGTCGGAACCTATCCTGCCGGCAGGAAATGAACCTGCCGAGCATGATCATTCTGAATCTACGCCCGATTCTAATGATGCAGTAAACACCGGTGACAATAGCGTTTGTGAGAACAAATCATCCGCGGATAAACCTGACAATCCCACCACTAACGCCAATGGGGACAGAGACGACGCAGATGATGAGCGAAAGTATGTAATCGTGCGACATGGCCTGATGAGGCAGATCGGGCAGTTTCGACACGATCTGTCGAGAGTTCCTCCCGCCGGGTCAAAACTGGTGGTGAGAACCGAACGCGGCGTGGAGATAGGTGAGGTCGTCATAGGAGTCGCCTCAGAGGGTTGTCAACGGTGCATATCCACCGAGAGGCTGACCCAATACGTCAAGGCCAATGGCCCGGAGTATCCGTTTCGCAAAGGCGGCACGGTTCTTCGCGTCGCCAACAGCCAGGACATCATCGACGCCCGCCACCTTGAACAATCCGCCCGCGACGAAGCCAAACTCTGCCGGCAGATGATCAGGAGCTCAAAACTGCCCATGCGGTTGGTGACGGTTGAGCATTTGCTCGGGGGCGAAAGAATCATTTTTTACTTCACCGCCGAG
>CAZWAT010000058.1:0-14156 GCA_964632015.1 uncultured Planctomycetaceae bacterium
AATGGGCCGTACTGGACTTGAACCAGTGACCTCCTGCGTGTCGAGCAGGCGCTCTAGCCAACTGAGCTAACAGCCCTTAATGGTGTTACGAACTTTATCGTCCCTGAGATGAGATGTCAACCCATCAGATGCACGAAAAGTGAAACAGGTATTTTACTTTTAGAGCCGCGACGCTTGAAGAACCCGACAGATGCAGTTACCATCTGAGGCTTGCAACTTTATAGGAGCCAAAATGATCACGATCAGCGCGTTTGCGGATGAAATCAGTCCGAACCTGAAGGAACAAATGGATGTCTGCGAACAGCACGGCATCAAGTGCATCGACGTGCGAAGCATTGACGACATCAACGTTTCGAAGATGACCATCGACCAGGTCAAGGAATACAAAAAGCAGATGAGCGACCGGGGCTTCAAGGTCCCCTGCCTGGGCTCGCCTATTGGCAAAATCAAGATCGGCGATGACATGAACGCCCATCTCGATCTGCTCAAGCACTGCTGCGACGTCGCCAAGGCCTTCGGTACGTCGTGGATCCGCATGTTCAGCTTTTACCCCACCGACGGAGCGAAGATCTCCGACCAGCGTGACCAAGCCATCAAGGGAATCGAGGCGATGGTGAAGGTTGCCGACCAGCAGGACGTGGTTCTTTATCATGAGAACGAGGCTGCGATTTACGGCGCGACCACCGAAGGCGTAAAGGACATCTTCGCGTCCATCCCCTCACCGAGGCTCAAGGGCGTGTTCGATCCGGGCAATTTCGTCACCGAGAACATCAAGGCGTTCGATGAGGCATGGACCGTCGGCCTGGCCGAGATGACCCACTACTTCCACGTGAAAGACAAGAAATACGGCGCAAAACGATGCGTTCCCGCGGGCGAAGGCGATGGCCAGTTCGCCCAGATCTTTGCGGACATGAAGAAACGCAACTGGAGCGGATACATGACGCTCGAACCGCACCTTGCCGGCGCGGGACAGTTCAAAGGCTTCACCGGCCCGGAGCTGTTCGCAGAGGCGGTCGGCGCTCTCAAGAAAATGCTCACCGAAGCACAACTTGAGTTCTAAGGTTCGCATAACCGCACGATTTTGCATCGGCCTGTCGGACGCGTGTCTGGCAGGCCGATGCTTTTTGTCCGCACCTGCTCGATTCGCCTGAGGCGCGGGCGGGCGATCCGCGTTGCCCGAAGAGGCGCGAATGTGTAATATCATCATCATGGATACTTCCCACAGCATCGCCGTGATGATCCCCTGCCATAACGAAGCCGGCACGATCGGCAAGGTAATCGACGACTTTCGCGCCCACTTGCCCAACGCGAATTTCTATGTATTCGACAACTGCTGCACCGACAACACCGCCGATATCGCCCGCTCACATGGTGCCACAATCATTAAAGAACCACGCAAGGGCAAGGGGTTCGTCATAGAGACCATGCTCCGTCGCGTACGGGCCGATTACTATGTGATGGTGGACGGGGACGACACATACCCCGCCGACAAGGTCAACGCCCTGCTCAAGCCCGTCATGGAAGGCAACGCCGACATGGTGGTGGGCGCACGCATGGCGACGGATGACCAGTCGTTCCGCCCCTTGCACCAGGCCGGGAACAACCTTGTGCGCAGGCTGATAAACTGGATCTTCGGCTCGAACCTCACGGACATACTTTCGGGTTACCGTGCATTCAGCAGTCGGGTCACAAAGGCGGTTCCGGTGGTTTCATCTGGGTTCGAGGTCGAGACCGAACTGACCATCCAGATGCTCTACTACCGCCTGAGCGTTCTGGAAGTGCAGGTACCCTATGGTGCCAGACCCGAGGGAAGCGACAGCAAGCTCAGGACATTTCGTGACGGCGCGCGGGTGCTATGGAAGCTGTTCAACCTGATTCGCTCGTTCAAGCCGCTGACGTTCTTCGGGTCGCTGGGGCTCGTGCTGTTGGCGCTGGGAATTCTTGCGGGCATCCCGCCCGTGTGGGGCTTTATCGCCAGTGGATACCAGGAAGTCCGCCGATTCCCGCTTGCGATTCTGTCTGTAGGTCTTGTGCTTCTGTCGGCAGCAAGCGGGTTTCTGGGCTTGCAACTGCACGCCATGAACTGGCGATTCAAAGAACTGCACAATGTCATGATCAGGCGAGAAGACTGAAGCAACACCAGCACGAAAATCGACCTCGCCATCAACTATTCATTGGTATACGTATTTCTATATCTTGACCCTTGCATTTTCTACAGAGGCGTAATTTGAAATACTAAGAGAATTGAATCGCCCTGTTCTTCAAGACCTAGATGGGCAAGGGAAAGCCCCTTCGAATCGCCAATCTCGCCCTGGATTCAAGAAACCCGCCTCTGCTTTACGCTTCAGCGAGCTGAATAAATTGCGAACTGGAGCCGATGGGGGTCGAACCCATGACCTCTTGCATGCCATGCAAGCGCGCTCCCAACTGCGCCACGGCCCCGCGGGCTGCTATCATACTACATGATACCGCAGACGAAAAGTTTTTAGCACGATACCCGCATAAGGTCAAGCACTTAACCGCGCCTATGTCAAAAACGCTTCAAAAGTCGCGAATTTGCACGTTCACCCGGCGTCGCGGGGCCAAGCCTGCGTCAATGCGAATGGTCTGGGCGATATCCGTACCCCTGTATTTCGCGGTCTTGTGCGGATATATCTGGCTCGTCCTTCCCCACAAGGGCGCCATGGCTGCAAAGGTGGTGTTTTTCGTGCTGGCAGGGGTGTTTCCGATACTGGTAAACATCCTGGCTGGGGACAGACCCGCCCATAGCGGAATCCGTCTCGACAACATCGCCGAATCCGCTCGACTGACAAGCATCATGACACTGGCAATGGCCGGGTTGGTCACAGCCGTCGCCGTCGCGACGGATGGATTCCACTGGGGGCGAACGGCAAGATTCCTGGAACTATGCGTAATATACCTGGGATGGGGAATCGCGCAACAGTATTTATTGCAAGCATTTACTCTTCGCAGACTTAGAGAGGCGAACCTGGGACTCATACCGAGCGTGTTGATAGCCTCGTTGATATTTGCGGCGATGCACGCCCCTAACTGGTTGCTATCGGCGGTGACATTCGTAGCCGCCATCGTTTGGTGCCTTCTGTTCATACACAGGCCCAACATCTTCACGCTGGGTCTGTCTCATGCGGTTCTGGCGGTGCTTCTCTATCACTCCTGGCCGAAGGTTTGGTTGCAGGGTCTGGCAATCGGACCAATGTTCTTGCGACGGTCGGGGTAGATCGGCCGTATAAGGTGGAGGATGTGCGACTTTCTAGTTGCAGCTTCAGGGCAGCTTGTTTGGACGCGTTGTCAAAACACATAAGAACGTGGATTCGCCTTTGCCTCGCTTCGCTCGGGCCAGGAGACCGGCCCGGAGGACATTTTTCGGCAGGTTATGGCACTGTCAAAGGCTCTGCAGTATAATATGTATGATCCCTCCCTGGATCATCATTGGCAGAGTTGCCATCTCGACAGTTAATCTTTTGCGCTTTCGTCGTGAGATTCACGAACCTACGGAGAATTAATGGAAAAATACGCCGCAATCTACAATGTTGAAGCCTTTCGCAAGGACGCCAAACCCCTTCTTGCGGAAATCAGCTCATGCAGCCATCTTTCAGTCGCACGTGAACGACTGGTCAACAAGATCGGCAGGATGCTGGCTGACACCTTCAAGATCAAGCCCGCACTCGAGCCGCAACTGCTTGTGCGTGCAAGGGATTGCGCCGATACGCTAATGGGTGTTCTTCATGAGCGATGCGACACCAGATCAGGTTTCAGTGTTACCCAAGCCCTGTGGGACATTGCCCGCGGCGTTCCCAGGGACGACCTTCAGCCGGGCTTTTTCGCCGAACTCGGGCATTGGGTGCGAGGACTTGCGGGCTCACAAGAGATGACCTATCTCATCGAGTCGCACATCGCCCCTGATCTTACCGGTACAGACGCCGCGATTCAAAGATCCACAGAGCTCGACACCCTCTGGGCACAGGTGGACGAGAAAATGGACCGGTTCGCGGACGGGCTCTCGCCCGACGTTCAACAGGAACGAGCCCGAAACCGCTCACACATTCTCAAGGTGATGGGCGCCCAACAGGACGAATGGGATGACTGGAGGTGGCAGGTGTCGAACCTTGTCACCGATGCCGACCAGCTCGCCGAGATAGTCGAACTGACGGACGATGAGTTTGAGGGCGTCCAGCAGGCCCGCAAGGGCAAGCTTCCGTTCGGGATAACCCCCTACTACGCATCGCTGATGGATCGCGTCTCGAATGGGCGTGACAGGGCAGTCAGGGCGCAGGTCATTCCCCCGCGCACGTACGTCGATTACATGGCGGGGCATCGCGGGGGCCGGGATGGCAGTTGCGATTTCATGCTCGAATCGGACACCTCCCCCATCGATCGCATCACGCGAAGGTACCCGTCCATAGTCATTCTCAAGCCCTACAACACATGCCCACAAATATGCGTCTACTGCCAGCGGAACTGGGAGATCGACCAGGCGATGGATCCCGACGCGATGACCGACGAGGCGACGCTTGATAAGGCCATCGATTGGATAAGGAACCACCCCGCTGTTCGCGAGGTGCTTGTCACAGGCGGTGATCCCCTGGCGATGACCGACGATCAGCTTGAGGGAATACTCGCGAAACTTGCCGAAATCGAGCATGTTGATCTGATCCGCATAGGAACCCGCACGCCCGTTACGTTGCCTATGCGCATAACCCCGAAACTGGTGCAAATGCTCGGGAGCTTCCGCCAGCCCGGCAGGCGCGACATTGCGATAGTCACACACGTTGAGCACCCGTTCGAGATCACCCCCGAAATGACGGCTGCGGTTGATCTGCTCAAACGTGCGGGCATGAGCATTTACAATCAGCAGGTATACACGTTCTTCGTATCGAGGCGGTTCGAGACCACCAAACTCAGGCTTCTGCTGCGTCGGATAGGCATTCAACCCTATTACACGTTCGTACCCAAGGGTAAGGAAGAGACGGCCGACTACCGCGTGCCCATTGCAAGGATACTCCAGGAAGCCAAGGAAGAGGCCCGCCTCATACCAGGCAGCAGACGCACCGACGAACCGGTTTACAATGTTCCGGGGCTCGGGAAGAACTATCTACGGGCATCCCAGCATCACACAATACTCAGCGTCCTGCCCGACGGATCGCGAGTATATGAGTTCCACCCGTGGGAGAAGAACATCGCCCCACGCCACTTGCATAAGTCTGTGGATGTGCCCATTCTTTACTACCTGAGCAGGATTGAGCAACTTGGCGAAGACCCCAGCGACTACCGGAGCATCTGGTATTACTTCTGACGCAGTCGCTTCAATGGAAACAAAAAAGCCGTCGGCGGAAACTTATCCACCGACGGCTTCTTTTATATTGTTTTCAGTTGCGTCTAGATTGCGGTTTTGCGACGCCTGGCAAGCAGCATGCAGGCACCTGCGCCCAGCAACGACATAGTGACCGGCTCAGGTATCGGGGACATGTCGTCAATACCGAATCCGGGCTCATCGCCGTCGCCCCCTTCACCTCCGTCACCGATACCGAAACCATCGGACGGGCCTACAGGCTCTTCACCGATAACAAAACCGCCGGGCGGAAAGACCGGCTCTTCGCCGATGACAAATCCGCTGGGAGGCCTGAATGACGGGAACATGGTAGAATAATAACCTGCGCCATATCCGCCGAAGGGAATTCCAGGACCCATCTGCACGCCGACTATTCCGGCGTAATCAAACACCCAACGCACGTTCTTGCGCCAGTCCCTGAAATGCATCTCGATCAAGCCGGCGGGGTTGACGTTCTCGCCGGGGCCCACATCAAGAAAACCGTCCTTCGAATAATCAGTTTCAACGTCGCCTGTGGTTTCAAGCAATTCACTGACCTGCTCGGGCGAGTCGGTATAAAGACTCTGGACCAGCGTCGCGGCGTTTGCAATGCCACAACTCGCGACCAGCAACATCATTGCTATTAAGTATCTCATCTCTGTTCTCCCTCGCTAAGCCCTTGGCCAGAGGGCATAGGCGCCAACGCTACGAATTACGCCTTCTGCGACGCTGAACCAGCAGTGCTGTTCCCATCGCCAACATGGCAAGCGTTCCAGGTTCGGGAACGCCCGGGTCGCCACCATCGCCAACACCGAAGCCAGGATCGCTCGGCGGATCGACAACTTCAATGTGGTCAATATCAACAAGGTACGTAAGGTGGAACGTGTCGCCGACAGCCACTGCCTCATCAAAGACAATGCTGATAGTGGTGTTCACGTTGCCCCACGTATCGGCAGTCTCTTCAACATCCATTGTATAGCCGACACCCGTGATCGCAAGGCTGTCCTGAACGTACAGGGCGTTTTCAAGAGTAATGGTATATCCATTGAACTGATGCTCGGACGTATTTACAACGTCCTTGTCGATCTCGAGGTACCTGACATCGGAAGTACGCAAAAACCATGTCCTCGCGTTGCCTTCGCTATAGTCGCCGGTATATTCGACAGTGCCCCTGAAGAACCACGTGTCGTCGCTATCGGTCGCGCCAAGATAGGTCTGCTGATCATTCTTGGGCTTGAAGTGCACTGGACTCTCGTCCCAGTCAAACTCCGGCTCGGGGACAAAATCCTGGAAGTCTAGATGGGTATAGTCAATCACCACCCCCACTGTATCTGCCGATAAAGGTGATACGGCAAAAATCAAACATACAGCCGCAACACCGGCGAAGACCTGTGATTTGAGCATTTCGTCCTCTCTTCCTTCATTTCAAGCGTCGAGCAAATCCAGCGAGTCGAACAACTCTCGCATGACGCGCGCCGTCCTTGAGCAGAACAGCCTGTGCCCGTCATAGATGCCAATGTAGCATACATTTTGAAATCCGGCAATCATTTTTATGAATATCATACGCAGATTTACTTGATTTACCTTCGGGGCGAGCCCGCAATCCCACCCCATGAATACCTCGATAACCACAAAACCATCCAAGTAAACCAGACACATGCCATCATTTTCGTAACTCGTTATTTAACTAGATGTTATGAACATAATTCCCTGTAGATAATCGATTCGGAATAAATTTCTCTTGCTGAATCGATTGGCTACGGATATATTATTCGCTTGTGAAGAGTTTTATGGATAATTTATTCCATCGGACACGAACATGACCCTACCTGAAAAGTCGAATAACCGTCGTATAAGCCGATCGTCGGGGGACATTCCCGGCGTTGCGGACAAGCCTTTTCCTGTGCGGATGCAGATATTGGGCAACACCCTTGCCGACGCCGAGCGCAAGGTCGGCGAGTACTTTCTGTCGAATCCACGTGCAGCCTACCTGTCCATCACCGAGGTCGTCGAGGACAGCAAGCTTGGGTACGGAACAATAATAAGGTTCTGCCGCAAGATCGGTTGTGCGGGCTTTCAGGAATTCAAGGTGCTTCTCGCCCAGGAGCTTGCGGGGGCGAACGGGGAAACTCTATCTGAGGGTCTGGACGCCGTTTCGACCTATGCCCAGAAGATTCGTGACGAGATATCCAACACCGACAAGCTCATCGATCGCGACGCGCTTGTGCGGTCCGCCAAGGCGCTCGACTCAGCCCGAAAGATACTGGTGGCGGGAATCGCGGGTTCGGCGCCGCTGGCAGAGGGTTTCGACTATCGCCTCAGCCGGTTGGGCATGAATTCCCGGGCGGTCTGCGATGGATACACCATGGCGATACGTGCCGCGTCTTTGGGCGAGGGCGACGTCCTGTTCGCGATAAGCTTTTCGGGCGCGACAAAGGATATTCTCACCTCGGCGGAGCTTGCGAAATCTGCGGGGGCGACGATTGTCTCGCTTACCAACTTTGTAAACGCCCCACTGGTAGAGCTTGCGGACATGAGCCTCTTCAGCGCGACGGATCGTGACCCGATGTCGTGCGAGATTTTCTCGAATATTTCCAGCAACTTCGTGCTGGATGTGCTGTTTTCAAAGCTTTTTGAGATCCATCCCCAGGCCCGCGGGGCAGTGGAGAAAACGTTCAGGGCAATATCGGACAGGCGAATCTAGCCCCATCCCGCAACGCAGGCGAAGGGACACCATCGCCGTCAGTGTAACTTTTTTGGAGATTGTTGATGAATCGAGACCCAATGCTGCAAAGAAAGACATCCATTTCCTACAAGACCGAGGAAAAAACCGTCATGCGCGGGTACGACCTGAGCGAACTCGCTGAGAAGGGTTATTCCTTCTGCGACGCGTTGTTCATTCTGTTTCAGAACAGAATACCAACCGAGCAGGAAGAGAAGATGCTCAAGTACGAGATGGGCGAGTTCCTTGAACATTCGATGTCCCCCTCCGCCGCTGCCGCCATTGGCACGATCTCGGGCAGGCCCAACCTGCCGTGCGCCATCGCCGCATCGATCATGACCTTTGGCGGGGTTCATGGCCCAGGGGCGGCCCACGGGTACATGATGAACAAGTACATCGAACGCGCCCGCAAGGAAGGAAAAACGCTCGACGAAATGGCGAAGATTCTCGTTGACGAATACCTCGACGCGGGAATGCCCGTCATGGGCATGGGGCAGCCACAACACAAGGACGGCGACCCGCGGGCAGAACCCACGCACGTCAAGCAGGAAGAACTCGGCATCGGCGGGGTGTACCTCGAATTTCAGCGAGCGGTGGAAAAACATTTTCACGCCAGGCGAGCGAAAGAGAAGAAGTCATACGTCGGCGTCAACGTGGTTGGAGCGGGCAACACAGCACTGTGCGACATAGGGTTCGCGCCCAACGCCGCATGGTGCATAGGAAGCGTCACCCGCGGATTCAGTTGCGCCGCACACGCGCTTTACAACATGAAGAAAGGTCGGGCATGGGCGGCCTCAAGAAACGAACCGATGGTGCAGATGCTTGACCTGAGCATGATCAAGTACGTCGGACCCGAAGACCGCGAAGTTCCCACCCAAGACCAGAGACAAGAATACGCCACCAAGCAGAAGGAACAAGGAGAGTACAAGCAATGGGTAATTTAGAAACCACCTTTGACAATACCACCCCCCCCGATGCCTCCACACCCGCGAAGGCTTCGAGGGGAAAGACCAACATCGGAAACCTTGACCACCCCAAGATGCCATACGACTACAGCGACAGGGAATACGGAACGGTGCCTCTTGACGACAAGCGCCCGCGGTTCCAGTGGGTGTCGGAAGTTGCATACAAGAACGTGCACAGAATCGTCACGCGCGGATACGACACCACCGAGCTTGTCGAGCAGGGTTACGGCGTGGTTGACATCCTCTTCATCGACTTCCAGGCAAGAATTCCGCTCATCGAAGAAGAGAAGATGCTCAACTACATCATGATACTGGCGCTTGAAGACGGGCTTTCAATGCCGGCAGCGATGTCGCGGATGGTCGCCCGAAGCAAGACCTTTCTCACCCAGGCATGCGGGGCGGCGGTTCTGGCGTTCGGACACGCCTACGGGGCGTATTCCGCGTTCGGAAATATGCTCGAAAAGTACCTCAAGCTCGCCGACAACGGGCTCAGCGTTCAGCAGTCAGCCGAGAAACTCGTCAAGGACAACCTCGGCGACGAGGCGATGGGCGTGTCGGAACTAATGCTCAAAGACCCCGCCGCAAAGCGGATCATCGCCCACGCGAAACAACTTGGCGTCGCCGGTGCGAACATAGAGATGATGGAGGCGGTAGTTGCCGCTGCCAAGACCGCCAGCCCCACACCCGTCGATATCGACATGCTCGGTGCGATTGGCGCGACGATGCTTGACCTGGGTTTCACCCCCGAGGCCACATGGGCAATACTGGCGGTCACGCGATCGTTCGCTGCCGGGGCTCACTACATTGAAGAGGTCGAGCGAGAGTCAACAACCCGCCTGGGCGAGACGCTCACGCCAAAGCAGATGTACGACGGCCCGGAAGACAGACCCGTCCCACCCGTCGAAGAACGCAATAAACACGCAAAACCCGCACAGACCTTCACTCCAGAGGAGTGGGCAAAGGCGTTCGAAGAGCGAAAGCAAATCTTCGGTACAGGGTACAGGATCGTCGAGGAAATCGAAGACCCCAGCAAGAAAACCGGCGTCAAAACAACAGGAAGATAAGAAGGTTGATTATGTCCGACAATATCCAACAGATGTACGAAAAGGCTCGAAAGGCATTTGCGGTAGTTGAATACTGGTCTCAGGAAAAGGTCGACGAAATGGTTTCCGCCGTCGGATGGGAGTGGCAGAAAGAGGAAAACGCCTCCACACTCGCGCGACTTGCGGTGGAGGAATCCAACATTGGCGTGTATGAAGACAAGGCTGCGAAGATTCGCAACAAGACGCGGGGGACGATGCGCGACCTGATCGGCGCCAAGACCTGTGGGCTCGTCAGCGAAGACCCAGAAAAGGGCCTGAAAACCTTCGCAAAACCCATGGGCGTAATCGCCAACGTCATTCCGTGCACCAACCCGGAATCCACAGTATGCTGCCTGGGCCTGAACATCCTCAAAACCCGAAACGCCATGATCGCCACCCCCCACCCCAGAACGCAGGGAAGCACCTTCCAGACAGTACAACTAGGGCGAAAGGCGCTGCGGAAGATCGGCGCTCCCGAAGACCTGCTGCAATGCATCGAGCACACCAGCAGAGAAAAAACGCGGGAACTGATGGCCAATTGCGACTTCGCCGTCGCCACCGGTGGAGCCGCCCTTGTCAAGGTCGTCTACGAAGCGGGCAAACCCTGCCACACCGTCGGCGCGGGCAACGTGATTTCTATTGTCGATTCCTCCGTCGATCGAGCCGCCACCGCCGAGAAGATCATCAAGTCGAAAACCGCCAACAACTCCGCGTCGTGCTCGTCAGAAAACGGCATGGCCGTGGAAGAATGCGTCTACGACGATATGATCGCGCAGATGGTGCGACTTGGCGGGTACATGTGCGACGACGACCAGCGTGAAAAACTTCGTTCATACATGTGGCCCGATGGTAGCACCCTCAACAGGGATATCGTCGCCAAACCCGCAACCTTCATCGCACAACAGGCGGGCATAGAAGTGCCCGACTCGACAAGGTTCCTGATGGTTCGCGGAACAAAACCCGGGTCGGAAGATCGCTTCTCGGGCGAGAAGATTTCCCCCGTCCTCACCGTGTGGAAGTGGACCGACTTCGACGAGATAGTCGAACGCGTCAAGGCCATGCAGCGATTCTCGGGCGAGGGGCACTCGGTCTCGATTCACTCGATGGACGCCCAACGCCAGGTCGATCTCGCACTGCGGGCGAACGTCGGACGGGTTATCTGCAACATGCCCCACGCCGCCGCCAACAGCGGTAGCTGGTTCAACGGCCTGCCCACAACCGACACGCTCGGGTGCGGAACATGGGCGGGCAACATGACCAGCGAAAACGTCAACTGGCGACACTTTTTGAATTACACGATCCTATCGACACCGATTCCAGAGCACGTGCCCACCGACGAGGAACTTTTTGGAGATTACCTCGCCAAGTGGGGAAGGGACTGACTCACAAGATGCTCAAGGCGATTCTGTTCGACTTCGGCCAGACGCTGGTGGATTCGTCCCAGGCCTTCCGGCAGGCGGAGAAGCAGGCGCAGGATAATATCCGCGCCTGCCTCGACGCGCCGGACGACGATGAGTTCATCCGGCGATATCGCCAGATCCGCAAGACATTTCACGAGGCTTCGAACCTCTCGCGCGTGGCGATATGGTCGGCAGTGTTCGAAAGCTTCGGCCAGTCATACGACGCCTGCATTCTCAGACGCTGGGAAGATGAATACTGGCAGACGGTGCAGGCGGGGACGATCCCGCTACCGGACGCGCCGGAGGTGCTCTGGGCTTTGCACCAGCGGTATCACCTCGGGCTGGTCTCGAACACTCAGGGCAACTGCAACTGCCCCCACCGCGTCGAAGCGTTCAGCGAAATACACCGGCATTTCGACGCGATCGTCATTGCCGGCGAAGGATCGATTCCACCCAAGCCCGACCCCCTGCCGTTCGGCGAGTGCCTGCGGAAGCTCGGCGTTTCGAGCGGTGAGGCGGTGTTCATCGGCGACGACTGGCGGGTCGACATCATCGGGGCCAGGCGCGCGAGCATCAGGCCGGTGTGGATCAAACATAAGCTCATCCAGCGAAACTGGCCAAGCGTCCCCCCGGGCGAGGTGGTTGTGACCGACCTTGTAAGCCTGCTGAAAATCGAGCACCTGCTCGAAGACACTACATTCCAAGGAACCAGACCATGAAAAGCGACTCGTTGGCTGCGGTTTTCGTCGAAACTGGAAAAGAGCTCGAAATGCGCCGATTTGTCCTGCCCTCATCCCTGGCCCCCGGCGAGGTGATATGCAAGATCCTGATGAGCACAATATGCGGGTCTGATATACATACGATAATGGGTCGGCGTCGCGAGCCCGCGCCGCTCATCCTCGGCCACGAGATCATCGGCCAGATCGTCGCAATGGGCGATGGCGTCGAAACCGATGGCTTTGGCGAAAGACTCGCTATCGGCGACAGGATATCGTGGAGCATCATGGCCAGTTGCGGGCGGTGCTACTTCTGCACGCATGACCTGCCCCAGAAGTGTGAGAGCCTCCGAAAATACGGCCACTCCTGCTGCGACGAGCCACCGCACCTCACAGGCGGGTACGCCCAGCACGTGTGCCTTCTTCCTGGAACAGCCATATTCAAGGTTCCCGCCGATCTTCCCGACGCCGTCGCCACGCCCGCTAACTGCGCGTTGTCCACGGTCATAAACGGTGTCGAAACCATCGGCCTGGACGCGGACGAGACGGTGCTCATACAGGGCGCCGGGCTGTTGGGGCTTAACCTTGTCGCCCTGGCGAAAGAGGCGCGTGCTCGACACATCATCGTTACCGACATCTCGCAGGACCGGCTTGAGCTGGCGAAACAGTTCGGCGCGACCATGTGCCTGAATCTCGCACAGGTGGACGCTTCCCAAGTCGCCATGAAGATCCGCGACATCACCGACCAAAAAGGCGCCGATGTCGCCTTCGAGGTCTGTGGCTCAAGCAACGCTCCCGCACAGGCATGCGACGCGCTTCGAATCGGGGGGCGATACCTGGTCGCCGGATTGGTCATGCCCAACAGCGACCTTGGCATCGACGGAAATACCATCACCCGAAAATGCCTCACCATCAAGGGCATTCACAACTACAAGCCCCGCCATCTGGGCCTGGCGTTGCGATTCCTCGATGATCACTGGCGCGATTACCCCTACGCCGGCCTGGTCGGCGAAACGTTCGACCTCCAGAACATAAACGACGCCATAGCCCTCGCCCAGACAAACAAACACATTCGCATCGCAGTGTGCCCTACCTGATCTACAAACCAGGCCGTGATCCTTCAGGTGCGATTTATCTCGCATCCGCCCTGCTGGCGGAGGGTAGAATCGCCATCGAGAATCGTCCCGTACCGGCATGTTTGGTAGCGACCAATCGCCACGATCCTGGGTGCGCTGGACAGACTAGCCCGGCACGACCTTGGTGGAATTATCGTTTTCACACACATTATCTTGATTTCGCACACCATAAAGTGGGTTGTTTTAATCGCCCAATTGGACTAACATCTTGTAGCATAATGGTGGAAATTCGTCACAAACTGCGTTCCTTCATAGAAGACATCCGCTCAAGTGGCCTATATCGCCTGCCTTCCGAGCGAGAGCTGGCCAATCGTTTGGGTTGCTCTCGCATGACGGTTTCAAAGGCTCTGGCGCACATGGCGGGCGAAGGGCTCATCGAGCGACGCCAGGGCAGCGGTACGTACATCGTCGAGAACAGCAAAGACAACCGCCTGTTCAACATTGGCATTTGTCTGCGAGGCAGATATCACTCGAAAGAGCAACATTTTCTGCGACTCATAAGTGAGGTTTCCCGCCAGGCCCAGCCACTGAATCTGCACCTTCAGATCTTCGACAACCTTATCGACCTTTTCGCGCGCGACCGCGACAACAATACGCTCATGAAAAGCATCAGGGCAGGAATAGTCGACGCCCTGCTGTTCATAAGCAGAATGCCCGTGCACATTGTCGGGGCAGCCAGGAATACGGGAATTCCCGTCGCATCAGTAAATGGTAATGCATTTGGATATATGGATATTCCGTCAGTCTGCTGCGATTATTACAGGGTGGGTTTTCTGGCGGCGCGCCACCTGATCGAAAACGGTCAT
>CAZWAT010000059.1:0-14052 GCA_964632015.1 uncultured Planctomycetaceae bacterium
AGTTCACGCCCGCGGAGCTTGAGTTTCTTGATCTTCCTGGGTTTGATCTGTCAGATGAGGCAGGGCGAAACAGGGCCAAGACTCACTGGCAGGCGCTGAGGCAAAGCGATATGATCGTTATCGTAGTCCGCGGGTTTTCCTCCGATGCCGTAGGGGCGTATCGCGAGAGGATCAACCCCCGCAGCGACATTGACGAACTGCTTGCTGAGATGATCTTCGCCGATCTTGACCAAGTGACAAACCGCATGGAAAGGCTCGAAGCCAGCCTCAAAAAACCATCCCCCAATCGCGAAGAACAGCAGCGCGAATTCGAATTGATGGGTCGTTTGAAAGACGCCCTGGAAAACGAAAAATCCATCGCCCAGACAATTACCGGCGAACAGGAAAAACGCCTGCTCAGAAGCTTCAGTTTTCTGTCGCAGAAACCTGTTCTGGGAGTTCTCAACTGTTCGGAGGACGACATCAACGCCGGCGAGTCGAGTGAATTTGGCGAAACTCCTACACTTCGCCTGTCGGCTCAGATTGAAGAGGAAATTGCCCAACTTGAGCCCGCCGAACGCCAGGAGTTTCTTGCGGATCTGGGTGTGACAAGTCCGGCGCGTGATAGGTTGATTCGATCCTGCTATCAAAGCCTTGATCTTGTGAGTTTTTTCACTGTGGGCGACGATGAATGTCGAGCGTGGACTATCCCCGCAGGTACCGACGCGGTTACTGCCGCCCGCGAGATTCACAGCGACATCGCAAGGGGTTTCATACGAGCGGAGACGGTTTCGTATGTAGACTTCCGTGCGTGTGGCGACATGAAGGCGGCGAAGGCTGCGGGAAAGATGAGGCTCGAAGGCAAGACGTACATCGTCCAGGACGGAGACATTCTTAACTTCCGCTTCAACGTCTGATCTGGGAGAACATTGACGTCAAAGCGAGAACATCCTTCCCGGGGGCGTCTTAAGCGCCGCTGGTGGCAGAGACTACTCAGGACGCTGACGTTCATTTTGCTGGGTGTCGCGTGCCTCTATGTGGCGCTGCCTTACTGGCTGCCCGCTGACGCAATACGTCGACGGCTTGAGAGCGACCTGGCCAGGCAGATGGGTGTGAACGTTTCCATTGGTTCAGTGTCCATCAACTGGGCGGGTATCGAGATTCACGACCTCGCCATTGAGGCCCCTGAATATACCCTGCCCCAGCGGGACCTGGTGCATGTCAAACGAATCAGTGCGTCCTTCGAACCGCTGAGATTCATCTTCCAAAAGCGCCTGTCGTGGATGAGGATCAACCGTGCAGCCGTGGTGGTCGCAATCGGCGAAGAAGGCAATTTGAGCGTCGCGCCGCTACGGAGGCTCGAGCCGAACATCCGCACGGGGCGATTGAGCGTGAGCAACTGCGAAATTGTCATCGAACCCCCGGGCGAAGGCGATTGTGTGCTGGTTCATCTTCGCGATGCGCAGGTGCTCGAGGGGCGATCTCTGTCGCTGGGTATGGTGAGCGTCACCGCCTATCTTGACCAGGACGACAACGATGCACCTGTGACCATCAACTTCAGAGAAGGTTCCGCCAGGGATACCGTTGCCGGCGTTGCGTCCATGAAATTTGCCAACGTGGATCTTTCAACGCTGCCGTTGTGGGGGCTGGGGCTTTCGAAACTGGGCGGAAGATGCACGGCGGCGGTGACGGTTCAGGCGAATCGGCAGGGTCAGCTTGAAAGCTTCACTTGGGATATTGCCGTCAAGGACCTTGACGTTCAGCGCAAGGACGGGGGAACCTTGCCCACGATAGAAAACGCGCTTGCCCGCGGATCGGCAGCGATAGATCTGGTGACAAACAGGCTTGACCTGCTTGACGCACGGTTTGAGATTGGAGGCATGGATCTGCGGGCGAAGGGTGCGTTTTTTACGAATGTGGATCCATGGATAGAAGGCGTGCAGTGGGCAAACGTTGAGGGGCGGGTCTATCCTGAAGAACTCGCTGTCCTGTTTGGTGGTTCCGAGAAACGGGCCGGTGACATCGCTGCCAAAGGTCCCATCGCACTGGAAGTGAAGGTACGTGAAGCCCAGCCGCGGAACTACACCGATGGCAAGCTGCACGTTAACGCCTCTGTCCACGCGGATGACTTGTCAATTGTCGCCGGTTCGCGCATGGTAAAGCCGGCTGGCAGGGCGATGCGGGCACATATCGATGGCGAACTGGACATAAGCGATTTGACCTTGACTGCCCGTCAGCACATGGTTGCGTTAGGCGACAATGTTTTCACAGGCGCGGGTCGGCTCAGTTCGCTGAGGCGTTTTGTTGACGGCAGTTCAGCAGTCCCCGCCAATGCCGCGGATTGGCTGACCGAGCTTGCCCAAACAGAGTGGAAGGGGTCGTGGGAGATAAACGACCTTGCGGAACTTGCCGATCTTCTTGGCGATGAAGTTGTCGAGGAACTTGGTATCTCTGGCCCGGTGCGGGGAAAGTGGTCGCTTGCCCAAATAGGTCAGCCGATGGTTCATTTCGCATTAAACATTCCATCAGGCACCGCCGTAAGCACGCCACACTTCACCAAGCCCATCGAAGAGGATTGGCAGATGGTGGCGTCGGGCATGCTTTCGCCAAAGAACACATCTATTGAAGATATAAACATACATATGGTGACTCCATATGGCAGGGTTCACGTGTTTAATGCGTCTGTCGGTCTGGATGATGGCCTGATGTGCGATGGCGGGTTCGAGGTTGATCGTGTGGAGGGCCTGCTGGCATGCGTGCAGGTTGAGCCTCTTGCACATGTTACCGGCAGGCTGGTGGGGCAGGCATCGTGGGACAAGGGACGATGGCGCGTTGATTGTGATATTGAAGAGGCCGGCGTGGTGATTGCATCGCTTGATGAGCCTACAGGAGATGATCTGGTCAACAAGGCGATGGGGGCTCCGGGCATGATCTCGTTGCATGGGCAGTGGGGAAGCGACGTGAATATGTACTGTTCGGGCGCGTATGGGGAAGTGCGGGGAAGGGTGTATCCACGGGCACAGGCGACAGACATGGAGGCGGAGTTGCATTTGACCCGCAGCGAGCGCCTGCTGGACGTATCGCCCATGTTGGCCAGGTGGGCCGAAGACTTGCGGTTGAGCGGGCCTATGGTGGCGCAGGTATGGGTTCGCGACGCCGGTCAAGATGCCAAGTTCGGCCTGTCTTGTGACGCAACCACGATGCGGGTTGAGATTGATGGCAGGTCGAAACCTCCTGGCGTGCCTTTGCTTGTGCAATTGGTCGGGCAGTTATCGCAGAGAGTTGGTAGCTCGCACTTAAGTGTGCGGGAGGCTGTTGTGGACGTTGGTGGGTGGGTTGCCGAATTCACAGGGCGATGCGATCTGCTCGAAGGCACGCCTGTCAGCCTGCAATCTATCAGGAATCTTCACGCTGAGGCCGAGGTGTCAGCGCCGTTGAATGCGCCGGGTTTGGTGCTTGTGCCGGAACTGGCGAAGAGGCTGGACGAATACGCAATCGCTGGCCGGTCGCGTCTGCATATTTCGGTTCAGCAGACGGACGAGCAGTTCAACTCGCAGCTTGAATTGGGGCTGTCTGAGGTGTCGGCAGATATACCGGATCTGATCAACAAGCCCGCCGGTATTCCGGCACACGTCCGGGCGGAGATTACCCTGCCCACCGACCTCGCCTGGGTTCGACTGAGGAATTCCCACATCCGTGTGGGCGAGCTTCATGCAATCGCGGCCGGTCGTGTGAACATGTCGCTCGACGAGGCGGGAATGATTAAGCTTGAAAGGTCATCTGTGCAGGCGTCGGTGTCGTGCGAAGATCTTTCATCGCTCCGAACGGTGTTTCACGCGGCGAATGAGCTTGAGCCTGAGGGCATCGGGTTCGTCAACATTCGCTGGGAGGGGTCAGATTTGACGCTCATCGAGGCGATAACGCCTGGCGCAAGCATTATGCACGCAGGCAGGCGGGTATCGCTGTCGGGGCGGGTGACTGTTGATGACATTAAACCCACAGCGGACGACCTGCCAGAGGTCGGCAGGGTGGTGATTGATCGCCTGGGGTTCGAGGCCGGGCCTAACACAGGCTCTATCTCGGCGGATATCGCCAATCCCCTCCATAAGCCAACTGGGCAGGTGCGAATCATCGCGACCCAACTGGATGACAAGGATATCGTCGACTGGCTGGGAGGGGGAATACCCGCCGAAGGCGAGCTTGATGAAGACGAAAAAAGTCGGCTCACCCAAAGAGCGGGTGAAATGGCCGACGCTCTCGATAAGCTTCTTGCCGAGGCCCGCCTGGGCGTTCATGCGAGCATCGGCGTGATGAGGTCGTTCGACACAGGCGTGAAGGAATATTACGACGCTACCAATGTCGATGTAAGAGCAATGGCCCGTAACGGAAGACTGCGGGGCGAAATGCTCGCGGGTCTGTATGGTGGGCAGATCAGGAAATCTATTGAACTCGATACAAAAGACCCCGAAATGCCGATGACGATCAAGACCAGCCTGGCGAATGTCAGTGCCACCGAAAGCATGCAGCCGCAGATAGAGAGATACTTCCCCGGAAACACCGTATTCGGAACTTTCAACCGCACAGATAAGCTTTGGGCGCCGCTGGTGGATGTTATCGCCAACACTTTGGATGCGAGATATCGCTGCATTTGGGCGGGTTCGGCGAGAACCGTGACAGTCGATGGGATGGTCCAAGGCCAGGCGGCCCCGTCGTTCATCATCAAGATGTTCCCCGACCTGAACCTTACCCATTATAACTACAGCAGGATGACCGCCTTCGCGACGTTCCAGGATGACGGCTGGGCGGAAAACGACATGATCTTCTCAGGCTCGCTGTATGACCTGTACATGACTGGCACGACCGATCCTGATAACATCGTGCGATACGAGGTGGGGCTGATCCTTTTGAGCACGCCCCAGTCGCCGGAATGGAACCACGATTACAGGTTCGGCAGGATACCCCTGTTCAAGGTGCAAGCGAGAATCGTTGATGGTGAACTGGTGGACCAGGTCGTTTCATATCCCTGGCCGAACGAGACGCTGGGGACGATCTTCATCAAGAACAATCTGTTCTACCGCATCTGGCTCACCCGCAACAAGAACAGGTCAACGCCATAGAGACGCCTCATCATGGCTGGGTCGGTTCGAGCACTTCGGTCAGCAGGTACTTGTGTTTGTATTGCTCGGTTCTGCCTCTTCGCAGACGGATATTTTCGCGTTCCCTGGCTTCCATTTCTTCGGGGCTCATGATGATTGTCTGCAAGGGTCCAAGCCGGCCTGTGGCGCGTTTGGAGCGGTATTCCATATTCAGCTCCCAAAGGGCGTGATCCATGCGATCCATAAGCTCCGCTGACATTTCCGGGCTTATCCCTGCGATGCGAACCTCATAATACGGAACATCCGCAAAACATCCCTGCATGACGAACCGTTCGACCCTGGTGTGCAGATCGGCTGATGCTCGGCGCATCGCCTCGACCACCTGCTGTTCTGTCAGCTTTTCGCCGGTCATGTTGGCTGTGTGTCTTCCACGGGAGAGAAACTCGAATACGGGGCTGTTGCCCATGTACCCAGTCACTCGAACGCGATCATCCATGTTGTATCGCCAGAGGCACGCCCAGTTGGTTATAATAAGGGTGTATTCCTGTCCGACTTCGAGCTGGTGTGCTCGCATGGGTTTGTCTTCGCCGTCAGGCAGGAATTCAAGGAAGTTCGACGTTATCTCAGCCACGCCGGAGGGCGTGCTGTCTTCGAGTGGTACAGAGAACCTCCCCTCGCTCGCCAGCAGACCAATATCAACGATCGGCACGTCGGGGAACAGTTCCCGCAGCCGGGGGAGGTAGAGTTTCAGCGTACCGCCCGTCCAGTTGCCCAGGAATCCAACGTTCCAGAAGTGACTCGGATGAAGCATTCCGTCCTTTGCGACCTTGCGTTCAAGTGAGCGTGCGAACGACCTGGCGGGCCTGAGATTTCCCATCGGCCCGGCGGGGGAGTGGGGCGGCGTGCAGGTGCCGTCGTGTATGTCTCTGATAAGTCTTTCGGCGTTGTCAGTGCCGACGGTGATGAGCTTGATGATGCTCGATGGATTGGCGGTGACGATCATGGCGACATCGCGAACAATGGCCAGCCGAAGAATGCAGTAAAACTTATCGTCCGGGTCGGCGAGCTCGTTGACCGAGGCGGACCTGACGTACATTCTCCGGACAATTCGTTTCTGTGTCTCCGCCAGCAGGCCGCTGATTGCCCCGCAGGGTACCCCGCATGGGCTGAGCGTCTCACGCATTGGCGAGGAGATCTGAAGCACGGGCCTTAAGAACGCATGGGCATGTCTTCTCAGGGCGGCAAGCCCCCAGATGTTCCAGCCTCTGCGGATGCACGAAAGAAACCGATTGGTGACCGGGATGTATTTCGGCTCACCAGTCGTGCCGCTGGTCATGGCGAACATCAGTACAGACTCACCCGGTGGAATCAATGCCTGGGTTTCGCCTTCAAGCACGCGTTTGATGTAGGGCTCGACGCCGTCATAACCGCTCACGGGAACCCGCTGGGTGAAATCCTGGTAGTTTCTGATGCCCGAGAAGTCATGATCCCGCCCGAAGGCTGTCGGTTCACTGGCGCGCACCATCTCAAGCAGCATCCGATTCTGCAGGTCCTCGGTGTGCTGGTGGGCGTTTATGAACCTGGAAAGCTGCCTCGATGCGTGCATTCCTGCCAGGTGGGCCGCCGGTTTAAGTAGTATCCTCGCCAAAGACATGGCGGGAGTATAGACGCAAATTGCCCGAAGATAAAGACGCTAGTGGGACGCTATCGCCGGTATGCCCGGTCAGTTGCACAAGGTCACGATCAACTCGCAGAGCATCGCGTGTGGCTTTGCGCCGGACTTGAGTGCCAGGTCGGCGGCAATAAGGCGCCGCGCATCGCCATAGAGCTTTGAAAGGCTCCTGCGGCGCATCAAACCGAGAAACTCCTGCTTCGCCTTGAACGGTATGTTGAACGGTAGGGCGGTGGCGGGGTCGTTGCCCTCCATCGCGGCGCTCTTGCCCCTGATAGCCGTCCTGATGTGGGAGGCCAGCGAGCCGAGAACCATGAACTCGTTTCCGCGCACGGTGAGCGTCGCCCCAAGCGCAACCAGCGCATCGGGTATATTGCCTGACGTGACGGCGTTCTTAAGAGCCCAGCCAGAAATGTGCTGGCCCGATGTCGTTATCGCCCGCACGTCTTCGATTGCGATTTCAGGCTTGCCGTCAACATAAAGCGCAAGCTTTTCAATTTCGCTGTCAATGGCGGCGAGATCCCTGCCGGTGCTTTCAAGAAGGGCAGCGGCAGCCTGGGGAGTAATGCTTTTACGTCGCTGAGAGACCAGCTTCCTGATCGTACCCTGGAGGTTGTCTTTCTGATCAATAGAACAATTGATAACCTTGCCCACCTTGGCGACCAGTTTGGACAGACGGTATGTCTTGCTCCACTTGTTAACTATCAGAACCAGCGATGCCGTATCGGAAGGGTGTTGGAGGTATTCCTCCAGTTCCTTGCGGTTCTGATCAACAAAGTCGTCGGCGTTGCGGACAAGCACCGCCCTGCGGGTCGCGAGGAAGGGTAGAGTCGTAAGCTCAACCAGTACATCAGCAAGAGGAACCGGAGGCTCAAAAGAGGCGACGCAGAGTTGTGGGTCTGCGCCGCCTATTATCTCAGAGATGATCTGCTTTCGATGAGAGTCCTTCAGAAACTCATCATCGCCAACTAGAACATATACCGGTTTCTGAGCATCCAGCGTCATTGCATCATTCCAAGCCGATTTCGACCTGGAAACTAAGACACCAGTCCAAGAACAACTTTTCCAAGCCTGAGCATTGAGGACTGCTTAAGCAGCGTGTTGAACGCCTTTCCATACTTGAGCTTCTCTAGCGTATTGATGGTGTAGAAGATCTCTTTGCCTTTTCGTTGGCTTGAGACCACATCACCCATACGCAGGATGCTCAGATGGTGCGACACCGTCGGTTGCGGAGTCTTGAGCCTCTTGCAAAGGTCGGTAACGTTTCTCTCGCCATCCTGCAACTCAATGAGAATGCGGAGACGAGTTTCGTCACCGAGGATTCGAAAAAGTTGAGCAAGTACAGTCACGTTTTCATCGGATTTGGCCATGGTAGATTCCTATGAAACTATATTCATACCAGAAAAAAAGGGACAGGGCAACAACAAACAAAAAACTAAGCCCTTGTAAAAACAAGGCCTGGCGCGGCTGTCGCTCACGCTTACAATATGGCTGGGGTAGAAAGGTTTTGGACTATCCAGACCATATTGCGATGTAAAACGCTACGTTTTCTACATCTGTTTACGACGATACTGCATCCAGAAAACAATCAAAACAACCATCAGCACCAGAAGCAATGGCTGATACCATTCCAACCATCCGATGCCCAAAAACTCTGCCAGCGGTAAGGTAGCCATCGATGTCTCCTTAAAAACCATTGTTTAAGAAACGAAACAGTATGCTTACGCACATTTGCCAAGTCAAGGCAAAAATCAAGCACACAATATTCGTGCATAATGGCGGCGACTGGACTTGAACCAGTGACCCAGGGCTTATGAATCCCTTGCTCTGCCAGCTGAGCTACGCCGCCATGTGTGCACATAATGCGCTACGTATGTGATAATTACAAGTTCGAATTTGAACGATGGTTAAAAAACCATTTTGCGCAGGTCTCGTCGTCAAGTGTACGCGGGCATAGGGTTAATTTACAATTTTTAGGTTTTTTTGTCTCTATTTCTTTATAAAAGCCCTTGCGGCTTTTTCCACGCGGGAGATGATCTTTTTGCGTGCGGCGTTGTCGTTCACCTTCGACAATTCCTCGCCCGCTTCGTCGGCG
Source organism: uncultured Planctomycetaceae bacterium (assembly GCA_964632015.1). GTDB lineage: Bacteria > Planctomycetota > Phycisphaerae > SM23-33 > SM23-33 > JAAYCO01. Next base: position 8,843 of record CAZWAT010000059.1, read on the forward strand.
AGCTTGCGGATCTGCGCCTTTTGTTCCTTGGTCAACTTGGCCTTTGCAAGCTTTCTGGTCAGGCTGCGGTACAGGGTGAAGCCTTCCCATTTAACTTTCTGCTCGTCGGTAAGAATCGATTGGATGTCCTCCTTGAGCTGCTTGCTGAGCGTCGCCTTGCCGGATTCCAGCTTCTTCAGCTCGGCCTTGGCTTTTGCCGACGCTTCCTTGTCCTTTGCCTTGCGGGCCTGCTCGAGTGCCTTTTTGGCGGCGGCGATTTGCTTACCGTTCTGGGCCTTCCACTGTGAAAGCTCCTGCTTGTTTTTTGCTACAAGTTGAGCCACTTTCACAACTTGCTCGTCGCTCAAACCCGCCTCACGAGCAAGCATTGCGTATTCACCCTTCAGGGGAGATTGTTTCGGGGCGGGTTTGTTTTTCGCCATGACCGAACTGACCGATGCACCAATCACGCAGGCAGCAAACAGAACATTCAAGCACTTTCTCATCTTCGTTCTCCAGCGTATAAGGTAAACGGGCCAGCTACCCAGATGCCCGGAGCCCACCCGCTCTTTGCCACCTTGGCCGACGCGGGCGTAGCGCGACTTTGCAGGCTGGCATTGTATACCGAGAGCACCAAAGTGGAACAACCTGTTTTTTTATGAACTATTGTCAAAATGAGTCTACCTGCGGAAACTCGCGCCCAGTAAGCCTCGTCAGACGATATGATTTAGCAATGATTGGAAAGCTCACCAGATGCATTTAGTTGTTATTGCAGCCTTTGCGATTGTCCGCCTTTTGGCGGAACTTGATGTTTCATTCTCGTCACGTGGAATCATTGCCGCGGGGGCAGTTATCGCCTACCTTGGCGGGACCATGGTGTTGGCACGCCTGGGATGCGTGCAGTCGGTAAAAAACCTCGATGCGAACCCGGCCCGGGCACACTACCGCCACCGGATGACCAGGCTGCTGACGAACATATGGCTTCTGGGAGGACTGGCGGGGGTATATGTGCTTGGCTTCGGGCACTGGATGATGACCGGCCCGCCTGCAAGCCTTCCACTTGTGGGCATGCTTGGGGCGATGTCTCCATTTGTGGCCGCGATTGTAATGACCTGGGTGATGGAGTACCCCATGCACCGGGCGTTCCGCCGGAGATTAATGCTTCAGGCGACGGGGGATGGCCCACCGCCTGGAGGCCCTCTTGGGATTGGACAGTACGTTTTGTTCAATATCCGGCACGAGTTGTTGTTCGTTCTCGCCCCGATCTGCATGATCGTGTTTTTTGCCGACGCGTTGAGTCTGTATGTCGAGCCCGCCCTGTCGCCCGAAACCGCCCCCTGGGTTATTCTTCCTGCGATGCTTGTGGGTATGGGTGGGGTATTCATCATTGCACCTGTGCTGATAGTGAAGATCTGGAGCACAGAACCGCTTCCTCCGGGCCCGCTCAGGGAAGGTCTGACCCGCCTGTCGAAGGGGCTGGGAGTGAAATTCCGACGCATGCTGGTCTGGAACAGCGGTGACATCATAATCAACGCCGCCGTGGTGGGGTTGATGGGTAGATTCAGATATGTGCTGCTCAGCGATGCTCTTCTTCGCCGGATGAAACCCCACGAGGTGCAGGCTGTCTTCGCCCACGAGGCCCAGCACATCGCCGGCCATCACATATTCTACAGCGGCATGTTCGTGATCACCGCGTCACTGGCGGTTACTGCTGTGGGAGAGGCCCTTCGAATGATAACCGGATGGGAAGGATGGACGCTGGAGTTGTTCACGCTGGTTCTTCTGGTGTTGGCGCTGCTGTTCGTATTCGGGTGGATCTCCAGACGCCTCGAACGCCAATGCGACGTGCATGCCGCAGCCACCATGGGCCAAATGCTTTCTGAAGAACCTGCCGGAAAAATATCCCACGAAGGGGCAGCCGTGTTCGCCATTGCCCTTCAGAAGATCGCTCATCTCAACGGCATGTTGCCCAACAAACGCAACTGGAGGCACGGCTCGATAGAGTGGAGAATCCAACACATACTTACCCTCGCCACGGGCGAAGCCTCGACAAGGCGCATCGACCGCACGGTCAGGCTCATCAAGCTGGGGATCTGGCTGGCGCTTGCAACTTCCATCGCCTTGATAGTCGTGCTTTCGGCCCTTCAACCCGCCGAGGCGTCAGGGTCGCTGGCCCTGTTGTGAGGGGCACGCATTTTGAACTGAAGCCTAGAACTTGCGTGTCTCTCTGGCGTCAAGCTGCTCGAAGGCTATGTTTCCGTTGGTTTGGTACTCGACGTGCCATGCCGGGTCTTCGGGAAGAAGTATGTAATCCACATCTCCACCGGTATACAGGACGTTGACGCCCTTGGTGTGATTAGTGAAACCATCTGAAGGCTTCTCGTAGTCGGCTATGAGGGCCTGGTTGTCAGCGATCGCGAACATGGCCACCGGATGATTGGGTACGGCTCCGGTGGGGTCTTTCAACTGGTTGGGCCCCCGTTGGTAATACCCGACCTTAACCGTCTTGTTGGTTTCGCCTATGTTGTCGATACCGTTCTTTGGGTCATCCCTGAGAAAATCCTTCTCGGTTGAAGGGCAGTAGAAGCACTCGGCTTGTGCGTACTCGTCCTCCAGCAGCACACCGTAATGGCGATATTTGTCTGAGGGGTCGCCCCAGATGATGTTGCACGAATCGCCGGGGCTCAGGGGCAGACGGTTCTTGTTGTCAATCGCGAATGATGTTGTGCCCATGCCAACTTCCTTAAGCTGGGCTGCACACTTGGTCCTTTTCGATGCCTCTCTCGCCAGGCTCAGTGCGGGCATAAGGATCGCCGCCAACACCAGAATGAGAGCCAGAGCAATCAGCATTTCCACCAGCGAAAATCCCACACGATGTGTAATTCCTCTGAATGCCATGTTTGATCCCTTTTGGTTTCATCAAATGTTCAGTAGAAGCGGCTGCGCCAGTTACAGATTGAACGTCGCACGAAATGACTGCCAGAAATTCTAAACCGCCATGTGGCGGTGTCCAATATAAAAGTAAGGAGACTTATTTAAATGTCAAGAGGTCGTTGTGTTATAGTCAACTCCGCCGTTTTGGTCTGATGAGCAACATCCCCAGTTTCATGATTGCAAGTCCGGCGAAGTGGGGCTCGGGCACATCGAAGTTGAACAGGTGTGGGGTGTTGTAGTAATGAATCGAGACATCCTTGAAGCCTGGCCAGGTGCACAGGTTGTTCTGGCAGTTGGCGAGGCAGTTAAGGTCATCGATGCTGAACCATTCATCGCCGATGGCGAAGATCCACTCGTCGCTCATCTGCCTGAACAGCACGTTGCCGACAAAACTGTTTTCCTGCGAAAGTTGGGTGTCGGAAAATGAAATACCCGCGCCGGCCCATGTCACGAAGATATTGTCATGAATGAGGTTTTGACAAATTCCTGTCTGGGGCAGGTCTTGAAGGCAAATGGCAGCCTGGTGTTCGGGCGTGGGTTGGCAGTCATTCCAACTGAACCGTCCAACCCACACGATGTTGTCGCTGATGATATTGTCGTTTTGCATGCCTGGTTCCACATAAGGGGTGGATGTGTTCCTGAGCAGTATTCCGTCTCTGCTGTTGTTGAACACCAGGTTGTGAGAAACCAGCGAATCGCACACGCCATTGAGCAACGATATGCCCGCGCCGGAATTTGAGTGTATGGTATTGTTCTCGAACAGCAGGTTGCTGACGTATCCGGCGTGCTGGAACCCGTCGCCGCCGTTGTTGTAAATATGGCAATTGCGAATGGTGAGCCCGTCATTCGGGTCGATACCCGCGCCGAAATTCACCCCGCTGGAACTGTTTGCATGGAATTCGCAGTTTTCGACAAGGATGTTTGTCAGGCCCTGCATGCCCCACAGGCCGAAGGCGTGACCTGTTGAGTGGATATTGCGAAGCGTAATGTCGCTCGATTGCGTCAGGCGGGCCCCTTGTCCGGTCATGTCCTGTGAGTTGGTGAGTGTGAGCCCGTCAAAGACTATGTTGCTCGAATCGCGTGTTTCAAGTGACGCAACCAGCCCGTCGAGTATCACCTCTTCGCCGGGCATCGCAAGAAAGACTATCGGCGCTTCGCGTGTTCCATGGGTATCAGCCACCGTCAGGGGGTAGTTTCCCTTGTAGGTTCCGCTCAGCACCACAACATCTCCTGGAAGCAGCCCTGCGGTAGGTTGGGTGAATATCCTGTTGGGGTTGTAACCCATGCTTTCAACCAGAGGCCTTAGTTCGTCGTTCGCAGACGCGGGCGTCACAGACGCCAGAACGAAGATGCATCCCAGTATCCTGATGAACATGATTGTCCTCCTGTCGGTCGTATTCTTGAGCAGCGCTGATTCCTGAGCTTCAGCAGCGGGCTGTCGTTTGAGCCTGAGATTCGAGCGAATTGATTGGCCCAGGCCGACGCACTTTTGGGGATTGTATGCACGCTATTGGGCGAAACCCCGTCTTTTGCGAAAATCCCCCGGGCGGTTCATCTTTCGGCGGAGACTATAATTGCATGTCCCGTGGGTGGCGCTTGCGGGAACGGCTGGTGGGAGTCGACGAAATGGCTCAATCCGATATACCGCGGATCGAGGCTTGGACGTTCGCACTTGTGGCGGTACTGCTTGCGGTAATGGTGGTCGTCATTCTTGTGCTTTTGCTGATATCCATAATCTGGCCGGCGGGCATGTATACGCTGTGATTTACCCGCGATTTTCTACACCAGGCAGGTGCGGTCAACAGTAACTCAACGCTTGGCTTGGCCTTTGATACGCTCGATCAGCGTCTTTAACTGCTTGGGAACCTTGGTTTTAAGCTCGGCATCCGTCTGGGGCGACAACCACTCCTTGGGCATTTCATCCAGAAGAATGCCTCCCATGTCTCTGCTGGTTGACACGCTGAGGGGAGCCGCCGAGAGCACGTCCACCTCTCCTGCCCACTTGTCGCGGTGCTTGATGAGCAGCCAGGCGTGATCGCCCCTGGGGCTGGAGTATTTCCCCCCGGCCGTGCGCACCAAGGCCCATTGACCTTTAAGCTTTACGCCACGCAGCTCGAATTTAATCTGGCCTCTTTCTATTGCCTCGTCAAGATCGTCGTGCATGGGTACCCATTCGCCCCTGTCCCAGAGCATCACCACCCCCATGCCGTAACCCTCAGGAATGACCCCCTCGAACTCGCCGTAATCGCTGGGATGATCCTCTGTCATCACCGCCAGCCTCTTGTTCCTGAGATTCA
>CAZWAT010000060.1:0-14040 GCA_964632015.1 uncultured Planctomycetaceae bacterium
AAACAGCACAAACGGTACGCGCCCGCGCGACAGGCCATGGTAGTCATAAGAGGCGTCGTTGCGCACTTCGTATCCGGCACTGGTGACCATTGAATGCAAGGGGAATTGGCGCTTCGCAAACAAGATCGCCTTCTGAGGCGTCTTGAGCTCCCGAAAGCGAGTTAGCATGTTTGTGCTATTTATTGGCATGCAATTCCTATTGAGCCTGTCTTAATTGCATTTATAGTACAGCATGAACATCCTATAACGTCAAGAGCTTCAGGAGAAAAGTCCATGGCAATCAAGGTGGCATTCATAGGAGCGGGGAGCATCAGTTTTACGCGAAGGCTGATGCGAGATATTCTCAGCGTCCCCGAACTGTGCGACACGCACTTTTCGTTTACCGATATCAACGAGCGAAATCTGCGAATGGTAGCCCAACTCGCCCAGAAGGATGTCCGTACCAACAAGCTGCCCGCAAAGATAACGTCGACGCTGAATCGTCGCAAAGCCCTTGAAGGGGCAGAGTATGTCATAAACTGCGCCCGTATCGGTGGGCTTGAAGCCTTCAAGCTGGATATCGACATTCCGTTGAAATACGGCATTGATCAGTGTGTGGGCGATACTCTGTGCGTCGGGGGCATCATGTACGGTCAGCGGAATATCCCATGCATGCTCGATTTCTGCAAAGACATCAGGGAAGTCGCATCCGCCGATGCCCTGTTCCTGAGCTACGCAAACCCCAACGCCATGAACACCTGGGCAGCCAACGCCTTTGGAAAGGTTCCCACCATCGGCCTGTGCCATGGCGTGCAGGGCGGCCACAGTCAAATCACGCAGGTGATTGAACTGCTGATCAATGAGGGCAAGAGGAAGAACAGCAAATCCTATAAAAAGTTATCCACATCAGATGTAGATATTATCTGTGCGGGTATCAACCATCAAACGTGGTATCTTCGCGCGCTGTACCAGGGCAAAGACTGGACAGACAGGCTTCTGGAAGGATTTGAAAAGCACCCGGTCTACAGCAGAACCGAGAAGGTTCGAATCGACGTGCTGCGACGTTTCGGTTATTACAGCACAGAATCCAACGGCCACCTGTCGGAATATCTGCCATGGTATCGCAAGCGCCGCGGCGACATCAAAAAATGGATCGACCTTTCATCGTGGATAAACGGCGAGACCGGAGGATACCTTCGCGTCTGTACCGAAGGGCGAGACTGGTTCAAGACTGATTTTCCAAACTGGCTCAAAGCTCAGGACCGACCCATATCAGCCCAGGACCGCAGCGGCGAACACGCCAGCCACATCATCGAAGCGCTTGAAACCGGCAGGGTCTATCGCGGGCACTTCAACGTGGTAAACGCAGGATGCATCAGCAACCTGCCCGACGATTGCATTGTCGAGGTTCCGGGTTATGTAGATCGCAACGGCGTGAGCATTCCGAAGGTTGGCGATATTCCGATGGCGTGCGCCGCGTCGCTCAACTCGAGCGTCAACGTGCAGCGGATGAGCGTGCACGCCGCAACCACCGGCGACGTGATGCTGCTCAAGCAGGCAGTGCTGCATGATCCACTGACCGGCGCGGTATGCGATCCGGAAGAAGTGTGCCAGATGGTTGACGAGATGCTTGTGGCACAACGCAAGTGGCTTCCCCAGTATAAAAACAGCATTCCCGAGGCAATCAAACGCATGAACTCAGCCAAACGCCGCGGAAAATACAAGGGAAAGCTTAAGTGGAAGGGGGCGGCACGTATCGCCGCCAAGAGCGTCGAGGAAATGAAACTGTCGCCGGAAATCGCCCGTGAAAACGCCGCCGCCGCGGACAAGGCACAGGATCAACACTCATAAACGCGATTCAACGCATAGATACATGTTTTTTCAATGAGCAATCGTTCGAACGCACGATCTGGTTGGATGATTGGTGAATTATCGCGCGACGAGCGTCCCCAACTGGCGTCGGGGGCTTATGTGTAGATGCCTACATCAGCGATAGAGACTACCAATCAACTGACCGCTTTTTCCCCTACCTAGCGCGTGTCCTGGCGGGTGTGCGATTGCCGTAGTATGCGTTCTTGCCGTGTTTGCGCAGATAATGCCTGTCCATGAGTTGGCGGGGAATGCTCTTGATTGCCGGGTTGATGGTCAGTGAAGCAAGCGCCATCTGGGCTACCTGTTCAAGCACAACCGCATTCTCGACCGCTTCCTGGGGCGACTTTCCCCATGTGAAAGGTCCGTGTCTCGCCACAAGCACCGCGGGGATTGACAGCGGGTCCTTCTCGCCGAGCCGCTCGATGATGACCTTGGCCGTGTTTGCTTCATACCTGCTGCGAATCTCGGCAGAGTTGAGCGATCGCGTGCATGGAACCGGTCCGTAATACGCATCAGCGTGAGTGGTTCCCAATGCCGGAATGCCGCGACACGCCTGTGCCCACGCGGTGGCGTGCATGCTGTGAGTGTGCACTATCCCGCCAACTTTTTCAGAAGCGCGGTATAGCTCGAGGTGGGTAGGCGTGTCGGTGCTCGGGCAGAGTTCGCCCTCTACAACATCGCCGGTCTTCAGCGAGACAACCACCATGTGACTCGGCTGCATCTGTGAGTAAGATACGCCCGACGGTTTAATGACCACCAACCCCTTGACGCGGTCTATTCCGCTGGCGTTGCCCCAGGTCTGCACCACCAGCCCGCTGGATACGAGTTCCAGATTCGCTCTGCATACGTGCTCCTTCATTTCTTCCAGCATCACACGTCTCCCTCAAAAAGCGGTCGGGAACCTTTTTCCTTTTTCTCATGCGAATGGATTTTCAGCATCGTAAAGTGCGCCTTGTGGCAGGGGATGGCTTGTGTCGGGGATTCCAAGCATCGCATTTGCGTCAAAAAGCGTCCTTCCAACATGACTGAACGCTATCGCCCCGTGATGCGGAAAGGTCTTGCCTATCAAGACGTGCCTGTAAAACCTTCCGAAGTTCGGTATCGCCATAATCCCTATGGAACCAAAGCTGCACGGGTCGATGTCTAGCACTCTACCTTGGGCGACATAGCTGGCAATCTCTCCGTTAAGCATGCCCTGCACGCGAAACAGCGTGATGTTGCCGGGCTTGAGCCGGCCTTCAAGCGTGCCGCGGGTTATGTCGGGCTGCGTCGAAGGGTCTTCTATCAACCGATTCATGATCAGTTGGAACTTCATAGCGCTGTTCTTAACGCAGCCGCTGGGAGTGTTCCCGCAGTGAAAGCCCATGAACAACTCTTCGGGCGACGCGCCATTCAAATCGGTTCCGGGGGGAATCATCTCAGCCGGCACGCTGTTGTTAATGTCCAGCAGCGTCGTGGGTTTGACACTCGCCAGGCCGCACATGTACTGGCTCAACGCGCCGTAAAGGTCAACTTCGCAGGCGACGGGCATTTGGCGAGAGGAAAGCCTGCTGTTGACGTAGCATGGAACGAACCCGAACGCCTTTTCAAAAGCAGGCCAGCATTTGTTGGCGAAAACCGCGTATCGCCTGGAGCCGAGATAGTCCATCGCGAATCTCTCGATCGCGACCTCAAACCGAGCCAGCCTCGGCAGAAGATCAGGATACGTATTGCCCTCGCCCAGTTCGCTGGCCATCTCCCGAGCCTTGGCAATCACGCAGGGGTCGGCATCATCAACCAACTCATACAGGTGCAGCAGGTCAAGTTCGCTATTCTCCATCACCTCGATGCCCATCCGGTAAAGCTGGGCAATGGGGGCGTTGCAGGCATAGAAATCGTGTGGACGCGGGCCGAAACTGAATATCTTGAGCCCTCTGACGCCAAGCACGACCCGCGCGACATCGCGAAAATGGGCGATCTCTTCGACCAGTTCGTCAGCCAGACCCACCGGAGAGGGGGGAATGTATGCCCTGACATCCCGCATGCCCAGGCTTATCGACGCATTGAGCATGCCGCACAAGGCATCGCCTCTTCCCTGAAGGAGGTTCGCGCCACACTCCTCCTTGGCAGCACAGATCATCACCGGCCCGCCGAAACGCTGGGCAAAAATAGATAGCGGCCCTTCAGGCCCGAAGTTTCCCAGATAAACTACGGCAGCATTGCATCCATTAACGTTCGCCTGCTCCAAAGCCGACGATACATGCGACTCATTCTCGATGATCGTATCGCAGACTGTCAGATCCTGCCCGCCCGACTGGCACGCACCCGCAAGAGCCGCAAGCCTCTTTTGGGCGAGCTCTATCGGGAAGCAATTCCTGCTGACCCCCACGAGCATAAGCTTCACCGAGGGAGTGTTGGTGAACTCTCTCGCCCCTTGTCCGCACACGTTGTCGATGACCTCGCCATGTTTGCTCATGACATCGAGACTATTGACAAAAGCATGAATGGTAAATGCACCTTCTGAGTATTTTGATGCACTTTTTGACACTTCGTGTTAGGATAGAATCAGTCGACTTTCCTCCCAAAATCTTGGCTTAAACGTGCGTGACTTGCAGGCCCGGAGGCAATGACCGGTTCATGCGTGGCGAGTACAGCAAATACCTTACCGTAAGCGATCATGACCGCAGTTGGGGACTTTATGTGAACACATGTGGATACCAGGCGGCCGCGCCGGGGGCGGATTATCCTCGAATGCAGCTTGACGTTTGCCCGTGGACCTGGAAGAACGGGCGTATTCTCAATGAATTCTCGCTCAATTTTGTCTCCGGCGGGCTGGGGGAGTTCGAGTCCGAAGCAACAGGCACAAGGCGCGTATATGCTGGAACTGTTATCCTTTTATTCCCTAGGGTTTGGCATCGATATCGACCGGGGGCTTGCACTGGTTGGCACGAGCATTGGATTTCATTCAATGGCCCCATGTACCGGGCTTTGGTTGAAAAGGGTTTGTTCTCGCCGCACAGGCCACTGATTCAGATGGGTTGGGCCGCGGGGAAAATTCTTGACCTTTTTGAGCAGGCTATCGCCACCGCTCGCAACGAGCCCGCAGGGTGCCAGCAACTGATGCTTGGGCTTATCATGCAAATACTCGCGATGGTGCATGTAGCCCCAAGATCGATTGAGGAAGAGTCGCTCACCGAGACCCTCTTCACAAGAGCGAAAGATACGCTCAGGGACAACTCCAATCGTTCGGTGCACATGCCGGCAGTCGCCGATGAACTGGGTGTCGGGTACTCATGGTTCCGCCGGATGTTCAAAAACTTCGCGGGGCTCTCGCCAGGGCAATACCATCAGCAGTTGCGAATGCACGAGGCGATCAGGTTTCTGCTGCACACCGATCTTCCGGTCAAGTCAATCGCCAAGAAGCTCGATTTCAGTTCGCAGTATTATTTTTCCCGTGCGTTCAGAAGACTGACTGGCATATCACCTATGGAGTATCGCACCTGCCACCGTGTGCCAAGGCACAAAAAGTAGGCAGGTGCCCGAACCCCACCGGCCACACGCACATAAAAAACCGTACTAAAATGGGTAGTACGGGTGGATTTGTGCTTGCATTGTTGCAGCCGGGTAACTATGTTAGAGGTTTCTAACAGTGTATGAGGTGGTGAAGTTGTCTGGTGGAGTTGGTACACGCCTGAGCGGCTCCCAGGAGGATTATCTCGAAGCGATCTTCGAGTTGATTCAAGATGCTGGAAGCGCGCGGGTTCGGGACATTGCCGATCGGCTTGACGTTGCCAAGTCATCGGTGACCGTCGCCCTGCGCGCCCTCGCCCGGAGCCGATTGGTCAACTACGAACCTTACCAGTTGGTCACGCTTAGCGATAAGGGGCTGCTCGCGGCCAAGCGGATAAGGCACAGGCACCAGGCGTTGCGAGGGTTCTTCGTCAACGTTCTGGGTATCAGCGAAGACACCGCCGACGCCAATGCCTGCCGGATCGAGCATGCGGTGAGCGATGACGTGATGGACAGGTTGACATGTTTTGTGGAATTCCTTGCCGACAGCGCCGTTCCGGCCAGGGATATTCCATCCGCCTTTGCCGTACACTGCGAGCAGGGTACTGAGGACGGGGCGGGACGAACGACTTGACTTACCCAATAGGCAGGCGGGAGAAGAAGTGAACACAGACACCACACTTGCGGACATCAAGCCCGGGCAGAAGGCGAAGGTCGTTCGCGTCAGCGGCGCGGCGGCTGGGAATCGTCGGATTCAAGAGATGGGTCTAACACGATCCGCAACCATAAAAGTTGTGCGGGTCGCTCCATTGGGCGACCCGGTGGAGATCACGGTCAGGGGTTACAACCTCTCGCTGAGGAAGTCCGAGGCGAAGGGCGTGATTGTGGAAAGGGTCGAGGAATGAGTACCAACACACATGGTGTTCGTTCAGGCCCGGCCATGCCGTTGAATCTAGCCGGATCAGGTCAGGACGTTGAACTGGTTCAGGTCTGCGGCGGAAAGGGATTCGTCAATCGCATGATGGAGATGGGACTTGTTCCCGGTTCGCGCCTTCAGGTTGAAAGCGGCAACATGCGCGGGCCGGTTGTGGTGGTGGTAAAGGGCGTTCGCCTTGCCCTTGGGCATGGAATGGCCCATCGCGTGTTAGTTCGTCCGGTGAATTCATAAAGGTTCAGTAGATGATATCTCCCTCGACGGCTGTCGCCAGCCAGATGTTTACTGTGGCATTGGCGGGTAATCCCAACTCGGGCAAGACAACCATCTTCAACGCGATGACTGGTTCGCGCCAGCACGTGGGCAATTATCCCGGCGTCACGGTTGATCTGAAGGACGGTTCCGCGAAGTGCGGCGACCAGACCATACGCGTGGTGGATCTTCCAGGCACGTACAGCCTGACCGCCTACAGCCAGGAAGAGATAGTCGCACGTAACTTCATCATCGAACAGGCCCCGGATGTCGTAATCAACATTGTCGATGCATCCAACATCGAGCGCAATTTGTATCTGACCGTGCAACTGATGGAGCTTGGCGTGCCAGTGGTCGTCTCGTTGAACATGTACGACCTCACCCGCGAGAAGGGGCTCGATGTGAACATCCCCAAGCTCTCTGAGCTTCTGGGGGTTCCGGTTATTCCGACCATAGGCAACAAGGGGCATGGTATAGATGAGCTGCTCAAGTCCGCCTACGCATTTCGATGCTCGCCCTGGCAGGCCCGCAAGGTTGACTACGGTTACGAGGTCGAGCCACACGTTGAAGAGCTTGCGTCGGTGATCGCATCCTACCCGTCCATAGCGCCTCGGGCGAGATGGTTCGCCCTCAAGATGCTCGAGAACGACCAGATCACCGCCGATAGAATCCGCACGCTTTGCCCCGACGGCTTCGAAGGAATAGCCAACACATCGAACAGGATTCGCGAGCATGTCGAGAAGGTCTGCGGAGACGACCTCTGTGCCCTGCTCGCCGACAGGCGATACGGATTCATCGCCGGAGCGTGTGCAGAGTCGATTCGCCAGACCGGAGAGGCGCGAATCTCCCGTAGCGAACGAATAGACAGACTTGTGCTGAGCCGATGGGCGGGCATTCCCATCTTCGCGGCGCTGATGTACCTGGTGTTCCTGACCACGTTCACGCTGGGCGAGCCTATGATGGACGTCATGGAAGCGGGCATCGGTGGATTCGCCCAGTGGGTCGGCGACCTGTGGCCATCAGAGAGCCTGCTCAGGTCGCTGGTGGTGGATGGAATCATCGGTGGCGTCGGAGGCGTGCTGATTTTTCTACCCAACATACTGCTGCTGTTTCTGGCGATAGCGTTTCTTGAAGACAGCGGATACATGGCACGCGCCGCGTTCATCATGGACCGGTTGATGCACAAGATAGGGCTACACGGAAAGAGTTTCATCCCGATGCTCGTTGGCTTCGGGTGCACCGTGCCGGCCATTCTGGCGACACGAACGCTTGAAACCAGACGCGACAGGTTCACCACCATCATGGTGCTTCCGCTCATAAGCTGCGGGGCTCGACTACCGATATACGTGCTTATACTACCGGCGTTCTTTCCCCACGCGTGGCAGGCGCCGATGATGTGGCTGATATATGTCATAGGAATATTGCTGGCGATCGGAGTTGCCAAGCTGCTTCGCGCCACACTGTTCAAGGGCGAGTCGGCGCCGTTCGTGATGGAGCTTCCCCCCTACCGCATGCCCACGCTTCGTGGAGTGATTGTACACATGTGGGACCGTGGATCGGAGTTTCTCAAGAAAGCCGGCACGATCATACTGGGAGTGTCGATTCTGCTGTGGGCGCTGTCGACCTGGCCGAAACCCACAAACGAAATGCTTGAATCGATCGAACAGCAGCGGGCATCAATCATCGAGGCCCAGGGAGATGACACCGAAGATCAACTCAACGAGTTGAACCATCGCGCCGCCCAGATGACGCTTGAGCATTCAACAATTGGTCGAATCGGCGCCACCATTGCCCCGGTATTCCGACCGTTGGGGTTCGACTGGCGAGTGTCCACAGCAATGATCGGAGCATTTGCCGCCAAAGAGATGTTCGTCGCACAGATGGGCATCGTTCATTCGCTTGGCGAAACAGACGAAGACTCCGCATCGCTGCGCGAAACGCTGAGGGCAACCTATACGCCGCTGCAAGGATTCTGCATTATGCTTTTCTGCCTGATCAGCATGCCCTGCGTTGCAACAGTCGCCGTCACTCGACGAGAGACGGGTTCATGGAAATGGGCCTTGTTCCAGTTGGGTGGGCTGACAGTCATGGCGTGGATCATCACGGCGATCGTCTACCAGGTGGGCAGGCTGATTATCTGAGGTTTGGCATGGAAACCCTGATTGTAATTGTTGTGGTTGTGCTGGCGGGCGCGATGGTGGCTTGGTCGCTCAGGTCGGCTGCACGCGGCGGACATTGCGGGTCATGCAACAAATCATCAGATTGCTTCACCTGCCAAAGCAAGAACCCGTCGGACGATTCCGAAACCTCAATCCGCTGAACCGGATCGGTCGAACCGCAACACATCGACGTCGGTGACGATGATGTCCATCGGTTGATCGTGACCGTGACGGGGCAACTCGTCCATCAACTGAAGGTGATGCGCCAGGCCGCACCTTGTGGCGGCAAGTCCCACCTGGGCAAAGAAACGGTCATAGAATCCCCCGCCCCTTCCAAGCCTGTGCCCATGCCTGTCAAACGCGATTGCCGGAACAATCACGAAGTCGATATTCTCCGCGGGCCATGGCATTGCGTCCGCGGGTTCGCGCAGTCCTTTAGCAACGACCAGCCCCGCATCGAGCGATGTCAACTCGACCGCGACCATGTGACGCTCGTCCCAACTCACCTTGGGCACAAGCACCGTCTTGTCATCCTGCCATGCCTTGAGGATGATGGAGGTGGTGTCAATTTCGCCGGGTATGGGGAGGTACGCCATGATCGTGCGCGCGTCGTGGAACTCGGGTAGTTCCATCAGGCGCTGGGCCGCCTTGGCGCTTCCGTCGCGTGCTTGTCTTGCGGAGAGGGAAGCAAGCTCAACCTTGATTTGATTACGTACTGCTTTCTTCATTATGCCTGATCGTATTCCTGCCGCTCATAGATCGAATATCTTGCCCGGGTTGAGCACGCCCTGCGGATCAAGCGCCTGCTTGATAGATCTCATCATGTTCAAACTTGCCTGCGATACAACGCCGCCCATGTATTTCTTTCGCTTGTTGCCGATACCATGTTCGCCGCTGATGGTTCCGCCCAGGCTGCGCGTGATCTCGTACAACTCACGCAGTATTTCGTCGAGCTTGGTTGCCCATTGCTCGTCGCTCCAGGCGGGGTTCATTACGGGTGTGGCATGCAGGTTTCCATCACCGGCGTGGCCGTAACATGGGATGGGGCAATCCCACTTCGCCGAAAGCTCCCCGAGCCGCTCGACCATATCGGGTATGCGTGAGATAGGCACGACGATGTCTTCAAGACTCTGCCTTGGCGAAAAGACCTTGAAGGCCTCGGCAATGTTGCGGCGAACATTCCAGATGCGTTCGCTGGTGGTGTGGTTGTCGGCGACATACACTTCGATCGCGCCCGTTTGAAGACACATTTCGCCTATCGCTTCCGATTCGCGTTCGACTTGATTGGCATCGCTGCCGTCGACTGTTATCAGCAGCATGGCGCCGGCCTGCTGATATGGAATAGTCTCGTTAAGATATTCGCATGCGGCTTTAAACGCTGACTGGTCCATGAACTCGATTGCCGTCGGTATGATTCCGCCGGTCATGATTTGCGGCACCGCGGATATGGCCTCGTTGGGGTTCTTGAACAACACCAGAAGATCCACGCTGGACCTGGGCTGGGGCATGAGTTTCAGCGTCACGCTGGTGAATATGCCCAGCGTGCCCTCGCTGCCGACCATAAGCGATATCAGGTCGTACCCGGTCACGTCCTTCACCAGTTTGCCGCCAAGTTGCACTATCTCGCCGGTTGGCGTGACGACTTCGAGCCCCACCACGTACCTTCCCGTCACGCCATACTTGACCGCCTTGCCCCCACCGGCGTTCTCGGCGACGTTTCCACCCACGAAGCAGGTTTCGAGACTCATCGGATACCCTGCGAAGAACAGCCCCGTTCCCTTAAGTACGTCGTTGATGTCGTTGGTGACAACACCGGGTTCAACCGTAATCATCATGTTCTGCCGGTCGATCTCGATGATTTCGTTCATGCGATCGCACAAGAGGACGATTCCACCGAAGACGGGCACAGCCCCTCCGCTGAGCCCGGACCCCGCACCCCGTGGAGTGACGGGAATTCGCAATCGATTCGCCAGCTTCATTATCTGCGATATTTCCTCGGCGGTTCTGGGCCTGACCAGCGCCTCGGGCATGTGGGCGTATTCCTTTTCGGCTACTTCATCGTGAGAATACGGTTCGAGCCTTTCGGGATCGTTGAAGACGACGAACGATTCGCCGACGATCTTGGCGAGTTCGCCCGCTACTTCGGGCGTTACCGGATTGAACTGTGATTTATCGCTCATAATACACTGCCACTCACTTGCCCTCGACGGGCAGCTTTTCGATCAGGACGGGAACAACATCGAACAGGCTGGCGACTATACCGAAGTCGGCAACTTTGAATATCTGGGCCTCGGGATCGGTGTTTACCGCGACGATCACTTCGCTTGTCTGCATTCCCGCAAGGTGTTGAATCGACCCGCTTGCTCCCAGCCCGATGTAAAGTTGCGGGGTGATGGTCTTGCCCGAAAGCCCGATCTGGTGGGGATAGCTCAACCAGCCTCGATCCACCACATCGCGTGTCGCGCCGATTGCTGCCTTGAGTTTGTCGGCCAGCTTGCGAGCCAGCTCGACATTGTCGCCCTTCTTGATTCCCCGTCCCACCACTACCACGCGTTGGGCATCGCTGAGACCATGCTCATCAACATCGGGGATGAAATCCACCCGACGGACGCGCGACGCGAGCAGATTTTGCGGAGCTTGTAACCTGGTGACATCGCCCGTCCTGCCCGTCTCTTTTGGCGCGGGCTTTGTCGAGTGAGGCCTGACCGTCGCCATCTGGGGCCTGCCCTTGGGCGTCTTGATAGTAGCCATGATGTTTCCACCAATGGCCGGACGCGTCTGGAGCAGGTTTCCTGTTTCCTCTTCGATGTCAAGCACGGTGCAGTCCGCGGTCAGCCCGGTATGCGCCTTAATCGCGACAAGGGGCATGAGAGTTCTTCCGGTGGATGTGGCGCCGGCGATGATGATCTCGGGTCGGTATTCGTCGATGATCTTCAGCATGCAGGCTGTATATGGTTCGGGCAGAAAATGTTCGAGCGCCGGCGACTCCATCGCGACAACCCGGTCTGCGCCGCGATCTATCAGCTCCTGCAGGTCGCCAGTGTCGACGCCATTACCGAATATCAATGCCGTCAAGGTCGTACCACGCTTGCGCGCCAGGTCTTTGCCCCTTATAAGAAGCTCGTGGCTGATGCGCTGCACCCTGCCGTCAATCTGCTCCGCGAGTATCCAGACACCTTCGTGTTGCATCGCTAAAACACCTCGTTGGGATCCAGATCAGATCACCTGCTTGTTCTGAAGGAAATCCACCAGTTCATCGACTGCCTTGTGCAGCGTGCCCTCATCAACAACCACGTGCTTTATGCACTTGCGGGCAACGCTGGGCCTGAAGATTTTTACCACCCGTGTGGGCGAACCTGCCAACCCAAGGTCACCGGCGTTGACATCCAGGTCTTTGGCTGACCAGGAGGGAATGTCCGTCCGTCGGGCCTTCTGCTTTCCGCGAAGCGTCGGCAAGCGCGGGTCGGCAACTTCTTTCACGACCGTCAACACGCCAGGAAGCTCCATTTCGACAAGCTCGTACCCGTTCTCCACAAGCCTGTGAACCCGGCAAGCGTCCGAAGACAACGAGTCAAACTTCGAAACATACGAAACCACTGGTAGATCAAGAAAAGCCGCTATGCCCGGCCCCACCTGCCCGGTGTCGCCGTCGGTCGCACGCTCGCCGCAGATGATCAGGTCGAAGTTGCCTATCTTCCTGATCGCCGCCGCAAGAACATAGCTTGTCGCCCAGGTATCGCTACCGGCGAAGGCCTTGTCGCTGACAAGAACGCCGGAGTCGAGCCCCATAGATATCGCTTCTCGCAACGCCGTCGCCGCCTTGGGTGGACCCATTGAAACGCCGATCACCTCACCACCATGTTCCTCGCGAAGACGAATCGCTAGCTCAATCGAGTATAGATCAAGCGGGTTGACAATGGCTTCAACTCCCTCACGGATCATGGTGCCCGTAGACTCGTCCATCCGGACGGCGTTCGTTTCAGGAACCTGTTTGATCGGAACGATTATCCGCATCGTGCGTTACTCCTGCTCTGATGACACGGCGCTTCGAGGATCTGCCATCATATCCTGCTGGTAAAGCCCCAACTGATCTTTGGGGCGATCCTGCTCGAAAATACCCGGCAATTCGTTGGTTCTGGGGTGGGTTTCAAGATATTCCCTCACCAGCGCCGACACCTTCTTGAAATTATCATTGGGACTGTTCGCACGAAGCTCATACCACAGAATACCCTGGTACGGTCTGCGGGTAAAATCCCATCGAGGCACGGGACGATACAGGGTATTGCGGCGCTGCTCGCTCGTCAATGCAAGATCGAATAAGGATGTCACGTGCTTCTGAGAAGCGTAGATCGGAATCAGCGACTCGATGAGCTCAACATTCGCCTCGCTCTGCGTGAAGCGGATCGACGGCATCGCCGCCGGTATCAGCGAGAACAGGTTGGGCCTGCCTGCAAACATGTTGTAAAGCCCGTACTCATAAACCTGACCCTTGAAACCCATCCGCAGCACGGCATCCACAGTACAGAAGTGGGTCATGTCGTGCTGGTTGTGACCGCATTCGTACCCAAGCGTAAACACCTGATCTATGCGATGCTCACTCAGCAGACGCCCTATCACGTCGCTGGCCGCCTTGAGAGATTCGACCGTTCCCAAACGTTCAGGCTCGAAAAACAACCTTTCGACAGGAATACCAAGACTCGTCATCGCCTCGGTCGATTCCTGCTGGCGAGTTCGCGAGTTGACCAGCCAAAGGCATCGCACCTCGACACCCGATTGAACCAGATCGATCAGCTTCGAGAAGATGGGAAACTCGTCATCCGAATGCGCCAACACGAACAGCACTCGCTCCAACGGCTTGACCTCGATGGCGTACTGGCGAACAGACTTCTTGCCATCCTGCGTCACCTCCACAGCAACCGCGTGCGAGCCCACCTGATCTTCACACGGACACCACACGAATATGCCCTGCTCATCGATGATTCTCGCCCCGACGGGCCCAGATACCAGACGCACAGATTGCGACTGATCATCCTTCACCACAAACGCGCCGGGGCTGTCTACACAGAAAATCCGGTTGGTCAACCAGCGGGTCTCGGCTGGGATGTCCGCAACCGCTGCCGCCTGAAATACCGTCGCAACCAACAGCCAAGCTGAATATCCGCGGGCCATCTCCGAGTCCTCCAGTGGGTTATCACGAAGACGACAGCATATGCACAAATGAGCAGAATTTCCACCGCAACTTGCCTGCCCACAAGCCTTGTACTCCAGACATTCAACCGCCATTGACCTTTCGCCACTGACTGAAATCTGATAATTGTCAAATAGCCTTCCACGAGCCTATCACCCGTGGTGCCG
>CAZWAT010000061.1:0-13802 GCA_964632015.1 uncultured Planctomycetaceae bacterium
GGGCGAACTGGAGGTCAATTTCGGCGATGGTTGGATGGTCATGCATCCCCACGACGTTCATATTCTCCCTCCAAGGTGCTCACATTCATTGCGAAGCCCGGGCGGATACAAACAGTTCGGCGTGAACTTCGTGCAGGAGCCTGACGAACGTGGCCTGGGGGAGGCGATTACCCGCGCGTTTACCGAGCCGATGATCTTTCACCTGTATTTTCGTGAATCGTGGTCTGCCATGTTGCAGCCCCCCGTGCTCTGGAAGCCAAATGCGGAGTGTTTCGGACTTCTGCACATTCTGGATGAATACGGCATCGCCCTGATCGAATACTCCGAGAAGGGTTCGGAGGTCCCCGTCGTACGCCAGCTTCTTGAGTACATCAACGCAAATCTGACCCGCGTCGTATCTGTAAACGAGCTGGCCGACGCCGTGCATATGAGCCGGGCGTCGCTGCAACGACTGTGTAAAAGGCATTTCTACTGCGGGGCCGCCCATCTGCACACGCGCCTGCGCCTCAAACGGGCAGCGGAAGACCTGCTTGAGAACGAGGTGTCCATCTCAGATTGCGCCACCAGGTGGGGATACCAGGATGTCTACCACTTCAGCAGGGCCTTCAAGCAGGCGTTCGGTCAGTCGCCGCGGGCATACAGAAAGTACCACCAGGAAAAACTGATGGGATGAGCCCCCCTATCGGGCACGAGGATGGCGAGGAAGTTTAGACCTTGTTCGCCCGCTCCGGCCGTGTAGAATTGCGGTATGAACGAGAATTCGCTTCGCAAACTTCTTGAATCCGTCGCCAACGGGGCAGCAACCATAGATGATGCCGTCGCCAGGCTTCGACTTCTACCATTCGAGACAACCAGCTTCGCAACCGTAGACCATCACCGGTCGATCAGGTGCGGCTTTCCTGAGGTAATCTACTGCCCCGGAAAGACCCCCGAGCAGATATCCGAGATATTCCTTCGCCTCGCCGAGAGCGGACAGACCGTTCTGGCGACCCGCGCCGACACGCGGGCATATGAGGAAGTAGTCAAGAACGTGCCTGGCGCCCAGTTCCACGAGCTTGCAAGGACGATCACCTATCGCCACTCGCCCGAAACGCAAGGTCAGGGGCATATCGCGGTGGTGGCTGCGGGAACGAGCGATCTTCCCGTAGCCGAGGAAGCCCGCATAACCGCCCGCATGCTCGACCAGTACGTAACCACTCACTATGACGTCGGCGTTGCGGGGCTTCACAGGTTGCTGGCTCATGGCGAGGCGTTGCAGTCGGCAAGGGTGATAGTATGTGTTGCAGGAATGGAAGGCGCGCTGGCGAGCGTGGTAGGCGGGCTTGTGGGCGCACCGGTAATCGCCGTGCCGACATCGGTGGGATATGGCGCGAGCTTTGGCGGAATCGCCGCGCTGTTGAGCATGCTCAATAGTTGCGCATCGAATGTCAGCGTGGTGAACATCGACAATGGATTCTCGGCAGGATACATCGCAGCCATTATCAACCGCATCGGTGCGTCCTGAACAGGAGGATATCATGAACCACTCGTACAAGATAGTGAAAGATGTTGTGTCGCTTCCTGCACGCCAGCGCACCGCGCACAAGGGCAACTATGGGCATGTGCTGGTTGTGGGCGGATCGGTCGGAATGATCGGCGCCCCGTCCCTTGCAGCCAACGCCGCTCTTCGGGTGGGAGCAGGCCTGGTGACCATGGCTGTTCCGCAGTTGGCACAAATGCACGTGGCGGTTCTGGCGCCTTGCGCGACGTCGGCGCCTCTTGCGTGCAACGAACGCGCAGAACCAACCCCGCACGCCATATCACAGATGCTTCACGAGCTTGAAGGCTGCGACGTGCTTGCCATGGGCCCGGGAATGGGCGTCGGCATGGGCCAGCAGGCACTGGTTCGCAGCGCACTGGAACAGACCAAGCCAGTGGTAATCGACGCCGATGGCCTGAACAACCTTCGCGCAATCGATAACTGGTGGGATTTGCGACGATGCGCACTGGTGCTCACGCCGCATCCGGGTGAGTTTTCCCGCCTTACCGGACAAAGCGTACTGGACATTCAAAACGCCAGGCTTGATTCGACTTTCAACGCACACGCCAACTGGAAGGGCTCAACCGATCTGCCCTTGGTCTGCGTTCTGAAAGGTGAAGGCACAATTGTCACAGACGGTCAGCGGGTATTCATCAACAACACGGGCAATCCGGGAATGGCGACCGGAGGGACGGGTGACGTGCTCACGGGCATGATTGCGGGACTGTGCAGCCAGGGCCTGTCGCCCTTTGATGCCGCCTGCCTGGGTGTGAGATGTCATGGACGGGCAGGTGACCTTGGGGCAGAGGAACTAGGCGAAATCTCGCTGATCGCCAGCGACCTGCTCGACTTTCTGCCCGACGCAATGCGAGAAGCCCGGATCGGCTGAGCCTGGTAGATAACCGATCCTTGTGGCATCTATCCGAGCTTGTTGCCAGCTCGATATTATCAAACGTATAATGCCTGCGCACACTTTCGCTTATCAGACAGGAACAGGCTTATGTCTACAATGCCCGAACACGTGCTGCCTCAACCTTTCATAATCAAACCCAACGAAGCCCAACTCGATGCGCTGCTTGACAAGGAATGGCTGCTGACCAACCAGTTGGGGGCATACGCGGGATCAAGCGTTCTGGGCTGCAACACCCGGCGGTATCATTCGCTTCTGATCGCGTCAATGCTTCCACCAGTGGAGCGTGTCGCCACGCTCGCTACGATAATGGAGTACCTTCACGTAGGTAGAGAGACTTTTTCGCTTGCGACAAACGAATTCGCCGACACTTTTTCGCCCCGTGGATATCAGCACATCGCCGAATTTCGCATGGGGGTTATTCCGTCCTGGCGGTATCAGGCCGGCGGTGTGGAACTGCTCAAGGAAATAGTGCTCGCCGAAGACAGCAACACCGTCTCCGTCAGGTATACTCTCACGGGGGGGCGTTGCGTTCTGCAGCTTTGGCCTTTCGCGGCGATGCGTGACTTTCACCATCTTCGCAAGGTGCATCAACCTCACCAGATGCTCTTCGAGACTGCCGAGGGGGGCATAACAATCGAAGACCGTCACCAGGCAATATCGCCGCTGGGGATCGTCTGCCCTGGAAATTTCGACCCCGCCCCGCAGTGGTGGTACAAATTCTGTTACCGAGGCGAGCTTTCGCGTGGCATGGAGGGTTTCGAGGATCTTTATACCCCCGGCTGCTTCGAGGTTGAGCTGACTGATGGCCAGTCGTGCCAGTTGACCGCGTGGATGGGCAACCAGGCGACGGTTGATTTCGACGCGACAGTGGCGAGGCGAAAGGATCGGATGATTGAGCTGGCTGGAGCGATGGGTGACACTGACGAACCGACCCGAAGGCTGGCGATATCCGCCGATGCGTTCGTGGTCAAGCGGCAGTTCAAGTCTGAACCGTCGAAGGCGACGATACTGGCGGGGTATCACTGGTTTGCCGACTGGGGAAGAGACGCGTTCATCGCCCTTCCGGGCCTGTTGCTCTCGACGCGCAGGTTCGATCTGGCGAGGCAGGTGTTCACCACCTTCGCCTCAAGCATATCAAAGGGAATGATACCCAACCGCTTCGATGACTACGGAGGTCCGCCCCACTACAACAGCATAGACGCGTCGTTATGGTTCATCATCGCCGCCGACAGGTACGTCGAAGCCACCGACGACATGGACTTCTGGACATCTACGCTTGCCCCTGCAGCGATGAAGATTCTTCAATCCTATCACGAGGGCACAAGGTTTGACATTCGCGCCGACGACGACCAGTTGCTCACCGGCGGGTCGCCAAAAACGCAGTTGACCTGGATGGACGCCAAGCTTGGCGACGAGGCGATTACACCCAGGCACGGAAAGGCGGTGGAGATCAACGCCCTGTGGCATTGCGCTCACCGGATAATGGCCAGGCGATGCAGCGGGCTTGACGCCGCCCAGGCGAGCTTTTACGCACTCAGGGCGTCGGCAATCGCATCGGCGTTTGTGCAGGCGTTCTGGAATCCTTCAGGTAAATATCTATATGATTGCATAACTAATGAAGTGGGCGACCCCTCCATTCGACCTAACCAGATTCTGGCGATATCGCTGCCTCACAGCCCGCTTGACACTGTTCAACAGAAGGATGTGCTGGAAGTTGTGAAGCAGCACCTTTTGACGCCCATGGGTCTGCGCACGCTTTCGCCCGTTGACAGCAGATACCGTCGGAAATGCGCGGGTTCGTGGGAAGGTCGCGACAGGGCGTATCACCAGGGCACGGTGTGGGCGTGGCTGATGGGGCCGTACATCGAGGCGATGGTGCGAGCGAACGGCTATGCGAGCGAATCTCTGCAAGCAGCCCAGGATTTGCTCAAGCCGCTTGATCAACATCTAAATGAAGCGGCGCTGGGGTTCGTCAGCGAGATTTTTGACGGCGATCCTCCGCACGCGCCCCGCGGATGCGTTGCGCAGGCATGGTCGGTCGCCGAGTTGCTGCGGGTGAAATTGATGCTCCAGCGGAGGAGGGGACGGTGAGCCACACCTCGCTCATCGCGTTGTGCCTGCAGTGCGCGTGCTCGATGCTACCGGGCAAGCCAACAATAGAATTGACGCCAGGCGAGGGGCCGCACCAGGAGCCATTCAGATCGACGAACCTGTCAATTACGAACGATACCCAACAGATCGTTCGAGCCGTCGGGGTCAGGCTTGCACAGGGCGGGCCCGAGTATGTCTTCGGGTTTGTGATTTCGCCGGGCGAATCTCTGGACGCCTCTATCGATCTGCCGGTGATGACGGCTCAACAGGCTTACCAGGTTCGCCTGATGTCGGGCGATGACCCCAACGCCGACTGTATTCACCAGCAGGTCATCGAGACATCCTGGCCGGCTGAACTGACGACACCTGGCGTGTTTGTCGATGGGCTTCTGTGGCGACGGTTTGAGTCGGATCAACCCTCCTGGCCAAGCTCGACAAAAAGAAACTTGATACTCGCCCTGGCCGTGCTGTGCATCGGGGTAATCACGTGCTTTCTGATTTGCCGCACCACCTTAAGACTCGCCGCCATAGCCGCCCTGTCAACTATCTGGGCGGTGGTGGCGATTCCTGCAATCTCAACGCCGATTCTACACGAGCATCATGCTCGTCTCGAAGCCGTACCGCAGGGCATCTCGCCGCACGTGCTGATAATCGGTTCATTGCGAACCGTGCGGCATTCGACGCAGGCCACTAACCTGCTGCCTGTCTATCTTTCTGAGCGTGCAATGCAGGCAGAGGACATGGTAGTACACATGCGAACCGGTTCGAGCTTCACCGTCACACCCGGTTGGCCAAGGGTGTTCAGACAAGCCAACGACCAGGGCGACTATTCTTCATCCGGCGCGGGGGGCTGATCCTCATCTTCTTCCTCGTCGTCTTCGATTTCATCGTCCGGCGCGAGTTGAAAACGTTTGCCCGCCAATTCCCACGCGTCAACATGCTCGGTGGGTTTGGGTGTTCTGGGAGGAAGCACCTTTGAGAGTACCAGCCTCAAGATCATAGCAAGCAGCACCAGTACAGTCAGGCCCAGAAGGGCCAGCGTGACGATGGCTAGTCGCGAGAGTCCTTGCTGGGCAGGTCCTTCGACGGATGCCGCTTCCTTGAGAAGAATTGACAGCAGCATCCCCAGCATCGCCACCATGATTATCAGGGCGACCATCAACGCCACCGAGATACCCTTGTACGGGGAGTCTTTCATTTCACTGTCCACGGGGCATCCTTCCTCGGGTTGAAGGGCTCGACCTGATCGAATTCGCGCAGAAGCTCCTGCCCGCGCGGCGAGATTTTCGAGGGAACAACAACCTTCAACACCACATACTGATCGCCCCGCTGGTTGCCCTTGGCAGCTTGAACGCCCCTGTTGCGCAACCTTAACTTGAGGTTGCTCGACGCGCCGGGCGGAACGCGAACCTTGGTCATGCCGTCGATTGTGGGAACCTCAACGGCTGCGCCCAGGGCGGCTTCAGTCATGCTGATTGGAACGTCCACGTAGATGTCGTTGCCTTCTCTGCGGAAATACGGATGGGGCCTGAGCCGGACGACTATGTACAAGTCGCCCCTTCCGGCGGGTCCTGCCTGACCTTTGCCCTGAACGCGAATTCTGCTACCGTTGTTTACGCCCGGGGGAATCTTGACATTGAGCGTTTCGGTTGCGGTTCCATTGCTGACTCGTAGCGAAGCAGTCGTGCCTCGCACCGCCGACAGGAAGTCCAGCGAGACTTCATATTCCACATCGCTCCCGCGCCTTGGCTGTCGGGACGCTCGCCTGGGTCCCCTGCCCCCGCCGAGCATTTCGAGTATCTCATCAAGGCTCATGCCCGCGATACCCTGCCCCGCTTGCCCGAAGAAGTCTTCAAAGTTGATACCACCGCCCCCCTGCTGCCAACTGTACTGTCCACCGGCTGCGCCTGGGTGACCCATGCGGGGACCCTGATGGCCGAACTGGTCGTACATCTTGCGCTTCTGCGGATCGCTCAGGACATCATACGCCTCGGTAGCTTCTTTGAATTTGTCGCCTGCGTCGGGCGCCTTGTTGACATCGGGGTGATACTTCCTCGCGAGTTTTCGATAGGCCGACTTTATCTGATCGGCGGAGGCGTCGCGCGAGACGCCCAGAATCTGGTAATAATCTCTTTTTGCCATAGGACTCATTCTATATCATTTCTTGCCAAGTTTGGAAGAGCGATGGCGTGTGGAAAAAGCAGGAGCGACCCCGCTCGGTGAGCTGGTATCGCCCCTGCCCCTAGTAAGAAGCCGCTTTGGCCCCTTGGGTCGAAAGTCTTTGCGCCTGCTCGATGACAGGCTCGTAATATCAAACCCTCATCGGGCAATGATCTTCGACACGCTGAACACAGGAAGAAGCAGCGCCATTGCGATTCCACCGACCAGCACGCCCATCACGATAATCATGATCGGTTCGATCATGGTGGTAATCGTCTTGATGGCGACTTTCAGGTCGTCTTCGCAGAATACGGCGATGCGGTTCATCACCTCGCCCAGCCTGCCAGTCTTTTCGCCGGCGGTTATCATCTGTGTGATTGTGCGCGGGACAAGGTCGTACCCGGCGAGTTCGTCGCTGAGTGACGAGCCTTCGCGAACGCCTTCACCCACGTCGTTCCACAGCTTCTCATAGATGCTGTTTCCGGCGGATCTTGCTGTTATCGCCAGGCCTTCAAGCATGCTCACGCCGGTGGTCACCATTGTCGCCATCGTTCGCAGCGAGCGAGCAAGAGATGCCTTTCGATACATCGAGCCGAACACCGGCACAGACAATCGCAACCTGTCGAGATACACCCTGCCGGCGTCTGTGCGAGCGAAGTACCATAAGCCCCCGACAACTGTGACCAGGCCCAGGAGTATCACCGGCCAATACGTCGTAAGACCGTTGCTCATCGCCAACAGCAGCCGGGTTGGCGCGGGCAGTGTCGCGCCCTTCCCATCGTATATTTTCTCGAATCTTGGCAGCACGAAAATCAAAAGAGCAATCACCACGAGGAAGCAGAAACTCAGCATGCAGATCGGGTAGATAAGCGCTCCCTTGACGCGGTTTCTGGTTTCGCGTTCCTGCCGCATGTAGTCGCTGGCGCGGATGAGCATGTCGCCCATGGTCCCGGATGCTTCCGACGCCTGCATCAGCGCGACAAACAGCTTTCCGAACGCCTTGGGATAGGACTCGAGGGCAGTAGAAAACTCGGTGCCCCCCTTGACCTGGTCGGAGATGTCCGTCAGCATCGCCTTTACGCCGGAGTGATCGCTCTGTTCGGCAATCGAGTCTAGGGCCTCGGTCAACGGAACGCCCGTATCGATCATTACCGCCAGTTGAGTGGTCAGAAAGATCACATCGTCGGGACGCACTTTTTTGGGGGTCGGTGCGAGCGGATCGACCTGTACCTCGTCCCGTGCGTCAGTCGGGCTGTATGTGGCTGTGTTCATGCTGTTTCCAATCACGCTGCCGTGGCCCTGAGAACCTCTTCAATAGTCGTTATGCCCGCCTTGACCTTGCTCATTCCATCCTGCCTCAATGTCACCATGCCGTTTTCAACGGCGCAGGCGTGCAGTTCGTTGAGTGTTGGTGAGGCGCAGATTCTGTCCCGCAGGTCGTCGTTTGGCGTCAGCAGTTCGTAAATGCCTATTCTACCGCTGAACCCGGAACCTCTACACTTGGGGCATCCGGCCCCGTGGTAGAACGTTTCTACATCACCCGCCAACCGCTCCACCGCCCTGCGCACCGACGGCGTAGGTTCATAGGGTTCCTTGCAGGAGGTGCATATCTTTCGCACCAGTCGCTGTGCCAGGATCCCGTTCAATGACGCCGCCACAAGGTATGGTTCGACGCCGATATTCACCAGCCTGGTCACCGCGCCGCTTGCATCGTTTGTATGCAGCGTACTGAAAACCAGGTGTCCCGTCAGGGCCGACTGAACCGCTATGCGGGCAGTCTCCTGGTCGCGAATCTCGCCGACCATAATGATGTCGGGGTCCTGCCGAAGCAGGGACCTCAACGCCGAGGCGAACGTGAACCCGATGCGATCGTTCACCTGGAACTGATTGACCCCTCCAAGGTTGAACTCCACTGGATCTTCAACCGTGCAGATGTTGACTTCGTCGCTGTTGAGTTCCTTGAGAACGCTGTAGAGCGTGGTACTTTTACCGCTTCCGGTAGGCCCGGTGACAAGTATGATTCCGTTAGGGGCTTCAAGCGCGCTTCGCCACTGCTTGAGCATTTCATATGAAAACCCGAGTTTTTCGAGATTCACCAGAACGCTTCGGTTATCGATAATTCGCACAACAATCTTCTCGCCATGCCTTCCGGCCATGGTGCTTACTCGCAGGTCGATGGGTCTGCCGTCCATCATCACATGTATTCCGCCGTCCTGGGGAAGCCTGCGCTCGGAGATGTCCAACCCCGCCATGATTTTTATCCTGCTGGAAATGGCGGGTAGCATCTTTGCCGGTGGGCGGATCTTTTCATAAAGAACACCATCAACGCGATAACGTACCCGTAGCGAATTATCGTCGGGCTCGATGTGAATATCGCTTGCGCCCTCGCGAACCGCGTGGAATATCAGGTAATTGACCAGCTTGATAATCGGCGAGCCCTCGGCGGCCTCCTCAAGGTCGACAATGTCCTCGACCTTGGTCTCGACAAGCGCAAGCTCGCCCGCGTCGCGGTCGTCAAAGATGTCGTCGATGACGAAAATATTCGCCGAAGGCAGGTGATTCTCGAGGGTCGCCTTTATTTCCTTCGCCGTGGCGCAGACGATCAGGATATCGCAGTCCGTCAACCTGCCCACTTCCTCGATAAGGAAGACGTTCGCCGGCTCGTTCACAGCAAGCGTAAGTTGATTGCGAACCTTGAACAACGGAAGCACGCAGTGCTTGTCAAGAAACTCGCGGGGAAGAACATCCATGACCTTTGGGTCGGCGATTTTGGGCGAAACATGCGCAAAGGGCACGCCATAACCCGCGGCCAATGCCGCCATGATCTGGTCTTCGGAGCAGATATCGAGCTTCTGAAGCACTTCGCCCAGAAGCATCGTAGTGCCCTTCTGCTTCTGGAACTCAAGCGCGGTGCGAAGCTGATCTTCAGTTACCGCCCCGTGCTGAATCAGCAGTTGCCCAAGTTGCAGTTTTCGATTTGAATCGTTATCGATCATATATTCTTCCAGCCGGCATGATTACATTTCCACTGCCTTGACTGCCTCGGTGACGTCCTCAAAAAGTTCGAAGACCGAATCAAGCCGGGTGATTTCCAGTATCTTTCTGACGTTTTCGTCGCACTTGACAAATCGCACCTGCCCCAGTCGCTCGGCGAGGCGATCTTGAAGATCCAGCAGGTACTCCAGCGCCTGTGAATCCACAAACGGCACGCTTTCGAGATTAAGCACCAGGTCGATGACTTCATTGCTCTCAAGTTGGTGATCCACCGCCTGTCGAAGGGCTTCGATGGTGTCTTCAACGAGTTCGCCCTTGAATATCAGGATCACAGCATGACCATAGCTTTCGGCGGTAATGTTCACTGTGATTGCTCCTCTGGCATCATGCCCGCGGGGAAGACCGTCGTGGGACCCCGCCGGAGTTCTTCCATCACCTTCTGGAAGTTCATTGTCATGAACAGATCCACCAGTTGCGGATCGAACTGCGTCCCCTTGTGCTTGTTAAGCTCTTCGACAACCACATCCAACGGAAGCGCATCGCGATAGGTTCGGTCGGATGTCATCGCGTCCACGACGTCGGCGAGGCAGATAATCCGCCCTTCGATCGGAACCTGGTCTCCGACAAGACCCTGGGGGTATCCCTTGCCATCGGGCCGTTCGTGGTGCGTGAGAATTGCCTGGATGATATCGTCCAGTTGGCGAATGCCTCCTAGAATTCTCGCACCGATGCTCGGATGCAGCTTGATCTTGTCGTATTCCTCGTCTGTCAGTCTGCCAGGCTTGCACAATACGCTTTCGGGCACGCCGATCTTGCCGATGTCGTGCAGAAGTCCGGCGAGGTAGATTTCGTGCACCTTCTGTGGACTCATGCCCAGTGCCTGGGCGATCATGCGAGACAGCAGCGCGACCCTCTGGCTGTGGCCGCAAGTATAGGGATCTTTGGCGTCAATGCTGGACGTCAGCGCGTGCAGCATGCCCATAAGAAGATCCTGAAGCTCCGCGTAAAGCCTGCTGTTACTCAGGAAGACCGACCCCTGGCTAGCGAGCGAGTTGAGCAGTTTGAGGTCGACGCTGTCGAAGTCTGTGCTTCTGTTCAAGGCGATAATCATGCCCATAAGCGATTGGTCGCGTATCAGGGGCGCAGCCACGAAGTTGCGAATCGATTCAAGCTGGCTTGGCGGCTCGGGCCTGAAGGCGTTATTGAGCACGGGTCGATGATCCTTGAACTCGCTTGCGATATGAGCGGACGCCAGCATACGAATTTGCTGTGGAGAGATATCCAGGTCGCCCGCAAGCACCACGTTGTGATCGCTTTTTGCTTTCTCGGGCGGATGAATGACGGCCGCGACCGCCGATACGCCCATGACGTCCAGCAACTGGGTGCACATTTTGTGGAAGAACTCGTCAGGTTGCTGCGTGACCTTCATCGAGCCGCTGATGTTGTACAGCAAGCTGAGCTCTTCATATGTATTGGCAAGATTGGTGCTGAGGGATTCGGTCTCGGCATATGCAACCGCCAGCGCCTGTTCACGATCGAGAATCCAGCCCAGCATGTTGAGCAGGTCCTGCGCGTCGGTGGTCGAACGGCGAAGGGGTTTGGCAAATTCATGCAGCTCATCGAGCGGAAGGTTCAGTTTCTTCCACTGTGCCTCGAGCGCGCCGTTTGTGTACGCATCTTTCACCGGGAAGCACGCGGCGAGAAAGCCCACAGCCCTCCTTCGCTGCATAAGAGGTATCGCAAGCACAACGCCTCCGCAGGGGCATGTTCCGCAGATCGACTCATCGGCGTCAAGCGCTCTGGCGCCCAGTGACTTGCATTCGGCTGTGCAGTCAAGTCCCGCCTGGTGCATGCGCGCGCAGAGTTGGCAGGCATCGACAGGTTTGACCATCAGTCCGCCGTTTGAATCCCACGCCCACAGACCCACCTGCATCTGTTCGGCCCGGGCTTGAACCGCCTCCACAACCGAACGCACAAGGTCATGTGCCTGCGAATATTTTGAGACAACTGAAAACATTACTACTCCGGTTTGGATTGATCCTCAGCATCTTCGTTAAGCAACCCCGTGACTTTTTCGAGCACTTCCCGCGGCGAAAACGGCTTGGCGAGAACCGTCGCAATTCCGGCTTTTATCATCTCTGCCGCTTCGAGGTCGAACCCCCTGGCCGTGAGCATGATGGCGGGTATCGATTTCGTTCTATCGTCGCTACGAAGCTTCACGCAAAGCTCCATGCCGGTCATGTAGGGCATCTGGTAATCGGTAATCAGCAGGTCAGGACGTTCGACAAGGCACAGTTCGTAAGCCTCTTCTCCATCAACGGCCGTCAACACCTCGTAACCGGCGTTTCTCAACTTCATGCTCACAACGTGCAGTATGTGGGCCTCATCATCAGCAACCAGGACTTTCTTACTCATATTTCACCTGATCCGCCGGACTCCAGCGGAGTTATGCTATGATCGGCAACTCGAATGCGAACGTGCTTCCCTTGCCTTCCTCGCTTGTGACCGATAGCTTTCCATCATGTACCTTTTCGATTATGTGCTTCACGAGCGTCAGCCCCAGGCCTGTGCCCTTGGCCAGCTTCTCGCTTGAACGAACGCGATAGAACTTGTCGAACACCCTTGGTAGATCCTCGGCGGGAATTCCCGCTCCGGTATCGCTGACCTCGAAGACCGCGACCTTTCGTCGCTCGTCCACATTTACCGAAATACCAACCGTTCCGTCTTCGGGGGTGTACTTGACCGCGTTTGAAATAAGGTTTAGCGTCGCCTGATAGATCATGTCATGATCGGCTTCGACCTGGTAATACACCGGCGCAAGCGACTCGGTGAGTCTGATTCTTTTTGCCTTGGCCTGGATAATCGCCACATCAAGCACCTGCTTGACGACCGCGGTAAGGCTCATAGGCTCTCGCACCACCTTGACCACACCGGACTCGATGCGGGAGATATTCAGAATGTTTTCGATCAGCCTGTGAAGGCGATCAGTCTCAGACGAGATGATCTCGTAGAACTCCTTGGTGGTTTTTTCGTCCTGCGCCTCGCCGTCAAGCAGCATCTCGATGTAGGCCTTGATGCTCGACAGCGGCGTCTTGAGTTCATGTGAAACATTCGATACGAAATCGGTCTTGATGCGTGCGATTTCCTTCTCGCGGGTGACGTCATGCAGAACCGCAACCACGCCCGAGACCTCGTTTGTCGGAGAGGCGACACAACTAAGGGTTATGTTGAAGGTTCTGGGTGTGCCCTTCTGGTCGATGCAATGCTCAACCACCTTGCGGGTGAGATTGCGGCCGTGAGAGCGTGTTTCCCTGATGAGCCGAACCAGCGAACCGTTCGAGATGATCTGATCGATATTCTTTCGCAACGATCCCGCGAGTTTGAAGCCCAGCACTTTCTCGGCAGCTTCATTGGCAAGAATCAGTTCATCAAATCGGTTGGTGACGATAACCGCGTCGGAGATCGAAAATATGATCGCCTCGGTGTTGTGCTTCTCGGCGGCGGCAACACGAAACTGAATTTGAAGCTCGCGATTCTCAACGCGAAGCTCTTCCATTTGCCTTCGCGTGATGGTGAGAAACTCGTTGAGAGGCTTGACGATCTGTGTGAGCTCACCGGTTGATTCGAGCATGACCAGTCCTATTTTCCCGGTTCTGGCCATTGTTTCCATCTGCGAGGAGATAGTGTTTATGTCTCGCTGGACGGCTTTCCAGAACGCCATTACGCCACCGGCGGCAAGCAATGCGATAAGGATCAGCGCCAGCCAAGGCATGCCCGCGGTGGAGACACCATGTTCATTGCGCAGCGCCACCGCCGTGGCGTAGTAGGCGATGCTAGCACCCAGCGCCACAAACATGATGCTGGCAATTCCCAATCGTCTGACGGTTGTCACTTCTTGCTCCAGTCAGGTCACTTCGCCCGCAGAGCGGACATCAACAGCTTTCGGGCTATGGCGTTATCAGGCTCGATTTTCAAAGCAATTGCGTAGCAGTTGCGGGCATTGTTCATGTCGCCCGATGACGCGTGCGCCCTTCCAAGAAGCATCTGCACGATGGCAGAGTCTGGTTGGTCATTCCGCGCCGATTCAAGCAGCACTTATAGCATACGACTCACTCATCCTCCTCG
>CAZWAT010000062.1:0-13577 GCA_964632015.1 uncultured Planctomycetaceae bacterium
GTTGGAGGGTGTGGAACGACCAGGGTGACTGACACGCCCAGGACGGCGACGGAGCAGTTGCTTATCTCCGCGGCTGTGGATCAGGCGGTTGCTCAGCTTGATTTCACCTTTCTTGAAGATCGCAAGGTGTTCATCGACACTTCGTTGGTTGATCGCATCGACAAGAGTTTTCTTGTAGGTTCAGTTCGAGCTCGCGCCAGGCGTGAAGGCGTCATAGTCATCGATAGTGTTGACGATGCACAGTATGTCCTCGAGTTGCAATCGGGCGCGGTGGGCGTAAACCGGAGTGATTACCTTCTGGGCATACCAGTGACGGAGGTTCCGATTCCTACGCTTGCGGTGACGCTGCCGGAAGTCGCCCTGTACAAAACGATCACTCAGAACGGCGTATGCCGTATCAGCTTTACCGTCTTCCGACGCGACGATGGACGGTTCTTCTATGCGTCCGGGCCGGCGTACGGGTTCGCGGATCATAGGAACATGTGGATAGCCGGCGTGGGTCCAGGCACAAGGGAAAACATTCAGCCCCCGCGCAGGCCCGAGAATACCGCCGCCGTGGATGACCAACCGGTTTCGCCCGCTGAATCAACCACTCAACCGGAGTAGCCCCCATGGCCGGAAGGGTGTTGCGACGCATACTCATTCTGATCGTTGCGGCGAGTGCGATCATTGCGTCCGTGGCCCTTATTGCACGCGAGTGGGCAATACCTGCGTATATCAGGTACAAGCTGGCGTCAGAGCTCGGCAATTACTGGCGCGGAGAGGTGAAGGTCGGCGATGTGCAAATCTACTTCGCGGGACTTGCATCAATCAATGATGTTGTGCTGTCCGACAACCAGGGAAACGACTGGGCACGGATCGACAGCATCAGAATATCGCTGAAGAACTGGCCAAGCTCCAAGCCGTCGCTCGATGTAAACTTCAACCATGTTGTCATGCACGCCCACATGGACAACGAAATGCCCCTGGTGATTCCACCGGCCCAGGAGCCCAGCGACCCCCTTACGCTTGACGACTTGGACTTCTTCGAAAGCATAAAGATTCACAGGTTAAGCCTTGGCGCGACCAAAGAACAGAATCGCCTCGATCTTGATGACCTTGCAATCTTGGCCAGTCGGGCGGAAAACGGAATTTCGCTGCAGGCACGCCCCGTATCGTCAGGC
Organism: uncultured Planctomycetaceae bacterium; assembly: GCA_964632015.1. GTDB lineage: Bacteria > Planctomycetota > Phycisphaerae > SM23-33 > SM23-33 > JAAYCO01. The sequence continues at coordinate 1,164 of CAZWAT010000062.1, forward strand.
GCCGATCAACTCACCATGCTTGGGATCATCGACGCCGAGGGCGAGTGCAAGATCGAGGCACAGGCCCGATACGCGCTCAGCCCCGATGAGGCACAATTCTTCAGCAGCGTGTTGAAAGACATTGCGGGAATCACGATCACATCCGGCGAATTGACGGCCTGGTTATCTGGCAGGGGAGAACTCGACAGGTTGAGCGAACTTGATCTCGTGGGCCTGGGCGAGCTTCGCGACGGGGCGATTGGCATCCAAGATGCTGTGGAGGTTTCCAACATTGTCGGGCGGGTTTCGCTGGCACAGCGGAAGATAGAGATTACGGATGTCTCGGCTGACGCGATGGGCGGCAGGTTGGAAGCCCGCGGCGAGGTAAAACCCCTCGAAGATCAAACAGTATTTGCGGGCACGGGCAATGTGCGCGACGTTGATCTTCACCTGCTCGCCGACGCCATCGGCGTCGAGCTGGCGGACGGACGGGTAGGAGCGGAAGTAGAGTTCGCCTATGAGGGCCTGTGGCGACTGGGCGGGGAGATTGCTTTCGATATTCAGAATGAACAGCCCGGACGCCTCAGCGGGATGGTCGATGTGGTGTTTGATGATGACGCCCTCGTCAGGCTGGCCGATTGGAGGTGGGCACACCCCGGGCGTGAGCTTGTGTCTGTGCGGGAGGCAGTAATTGGTTTTTCACCCGCCTGCCTGACGCTGGAAAATGTGACGCTGGTGACGCCGGGCGGCCTGCTGAAGGGACGGGCCGAGGTACTGACGACGGAAGACGAACCTGTCTACTCGGGAAGATTCTCATCTGAGGACTTCGACGTTCTTGCCTTTTTGCCGGAACTGCCCGACGACGCGCCCGACACGTTGCGTATCTCGCTGGTCGGCGAGGTTTCGGGGGTCGGGGCCAGCCGAATAGTCGCCCGTACGACCGGACCTGCGCGGGTGAATTGGATCGACGAACAAATATCCGCCGCCGGGGATCTGACGATGAGCATCGAGGCACATGACCTTGCTGAGGGATTTTCCTTCGAAAAGGCCTCGATCACCTGCCAACTGGACGACGGGTGGATGTGGGTCAACAGGCAGCTTGTCATCAAGGACTGCGCGATCTTCGCCGACGTTGGGGAAAGGGGAGCGTCGGGTCGCATTCGCGCCGGCGTTTCGGGAGGCACTGTCGATGGGCAACTAACAGGCGAGTTGCAGGACGAGGGTCTGAGGTACTCCGGTGATCTGCGGGTTGGGGGGATAGACTCCACCGAGTTTCCCCATGTAATCGCGTCCATGCCGGAATGGTTGCACCAGGGAATGATTGACGGGCGAGTGCAGTTCGAAGGGGTCGATCTGAAATATCTGGCGACCAGCGGCGAAGGTAGCGCCCTGGTTCAGTTTGACACCCAGGGCGTCGGGAAGGCGGGGGCCAGATACATGTTCGATGTTCGAATTGACGGGCTTGACGGCGCGGAAAAACCATGGGAGGTGCACGGTACGGCCCGGATCGAGGATGGTTTTGTCGCCGATAACAACGACGTTCACCTGGCGAGCAATGTCAGGATCAGTGCGATTTCGTTCGGGCGAAGCGCCGATGTCAGCAGCATTCGAGCCAAGTTGCTTGGCGGTTCAGCCCATGGAATGCTTCGTCTTGACTTCATGCCGGATGAAGACTTTTTGCTTCGCGGTGGAGTGACTATCGATAACCTGGAGCTTCCTCGTCTGGCGGCGACGATGGGCGACGAAGAATCCGAACTTCGAGGCCTGATGGATGTCAACTATCGGTTCCTCGCGTTGAATTCGGATGTCAACTCTCTGCGTGGCAACGGCATGGTGCTGATTCGCAACAGCCGAATGATGGGCGTTCCTGTGTTCGATCAGATTCTCGCGGCGCTGGGTGCACAACCTGATGCCGGAACGAAGACCGATCTTGATTTGCTGTTCTCCAACCAGGGCGAGATCGTCACCGTGCGTGGAAGTCGCCTGGCGACCCCCATCATTGCCCTGAATATCGTCCCCGGCGCCACCGCCAATCTCAATACCCACGAGATTGACGCCTACGTAGTCGCCGCGGCCCTGAGCGACGTGGAGGCAATGATCAACACGCCATTTCTCAGTTTGCTTGTTCCCTTCGCCCGTAGTGCTTCGCAGCTTCACGTCAGCGGAAGATGGGACAGCAAAGACACCATCCGCATAAGCAAGGAACCAATTCGCGACGTCGGCGGCGCGACGGTAAGGTTCTTCAAGGACGCGGTGAAGACAGGTGGAGAACTGGGAGATACGTTCATCCAGCCTGCACGCGAAATGGCGCCCTGACGGCCACGAGGCGTTTCAAGTTATTGGCATGTCCCGACATGATTTGTCGCGCAAGGCAATTACGTTGTGGCACTTGGGGAGATCTGACATATAATGTTGGCATGATCAAGTCTTGAGAATAGCTGTACACAATTCACAATACACAAGGAAGCATGATGATCAACATGCACGCTTATGGTAGTAACCGGAATTTCAGCGGCAAGATGATGCGTTGGATCGATCAGGTATTAAGCCCGCCGAATCAAAGATACTGCCCTGGTGGCACGTGGTCGCCCGCGATAAACCTTTATGAGGACGAGGCCTATTATTACGTGGTAGCCGACCTGGCGGGGGTGAGCATGAACGAGGTCGATGTTCGAATAAAGGATGGTGCGTTGATTCTGGGAGGACAGCGACCCATGCCAAGACCTCCTAAAAACCGCCAGGTAAGCCTGCAACTGATGGAGATCGACCACGGGCGATTCTGTCGCTCGATCGAGCTTCCCAGTGACGTGATTATTGACAAAACCCAGGCTTATTACCGGTCAGGATACCTGTGGGTGCGCATTCCCCGGAGAGGCTGATGGCGAGATGGATCAGAATTCGTTGAGCAAGTCCACCAAGATTATAGATGAGGACGATGGGTCAGTCGAGATACAGGCCACCGCCCACAGGCCCGACGGCCAGACCCAGCAGGTGACAGTTCCAACCGAGGTGGGGGTGCTTCCGGTTCGCAATATCGTCATATATCCGGGAATGGTCATTCCGCTGGGCGTGGGGAGGGCGAAATCAAAGCGGCTGCTCGAGGCGACGCTGCCCGAGAACAAGGTTATCGTCACCGTCTGCCAGCGAAGGTTCGAAATAGAAGATCCGACCCCCGAAGATCTTTTCCAGGTCGGAACCGCGTCGATGGTGCTCAAGCTGCTGCGGATGGACGACTCGAACCAGAGCGTCATCGTCCATGGGTTGGTGCGGGTGAAGATTGAAGAATGGTTAGGCACCGAACCCTACCTGCGCGCCAGAATCAAGGTACTACGGGAAGAAACGCTGGAAGGAACCGAAACCGACGCCCTGGTCATGAACGTCAAGGGCTTGGCTTCGCGGGTCATACAGATGATCCCGAACATTCCCGAAGAGGCGACTGTCGTGCTCGAAAGCATTGACCAGGGCGGGGCGCTTTCGGACTTCCTCGCATCGAACCTGCTTCAGGTCGAAGTGCCGGTAAAACAGAAACTGCTTGAAGAACTGAACGTCAACCAGCGGCTGAGACTCATCGGTATCGAGCTTCAGAAACAACTGGAAGTTACCGAGCTTTCCCAGAAAATTCAGAACCAGGTCAAAAGCAGCATAGACAAGACCCAGCGTGAATATTTCCTTCAGGAACAGCTCAAGGCCATCCAGAAGGAGCTTGGACAGGTTGACGAGAAGACGCAGGAAGTGGAGGAGCTTCGCGAGAAAGTGGAAGCCGCCCACATGCCCGAATCCGTCAAGGCAGAGGCGATGCGCGAGTTGGACAGGCTCGAAAAAATCCCTACCGCCAGCCCCGAGTACCAGGTCGTTCGCACGTATATGGACGTGATGATCGAGCTTCCATGGAGCGTCACCACAAAAGACAAGCTTGACGTCAACGAGGCGCGGAGGGTGCTCGACGAGGATCATTACGATCTCGACAAGGTCAAGCGGCGCATACTCGAATATCTCGCGGTGCGAAAGCTTGCTCCCGAATCCCGCGGGCCAATATTGTGCTTCGTCGGGCCTCCGGGCGTAGGAAAGACCTCGCTTGGTCAATCGATTGCTCGATCGCTTGGGCGCAAGTTCATACGCATGAGCCTTGGGGGTATGCGCGACGAGGCGGAACTCAGGGGGCATCGCAGAACGTACATCGGCGCCATGCCCGGTCGGATAGTGCAGGAGATACGCAAGGCAGGCACAAAGAACCCGGTGTTCATGCTTGACGAACTCGACAAGGTCGGGGCGGACTTCCGCGGAGACCCCACCTCGGCGCTGCTTGAGATACTCGACCCCGCACAGAATTACACCTTCCAGGATCACTACCTCAACGTTCCGTTCGACCTGTCTGGTGTTCTGTTTATAGGCACGGCAAATTACATGGCGCCGGTTCCCGCGCCGCTACGGGATCGTATGGAAGTGATCGAGCTGCCGGGCTACACGAACCACGAGAAGCTGCACATCGCCAGAAAATATCTTGTGCCCAGGCAGCAGAAGGAAAACGGACTCAAACCCTCGCAGGTGCGATTCAGCGACGCCGCCATCAACGAGATCGTCGATGGTTACACACGCGAGGCGGGAGTGCGCGACCTCGAAAGGCAGATCGGCGCCATTTGTCGAGGAGTGGCTGCACTGGTGGCGGGGGGAAAGGCGACCTCGCGCAAGGTCGATCACAAGCTGATAGTCGAAATGCTCGGCCCGAAGCGATTCGAAAGCGAAACCGCGATGCGAACCAGCGTGCCGGGCGTCGCCACAGGACTCGCCTACACGCCATCCGGTGGAGAGCTGATCTTCGTCGAGTGCACAAGCTATCCCGGAAAAGGCAACCTGACCCTGACAGGTCAGATTGGCGACGTGATGAAAGAAAGCGCCCTTGCCGCACTGAGCCTTATCAAGAGCCGGTCGGACAAGCTGGTGGGCCATTCTAAAGAGTTCGCTGACATCGACATTCACGTTCATGTTCCCGCCGGTGCCGTGCCCAAGGACGGCCCGTCGGCAGGACTGGCGATTGTGACTGCCCTGACAAGCCTGCTGTCCGGAAGACCCGTGCGATCCGATGTTGCGATGACGGGCGAAGTGACCCTTCGGGGCCTGGTGCTTCCAATCGGAGGTGTTAAGGAAAAGGTGCTCGCCGCACATAGAGCGGGCATCAAGACGGTGCTGCTTCCCGATGGAAATCGAAAGGATCTACCCGACATCCCGGAGGAGGTGCGAAGCGGATTGGAGTTTGTGTTTGTAAAGACCGTGGAAAAAGCAAGGGAAGTGGCGATACGAGCAAAAAAAACCGATAAGAAGAAAGGTCTTGACAACAAGCCCCGTGACAGGCATACACAATCACAGGCCGCCATGGCCCGAACTGACACTAAGACCTGACATGATGATGTATCCGTCTGGTTGAAGTAAGTCGACAGGGGCTTGAGAAAAGGTTTGCCTCCTGTCCGGTTCTTGTTATCTTATGTCAAGTCGCCGATTGTTTTTGTAACCTTTCATCTATCTTAAATGGAGTCTGGCATGGCACTTTCAGACATTACGAGAAAATTGTTCAACTTTGGCCAGTCGGGTGGAAACAAAGTCGAGTACCTTCTGGCTGGTGCTTTGGGCCTGATTATTGTTGGTGCTTTGGCGCTGACGATTCACACCTCCTTCGGTGGGGGCAGTCGCGGTAAGAATCGGCCCATCGTCTTTGAATGCACGCAGTGCCACCATCAGTTTGAGCAGAAGGCAGAGGACCTTTATGACATGGAGGGCATGTATGGCGGAATGGAAATTCCCATGCTTGATTGCCCTTCCTGCGGCGCTCAGAAGTCCGCGCTGCTTACCACAAGGTGCCCCGCCTGCGAGAAGCATTTCATTTCGCAGTCCACGCTGATGCAGGTTCAGTATGGCGCGTCCGGTCAGATGCCTCCCGAGGATGTGCGTGATGTCTGCACTCATTGCGGGCAGGACATCCTTCAATGGTACAGGGATAACCGTCGCAGATAGAGCGTTGACCTTGCCGGGATCACGTTGACGCCAGGTGCATACGCGGCACGAGTTCGACCTTGATCCATCCCGGTTGGCGTTCGTCGAAGGCGCGGTATGCGTCCAGTACCGAGTCGAACGGTTCGACGTTCGAGATGTACAGTTCCGGATCGACAGCGCCGGTCTTGACGAGTTCCATCAGCATCGGGATATATTTCCTGTGGTTGCAGTTGCCCATCTGCAATGTGAGGTTTCGATCGGTGGCGAATCCAAGCGGAAAGAATCTGGCGCTTTGGGGGTATGCTCCAACGATTGCGAGCGTTCCTGCTTTTGCGAGTGATTCCGATGCCCAGAACAGTGCCTGCGATGGCCCGTCGCCGGGCCTCCAGCCTTCGTTGCTCGGGTGCGAAACTGGTGCGACGTGTTTGAGTTCATATTCAAATTCTTCGTCGAGTTGGCGTGATTTCGCCGCCGCCGGGCCTGTATGAGCTTTTACGGCATCGACGCCAACAGCGTCGATGGCGCGATCGACGCCTATTCCGCCCGTCAATTCTTGAATCGCTTCGACGGGGTCATCCTCCTCGAAGTTGATTACTTCGGCGCCCTGATCGCGGGCCATTTCAAGCCTCATCGGTATGCGATCAACGGCGATTATCCTTCCGGCGCCCATGAGAATCGCGCTGAGAATCGCGAATTGCCCCACAGGTCCGCAGCCGAAGATGGCGACGGTGTTTCCCGGTTCGACCTCGGCAATGTCGGCTGCAAAGTATCCTGTCGGGAACATGTCGGTGATCATAATCGCCTGATCGTCGGTCACCTCGTTGGGTATCTTGATCAGGCCGATGTTCGCAAATGGGATGAGCGCCTTCTGCGCCTGAAGTCCATCGAACGAACCGCTGGACGCGGGTCCGCCAAAAAACGCCGTTCCAGCCTGCGGGCCGTTGGGATTGGAATTGTCGCATTGTGAAAAATATCCCGCCCTGCAATAGCTGCAATATCCGCAGGCGATTGTGGGGGTGATGACGACGCGATCGCCTTCCTTGAAATTGCGAACGCCCGGGCCTGTCTTTTCGACAATGCCCACTCCCTCGTGTCCAACTATCGTGCCTTCCCGCATGCCCGGCATCGTGCCCCGAACCAGGTGCAGATCGGTACCGCAGATCGCGCTTGCCGTCAAGCGGACGATGGCATCGTTGGGTTCCTGGATCCTTGGCTCGCTTACCTCTTCAAGTCGAATATCTCCGATGTCGTGAAAGACCACCGCTTTCATTTGGGATCCCCTTTGCACCCGATAAACAGTCAATTCTAGGCATGTGGGTTTTGCACTTCAGCAACCCTTCGCATGCGGCGGTTGCTTCGCCCGAGGGGTATAACTTATCATGATGGCTTGTAAGCTGATTCTGAATGTGAGGATTTCATATGCTGCTTAAATCATCCATCCGTATGTTGGTTATTCTTGCCTGTGTCCGCGGCGTAGGGGCCGAGGTCGATTTAGCGCCCCGTCCTTACGTGGACAGGCTCAACGGGTTTTCGCTTCGCCCCCCCGATAAGACCCTGCGTCGGCGGGATCCTTCGGCGTCGCTTCTGGTGCGGTGGGAAAATCGCGATAAATCCAACAACGCGATCGTGTGGACGTTCAGCGTCAGCAGGTTCATCGAGAACCGCGAAGACATCGCTGTTGACCAGTATGCCCGCGCTTTGTCGACCAGGCTTGAGGAGAGCGAGGGGTTCACAACCGAGAATGTGCGCACAAGCTCAAGGCATGGCAGGAATACGATAATCATCGAGGGTCTGACCGCCAAACCGTTGAGGCAGTTTCAGTATCAGGAATGGATCGTCGCCGAGCACAATCGCATGCTGCTGTTCGAGATCACCGGCCCGGCCTCCATGCGGGATGAGTTGAAGCGAATCATGCAGGCGTGCATGGAGACCCTTGTCCTGTCCGATCCGCTGGCCGAGCTTGCCAGTAGAGAGGCGAGCATCAATCGAGGCGTCGATCTGCTCAAGGGCGTGAATGATCGCAGGCTGATGGCCGCGGCGATTACCGCTGGGCAGTGGTACACCATGCGTCTGAAGGGGCGGTACGTCGGATGGGCAGTGCAGGTTGAACGCTACACACGATATGAAGATGTCATGGGGCTTGAGGTTCGAATGGGAACCGTTCTGGACCTTCCTGACGGGCGGCGAACCCAGAAGCAGGTGCTCTTTGTCTCTAGCGACGGGAACATCGAGTACTGGAAGGACAGGTTGATACTGACTACCGATGACGGATCGATGGTTGTCGAGGAGGACGCCTTTCGCCAGGACGATGCGATTCTGTTCCGGGCCCGCCAGGGCAACAAGCAGTGGGAGCACAACAAGGTCATGCCCCCTCACCGTCCCGTGCAGGTAATAAAGGAGCAGATCGACCGAACGATGCCCAACGCAACCGCGTCGGAGAAGGCGCGGGCTGTGGAATCGGCACAGAGAACGGTCAGAGACTTTTACCTTTCACGGGCATTGAGCATGATTCTGCCCAGGTTGATGGACCTGTCTTCTATCGACTCGTACGGCTTTGCGGTGTATAACTCTCAGATCAATGATTTTGAACTCAGGACGTTCAAGATCGTTGCTCGGCGTCTGATTGACGTCAACGGAGCGAGGATAGACGCGATTCATCTGTCGGACAGCACATCCGGCGGCGATAGTGTACCGTCGGACTGGTGGGTTAATGATGGGGGACAGTTGCTTCGCCTGTCCACTGATGATGGGTTCGTGCTGGAATCGGCAAGGGAGCATGACATCCTTCAGCGCGATCAGCGCGCGAAGGGGGCGGTTGAAGAGCTTTTGAGATAGTAGAGGTTGAGCATGAGCGAACAGAACACTTATGACGTGATAATTGTTGGTGGAGGCCCGGCGGGTTTGTCCGCAGCGCTGTACTGCGCACGTGATAGATACCGCACGGTGATTCTTGAGAAGAACGGTCTTCCTGGCGGGCAGATCATGCTCACCGAGCGGGTCGAGAATTATCCTGGGTTTGAAGAGGTTTCCGGCCCGGATCTGATCGCCCGCATGCAACAACAGGTTGAGAAGTTCGGGGCCGAGATATCCGCCAACAGCCCTGTGAACGCGATTACCCGTCGCGACGACGGCCTGATCGAGGTACAGACCAATGATGGCGAGCAGGCGCTGCTCACCAGAAGCGTCATCCTTGCGCCCGGCAGCGACTATCGCCAGCTCGGCGTGCCTGGCGAGAATGAAATGCGACAGGCGACGAAGGTAAGCTACTGCGCGACGTGCGATGGTGCGTTCTATCGCGATCGTCACATCCTGACGGTGGGGGGCGGCAATACCGCGGTTGAAGACACGGTTTACCTCGCCACCAGATTCGCCCGCAAGATAACCATGATCCATCGCCGGGATGAATTCCGCGCACAGCAGGTGCTGGTGGATGAGCTCCAAGAGCACGTCAAGAGCGGCAAGATAGACCTCAAGACACCGTACACGCTGGACAAAATTGTCCCCACCCCCGACGGCACAGACATTCACCACGTCGAGATTCGCAATTCCAGAACAGGCGATATTGAAAACGTCAAGGTCGACGGTGTGTTCGTTTTCGTGGGAATGATTCCAAACACCGGCTTTGTGCGCGGAGCGGTGTCAATGAACGAGGCGGGGTATATCGCGTGTGACCCGGCGACCCTGCGAACGTCGATGCCAGGCGTGTTTGTCGCCGGCGACTGCCGACAGCAAGCCGCGATGCAACTGACGACCGCATGCGGCGACGGCGTGGTCGCGGCGATGATGGCGAAAGAATACTTCAAAAACCCCGATTTCTGGAGCAAACCCACCACCAGGGTCATAGGTCAGGGCTGGTAGCACCGGCCGATACCCCGGGCGGATCATCCAACGCGGCGTCTGCGAGTGTGGTGTGACTTCAGGCGATACGTCTTGTCTGGCGCGAATGGTACAATGAACTGGCATTTGCATTTGGCGCAGCGCACCAATCTTCCCTCGAACTGTTCAGGCACAATCAGAATCTCTCTGCACCCGGGATTAACACAATATATTTCCAGTGACCGCATAACCCGCCTCCTTCAGGAATATCGGTTCAAGCGGCGTCGTCCTTGACTGTCGCAATGCGAAAGATTGATTTTTCCACGTCCCAGTCAACATTGTTCCTTTCATCTTTTTTGATCATGTGTATTTGCGGGTCAGGATTATCAGTTTTATTGATTCATAATGTCGCAAAAGGCATGGGCGATGAAGCATGCGGCATATCATTGTGTACCCGGAGTTATACATGAGTAAGGTGCGACAGGACGAAAAGACAGGAGTGGTCATCGTGGACGACCACCCTATTGTGCGCCAGGGTCTGGCTCAATTGATAAACCAGGAGCCGGACCTTGAGGTCATCGGGGAAGCTCCAAGCGCATCGGAGGCGCTCAAGGTGATCGCGTCCTGCCACCCCGACGTAGCCGTGGTGGACCTGTCTCTCAAGGACAGCAGCGGGCTTGAGCTCATCAAGGACATCAAGGTGCGATACGAGGACCTTCAGGTGCTCGTGCTTTCAATGCATGACGAATCCTTCTACGCCGAGCGTGTCCTTCGGGCGGGGGCAAGGGGATACGTCACCAAGGAAGAGGGCACCGAAAAGGTCATCGAGGGAATCCGCAGGCTGCTCAACGGTGAGATATACCTGAGCGACAGAATGTCGGGCAAGATGATCTGCAAGATCGTTGAGGGCAAGCCTGGGGCGGGGTTGTCGATCGATCGGCTGAGTGATCGCGAACTGGAGGTCTTCGAGCTGATCGGGCAGGGACTGGGAACTCGGCAAATCGCCAAGCAGTTGCACCTGAGCGTCAAGACGGTGGAATCTCACCGGGCGCACGTCAAAGAAAAGCTCAAGCTTGAAACGTCAACCGACCTGCTCAAGCATGCCATTCAGTGGTTGCAGGTTGGCAAGCGAATCTGATTTCAGGTGTGCTTATCTTCACGCACTGCATCTATCGCTTCGTCTCGTGTGTTAAAACTCGATGCCGCGCTGTGCGTCTATGCCTTTGTCCATGCCGTGCTTTATGCACTTCATTTCGGTTACGGTGTCGGCGGCGGATATGAGCCCCGGCGTCGCGTCGCGTCCTGTGAGTATCAGCGACATGTTTTGGGGCGCCAGTTGAAGCACGTCGATGACGCTCTTCTCGTCGAGCAGGCCCCTGGCGACGGCGTAGCATATCTCATCGAGAATCACCACCGGGTATATGCCCGATACAATCGCCTGCATGGCGCGTCTGAGCCCTCGACTTGCCGCCTGGCGGTGCTGGTTGATCTGAATATCCGGTACGCCGGGCGGAATGAACCCGCACCCGCACTGCACGAACTCTATGTTTGGAAGGGCGCTGGCGGTGTGAAGTTCCCCCGTGCTATCGTCGCTCTTGCAGAACTGGATGATGAACACTGGTATTCCGTGACCGGCGGCACGAAAGGCGATTCCCATCGCCGCGGTGGTTTTACCTTTTCCGTCGCCTGTAAACAACAGTGTTCTGGCGGCAAGTGTCATGTTCTCTCCAATCGGGGTCTCACCGGTGGGGATCAATGTCAACGCCCTCAAGATGGCAGGTGTCGTTGAGTCCCACAAGCAGGCCCTTGCCATCGTTGAAGTCTATCGTAGTCACCGAGCCGGGCCTGACGTCGAACAGCACGTGATCGCAAGGCCTGAGCCCCAACAGTCGGCAGATCAGCGCCCGGATGATCCCCCCGTGAGTCACCGCAAGCACAGTATCGGCGGGGTCGGTGGATAATTTCGCGGCGCATCGTTCGATTCGAAGGTGAAAATCCGTCATGCTTTCACCGGATGGAAATGCGAAGTCGCCACAACTCGCGCACCATTGATCGACAAGATGTCCGTGCTCGCGCTGAACCTGGCAGAAGGTCATTCCCTCCCACTTGCCGAAGTCTATTTCTCTCAGGTCGTCTTCGCACTGTGCGGATATGTTGAGCTTTTCGATGATAGGACCCGCCGTCTGCAACGCCCTGGCCATAGGGCTGACGTAGCATTTGGAAAGGTTCCACGTGCTGGCGAGGTCGGCTATGGCTTTGGCCTGGCGCTCTCCGCGCCTGTTCAAAGATACGTTGGTCTTGCCCACGAAACGCTCTTCGAATGCGGGGGCGACACAGGCATGTCGGATTATCAGCAGGCGTGAGGCCATTTTTCACTAAACTCCATCAACGTCTAAGTATAACGCCCGAGCGTTGTTGCTGATAGTGCGTATCCGCAAGTTCCTACTCAGTCGTTGAGAATCTATTTGGAATCGACCAATGCCCGCACGTATGCGGTTCGCAAGGTGGTGCGGAAGTCTCAAGTTAAAGAATCATAGAGAGTTGCAATCTTTCCGATGTGGGGGAATTTCTCGTCCCGCACCGCGTCGAGATTCGTATCAATAAGGTGTCACGCGAAAGGTCAGGTGGCGGTTT
>CAZWAT010000063.1:0-13538 GCA_964632015.1 uncultured Planctomycetaceae bacterium
TGACATCAAAAAGGTAATGATCGTCGGGTCGGGCCCGATCGTGATTGGCCAGGCATGCGAGTTCGATTATTCCGGCACCCAGGCCTGCAAGGCATTGCGCGAACTGGGTTATGAAATCGTGCTGGTGAATTCCAATCCCGCCACGATCATGACCGATCCGGACACCGCCCACAGCACATACATCGAACCCCTTAACGTGCAAACACTCAGGGAGATCATCCGCAAGGAGCGTCCCGACGCCCTGCTGCCAAATCTGGGCGGACAAACGGGGCTGAACCTCGCCAGCCAGTTGCACAATGCCGGAGTTCTCAAGGAATTCGACGTTCGGGTTATCGGAGTGGATATCGAAGCCATTGAACGCGGTGAAGATCGCATCATGTTCAAGGATACGATGAACAGGCTGGGTATCGAGATGCCCCGCAGCTCGCCCGCATACACCGTCGAGGAAGCCCAGAACATAGCTTCCGAACTTGGATACCCCGTTGTCATTCGTCCCGCATACACCCTCGGAGGCACCGGCGGCGGTTTGGTTTATAACGTCGACGAGCTGCGCACCGTCGTCAGCAGAGGCCTGGCTGCGAGCATGGTAAATCAGGTGCTGGTCGAAGAGTCAGTCCTCGGCTGGGAAGAGCTCGAATTGGAAGTCGTGCGAGATTCAAAGAATCGCATGATTACCGTCTGCTTCATCGAGAACGTCGATCCGATGGGAGTACACACCGGCGATTCGTATTGCACCGCCCCGATGCTGACCGTACCACAGGATGTGCAGGATCGGCTTCAGAATTACGCCTATAGCATCGTCGAAGCGATTCAGGTCATCGGTGGAACCAACGTACAGTTCGCCCACAATCCCAAGGACGGACGAATTGTCATCATCGAGATCAACCCCCGCACAAGCCGGTCAAGCGCCTTGGCAAGCAAGGCGACGGGATTCCCCATCGCATACGTCTCGGCAATGCTGGCCGCGGGAATGACGCTGGATGAGATTCCCTACTGGCGAAGCGGCACGCTGGACAAATACACGCCTGATGGCGACTACGTTGTGGTCAAGTTCGCACGATGGGCGTTCGAGAAATTCAACGGCGCCACGGATCACCTCGGTACGCAGATGAAGGCGGTCGGCGAAATCATGTCGATCGGAAAGACGTATAAAGAGGCGTTTCACAAAGCAATACGCTCGTTGGAGATCAACAGGCACGGGCTTGGATACGCCAAAGATTACAACTCCTGCTCACTGGAAAATCTGCTTGCCATGCTCAGTAAGCCAAGCAGTGAACGACAGTTCATCATGTACGAGGCCCTTCGAAAGGGTGCATCGGTGGCGAAGCTCGGTGAGTTGACAAATATTAAGGAATGGTTCATCGTTCAGATGAAGGAACTTGTGGACCTGGAAGAGAAGATTCTCGCCCAGAACCCCGAAGCAATAGATGCCGACCTGCTCAACCAGGCCAAGCTCGACGGTTTCTCTGACAAGTATCTCGCGATGATTCTCAATGTCTCGGAAGAGGAGATCCGCAAGCAGCGTCAGGACATCGGCATGAATCATGCCTGGGACATGGTGCGCGTCAGCGGGGTCGAGAACGCATCGTATTACTACAGCACCTACAGCGACCAGAACAAGGTCACTCCAACGAAGGCCGATAGAAAGGTCATCGTGCTTGGCGGCGGCCCCAACCGCATAGGTCAGGGCATCGAATTTGACTACTGTTGTGTCCACGCCGCCCATGCGCTGCGGGAAGAAGGCATCGAATCGATCATGGTCAACTGCAACCCCGAAACGGTCTCAACGGACTACGACACGTCCGATCGACTTTACTTCGAGCCCCTGACCGTTGAGGACGTGTTAAGCATCTGCAAGGCAGAGAAACCAGAAGGAATCATCGTCCAATTCGGTGGTCAGACCCCGCTGAACATTGCCGCCCAGCTTGCGGACGCCGGTGTTCCCATTCTTGGCACAAGCCCGCACACAATCGACCAGGCCGAGGATCGTCTTTTGTTCCGCCAGGCGATGGACCTAATGAAGATCCCCATTCCCAAGGCAGCCATGGCCAGCACCCCCGCCGAGGCGATGAAGGCGGCCAAGGAAATTGGATATCCTCTTATCGTCAGACCCAGTTACGTTCTGGGCGGCCGGGGCATGCAGGTTGTGCATGACGAAGAGACACTCGCGCGGTACGTCCGCAACGCGGTCGAGATTACGCCGGATCGTCCCATTTATATCGATCAGTTCCTTGAGAACGCTCTTGAATGCGAAGCCGACGCGTTGTCCGACGGCGAGGATGCTTTCGTGCCTGCAATCATGGAGCACATCGAGCAGGCGGGCATTCACAGTGGCGATTCGGCATGCGTAATTCCGCCCATATCGATCCCGCACAAGCATCTCGAGACCATCGCCGAGTTCACCCGCAAGATCGCGGTGCACTTGGGCGTGGTTGGGCTGATGAACGTGCAGTACGCAATTCATGATGACGTGGTCTATGTGCTTGAAGCCAACCCACGTGCCAGCAGAACCGTTCCACTTGTGAGCAAGATGTGCGGCATACAAATGGCGAAGATCGCCACGCGGATCATGCTCGGCGCCAAACTGGCCGACCTCGACCTTGCGCCGGTGACGATTCCGTACTTCGGCGTCAAGGAATCGGTTTTCCCGTTTGGGATGTTCCCCGACGTCGACCCCGTGCTCGGACCGGAGATGAGATCCACCGGCGAAGTTCTGGGCATGGCCGAGAGTTTCGGGCTGGCGTTCTTCAAGGCCCAGGAGGCAGCAACTCCCCCATTGCCTACCGAGGGAACCGTATTGATAACAGTCAACCAGAACGACCGTCCGGGCGTGCTGGAGGTCGCGCGTCACTTCCACGACCTGGGATTTAAGATCCTCGCCACCACTGGCACAAGGGACTTCCTGCGTGCAAGCGGAATCGAGTGCGAGCATATTCACAAGATGACCGAGGGCAGACCCAGCATTCTCGACGCCCTGACCAACGGCGAAATCCAACTGATACTTAACACCCCTGCTGGAAGGCTCAGCAAGGCGGATGATTCGTACATCCGCAAATCGGCCATCAAGTACAGGGTTCCATACATCACAACCCTGACGGGCGCACTGTCGGCCGCAACAGGAATAACCGCGCAGAAGAAGGGCAAGGGCGGTGTGTGCTCCTTGCAGAATTACCATACCAGAATTGTCCGCCAGACCCCGCCGGCGCAAAGCAAATAGATCAGTTGGAGAAAAAATGGATTACCTCAAGTTCATAGAAGAACAGTCAGCTTCGCTTCAAAGCACGGTCGGCGATCAGTTGGCCATCAACGCCCTCAGTGGAGGCGTTGACAGCTCGGTGGTGACCGCGCTAGGACACAAGGCGTTGGGATCAAAGCTCAAGACCGTCCTTGTTGATAACTCCCTCATGCGTGAAAACGAACCCCAGCGGGTCGCGGCCGAGTTCAAAGCAATGGGCATTCCGGTGGAGGTCGTCGACGCCCGCGATGAGTTCCTCTCGGCCCTGAAAGGCGTGACTGATCCCGAGGAAAAACGACATGCCATTACAAACACGTTTTACAAGACTGTGTTCGGCAAAATCGTCCGGGACAGCGGCGCGAAATTCCTGCTGCATGGAACAATTCTCACTGACATAGAAGAAACTTTGGCCGGTATCAAACGACAGCACAATATCCTTTCGCAACTGGGTATCGACCCGAGCGAAGCCTATGGATACGCTGTGCTTGAACCGCTTGCAACGCTTCGCAAGGACGGCGTTCGAGAAGTCGCACGACTTCTTGGTCTTCCGGCGAACATGACCAGTCGCATACCCTTCCCCGGCCCGGCGTTGGCGACCCGCATTATTGGCGAAGTTACACCAGAAAGACTCGCGACAGTTCGGGCCGCGACGGAAATCGTCGAGGGAGAGTTGGAGTCAACCAAGGCCTTTCAGTATCTCGCCGTTCTTCTGAATGACAGGGCAACGGGTATTCGCGACGGTCAGCGAGAGTTCGGGCAGATGATTGCCGTGCGATGCATCGACAGCACAGACGCCAGAACCGCCACAGTCACCGAAATTCCATGGAGCACGCTGCACCGGATATCCCAAAGAATCACCGCTATCCCCGGCGTTAATCGATGCCTGTATGATCTGACACCAAAGCCCCCCGCGACTGTCGAATACATATAGTTGGCCCGGGCATGAGCCCCAGGAGCAAGCCAATGGAAAAGACGATCAGGATAATGCCATGCCTCGACATGCGTGATGGTCGCGTGGTCAAAGGTGTGCACTTCGTGGACATCCGAGACGCAGGCGATCCGGTCGAATGCGCCAGGGCCTATTGCGACGCAGGCGCCGATGAGCTTGCCCTGCTGGACATTACCGCCACCGTCGAGGGCAGACGAACCATGCTCGACGTGGTAAAACGCGTTGCCGATGTCGTGAATATTCCTTTCACTGTCGGAGGCGGCATTAAGGATGTGGAAACCGCTGCCGCTGTTCTCGAAGCCGGTGCCGACAACGTTTCGATCAGCAGCGCTGCGTTTCGAAATCCCGACCTGGTACCCAGCATTATCAGCAAACTCGGGCCAAAGGTTGTCGTCGCCATAGACGTGGACCGCAACCCGGATATGCCCTCAGGTTATGAAGTGTATGTTGATGGAGGAAGAACCCCCACCGGAGCCGACGCGGTGGAGTTCGCCACAACCGCCAGGTCATGGGGTGTTTCGACAATACTGCCAACAAGCAAGGCGGGAGATGGCGCACGCACCGGATACGATCTGCCAATCATCACCCGCATAGCCCAGGCCACCGGCGCCAGCGTCGTCGCATCCGGAGGCGCCGGCGCAATGGAGCATTTCCTTGAGGCGGTGCATGCTGGAGCTGAAATACTTCTTGCGGCCTCGGTGTTCCATTTCAACATCATCGCCATACCCGACCTGAAGCAATACCTCCTGCAAAACGGCGTCAACGTGCGCATATGACGGCGGGAGGTTTTTGCCCTGAAGGTCGAATCTCGCCACGATCTTGAATTGTCGCCGGCGAATGGTAAACTTCGGATGAGGAAGGAACTACACAACCATGACGGTTGCTTATTTCGACTGTTTTGCCGGAGCCGGTGGCGACATGATAGTGGCGTCGCTGGTCTCGGCGGGGTGTGATTTTGATCAACTCAAGCGAACACTCGCCGGGCTGGGCGTGCATGCGGATCTGTCGATAGACCAGGTCACCAGGCACGGCATGGCGGGGACAAAATTCAACGTCAGCGTCGGCCACGAGCACCATCACCGCCACCTCGATGACATTCTTAAGATCATTGAAAAGGCTGATCTGCCCCAGCGAACAGCGCAGCGTGCAAGAAAGGTCTTTGAACGTCTTGCTCAGGCTGAGGCAAAGGTTCACAACTGCCCCGTGGAGAAGGTTCATTTTCACGAGGTTGGGGCTGTCGACAGCATTATAGACATTATCGGGGCGTGCGCAGCGATGGAGATGCTGAACATCGACCGCATATTCTGCTCGCCTCTTCCTGTCGGTAGCGGAACGGTAAAATGCGCTCATGGCGAGTTGCCTGTCCCTGCACCGGCAACGGGCGAGTTGCTCAAAGGCGCCGTCACCTCTTCGCGTCATATTGAAGGCGAGGCGATTACCCCCACGGCCGCGGCGATTTTCACTACTCTTGCTGAGGGTTTCGTACCCATGCCCGAGATGCGGGTGACATCCATCGGCTGGGGCGCAGGAACAAGAGAAGGCGCCCCCCTGCCCAATCTGCTGCGGGTGTTTGTCGGATCCCAGGCGTCAGATGGCGACAGCGACGAGCTGGTCGAGATTTCGGCGAATCTTGACGATTGCTCGGGCGAAATAATTGCAGACGCTCTTGAGAAGCTGCTATCGGCGGGATGCGTTGACGCGTGGGCGACGCCCATCGTCATGAAGAAGTCGCGTCCCGCGTGGACATTGTCCGCCCTGTGCGCGCCCAAGGACGTCGGGGAAGCACAGGATATCATCTTCCGCAACACGACTACGTTCGGCGTTCGACGCGTCAATTGCGCCAGGAGCAAACTGCTTCGTCGCCATGTCACTGTCGAAACAGCCTTTGGCCCGCTTCGAGTGAAGGTCGGAAGCCGGGATGGAAAAGACCTCACCGTCTCCCCGGAATTCGAAGACTGCCGGCTGGCCGCTCAGTCCCATCACGCGTCAGTTCGCCAGGTGCAGGCATTGGCCTTGCGGGCATACGAGGAGATGACATGACCTATGAGCAGCTCCTGACAATCTGCGCAATTCTGTTGTCAACCAGCATTGCCATTCTTGTTACATCGGTAATCCTCCTGCGCAGACGAAGTTGCCCCAGCGACGCCGAAGAGATAATCGCGCGACTCAACGCCGCCGCGGATCAGATAGACAGGCGAACCCAGGCGAGAATGCGACAACTTCAGGGGCTTCTCAACCAGGCACGCGTACAGGTTCGCGAATTCAAGGGGCTTGACGAGGAAACACCGCGTCCGCTTCCTCCGGATATCCATGCCCAGGAAGATGAGATCATGCGACTTGCGGGGTTGGATATGTCAGTGGTCGAAATCGCTCGCCGCCTGCAACTGTCTGTTGGCGAGGTCGAACTGACGCTGAACCTCAACAGGCCAAAGGTCGTGGCAAACTCGAGATAAAGGAGCATCCTTGTACATACTCGCTGTAATACTGACAGTAATCACCAGCTTGGTGAGCCTTATCTGGTCCTCCCGACACATAAAGATATATAAGGAAAACAAGAACGGGTTCATTCTCGACTCGGACTGTCCAGGCCCGCCGCCCGACGCGCCATTGATCAGCGTAGTCGTGGCCGCAAAGGACGAAGAGGCGACTATCGAAAGCTGCGTCCGAACAATGCTTTCGCAGGATTACCCGAACTTTGAACTGATCGTCTGCAATGATCGCTCAGAAGATCGCACCGCCGATATCGTCGAACAGATCTGCGACGAGGATACCCGCCTCAAGCTCATCAACATTGAAGAGCTTCCCGAAGGATGGTGCGGAAAGAACAACGCCATGCAAATTGGCATCGGGGCGTCATCTGGCGAGTGGATATGCATGATCGATGCCGATTGCAGGCAGCTTTCCTCGCGAACCCTGTCGGTCGCCCTTGAGCAAGCTATTAGTACAAACACCGACATGCTCAGCATTCTGCCCACTCTCGAAATGAAAGGTTTTTGGGAGAATGTCGTCCAGCCCGTATGCAGCGGCGTGATGATGATCTGGTTCGATCCCGACAAGGTCAACAGTCCCGCCCACAAAAGTGCCTATGCCAACGGCGCGTTCATTCTCATCAGCAAAGACGCCTATGAGAAAATCGGCACGCACGAGGCAATCAAAGGCTGCATCAACGAAGACATGCACATGGCTAGCGAGGCTAAGGGCAAGGGTCTGCGCCTGAAGGTCGTGCGCAGCGAAGAGTTGTACACGGTTCGCATGTACACATCGCTCAAGGCGATCATCCAGGGTTGGAGCCGCATCTTCTTTGGCACATTCGGTACGCTCAAGAGGCTTGTGGCGTCCTTTGCGCTGATGTTCTGCATGGGGCCTTTGCCTTATCTTACCGCCGCTGTGGGCCTGACTCTTTACGCGACCGGTGGTTCAACGGCCTGGCTTGTCGCGGGACTAGCTGGTTCGGCGGCGGCAATTATTCAGATGAGCGTGATCTTCAGGTTCTACAGGATACTGCAAGGCAGACCATGCCTGTTCTGGACCTACTGCCTTGGATGCGTCATCACCCTGTATGCGATAGTGAAGGCCATTGGCAATCTTCGCAGCGGCGCCAAGTTGGTATGGAAGAACACCCATTACGCCACTGCCGGCAGAAAATAAAGCAGCGAACACCAGGCAATGAATGGGCGTTGACGTGGGCGCAGGTGAAGATATAATTCACCCTGTTCGACGGAATTTCGATATAATATCATAAAGACTTTGGCACGCAGACTGAGGTAATGATGCGGACATTGATAGACAACCTGCCCTTCCAGAGCATGGCGAGCGGAGGTCTACAGGTCCGCGCAGGCATCATTATTCACGTCATTGTATAAAGGCGTGCCAGGGCGTAGTCAGAATCGGGATATTCGGCCCTGGGCGATTTTGCCGCAGGGCCTTCTTTTATTGGCCGACAGAACTATCTCTTACAGGCCAGCAGGTGCACCATGAAAAGCACAAACAAAGTTGAAATATATGACACTACACTTCGTGACGGGACGCAGGCTCACGGCGTGAGCCTTTCAGTTGCGGACAAGCTTCTCATCGCCGAGACGCTCGATTCGCTTGGTGTGGACTACATCGAGGGCGGATATCCGCTGAGCAACCCAAAGGACGCGTCTTTCTTCATCGAAGTCACTAAGCGCAACTGGAAGCACGCAAAGGTGGCTGCGTTCGGTATGACCCGTCGCAAGGGAATCAGCGCAAATGAAGATGCCGGTATGAAGGCGCTTGTCGAGAGCAACGCGCCCGTGGTGACCATCGTCGGAAAATCCTGGGATCTTCACGTCCGCGACGTTCTGCGCGTCAGCGAGCCGGAGAACGTAGATATGATCGCCGACTCGGTGGCATTTGTGCACCAGGCGGGACGCGAAGTCATCTACGACGCCGAACACTTTTTCGACGGCTGGTACGCCAACCGCGATTATGCGATAGAGACTCTCCGAGCTGCTCGTGACGCCGGCGCGACGTGCCTTGTTCTGTGCGACACCAACGGCGGAAGAACCATGGAACAAATCGCCGAGGTCTGCGATGACGTAGCGAGGGAGATGGGATCAGATGTCAAAATTGGCATACATTGCCATAACGATTGCGGGTTGGCGGTTGCGAACTCCCTCACCGGCGTCTGCCATGGCGTAACGCATGTGCAGGGAACCATAAACGGAATCGGAGAGCGATGCGGGAACACTGATCTGACAGCGATAATCCCCAACCTGGTGCTCAAATACGGGCGTGACGTGCTTACGCCCACAACGTTGCCTAAACTAACCGAGGCGAGCAGGTATGTCTACGAGGTCGCCAACCTCAACTTTCAGGACAATCAGCCCTTCGTCGGCGCGTCCGCGTTCGCGCACAAGGGCGGAATGCACGTGCACGCCGTGCAACGGAACTCTGCAACTTACGAGCACATCGACCCGGCGAAAGTTGGCAACATCAGGCGAATTCTTGTCAGCGAGCTTTCGGGCATGAGCAACATAGCAGCCACCGCGCCGAGCATGTTCAAGATAGCCGACGATAAACAGGCGCAGCGCAAGGTGCTTAATGAACTGATGCGACTGGAGAATCTCGGATACCAGTTCGAGGCGGCAGAGGCGAGTTTTGAATTGCTCATCAGGCGGACACTCGCCGGCGACTGGTACCGCAAACTGTGGGATCTTGACCACTATCGTTGCATGATCCTTCGTCGTAACGGGCGGCAGGCAAATACCGAAGCCACCGTGAAGATTGTACTGGATGGCAAGGTAATGCATACCGTTGCCGAAGGCGACGGCCCTGTCGATTCGCTTCGTCAGGCGCTCTCCGCGGCGCTGAGGGAACAATACCCATGCGTTGACGATCTGCATCTTGCGGATTACAAAGTGCGAGTCATAAATACATCCGCCGACACCGCAGCCACGGTGCGAGTCGTCATCGACTGGAATG
Organism: uncultured Planctomycetaceae bacterium; assembly: GCA_964632015.1. Classification (GTDB taxonomy): domain Bacteria; phylum Planctomycetota; class Phycisphaerae; order SM23-33; family SM23-33; genus JAAYCO01. The sequence continues at coordinate 9,633 of CAZWAT010000063.1, forward strand.
ACTCCCGCACTGGTTCATACTTCGGTAGCGTAGGAGTAAGCAGTAATATCATAGATGCGTCGTGGTTGGCCCTGTTGGATGCCTTTGAATACAAGGTGCTCAACTCGGTAGGCCCCGATGGACACGGAAAGAACAAATGACCGAACTGGCGACAATTTACGATCCAAAGGAAATTGAGCCCGATGTCTATTCGATGTGGGCAAGGGCAGGCGCTTTCGATGCCGAGGCGACCGGGCGGGAAAATTCGTTCTGCATGGTAATACCTCCGCCCAATGTCACCGCCGCCCTGCACCTTGGACATGCACTCAACAATACCTTGCAGGATATCCTCATTCGCTGGCGCCGCATGGAGCAACGCAACACACTGTGGATGCCCGGTACCGATCACGCCGGAATCGCCACACAGACGGTGGTGGAAAAGCGAATCCTTGCCGAGGAAAATAAACGCCGCACCGACTTCAAACGAGAAGACTTCGTCGCGAGAATACAGGCATGGAAGGATGAATACGAAGAGCGAATCATCGAGCAGCTTCAGCGAATGGGTTGCAGTTGCGACTGGCGCAGAACCAGATTCACCATGGATGAGACCTGCGCAAAGGCAGTTCGCGAAACGTTCTTCAGGCTCTTCTCGCAAGGCCTGATCTACCGCGGCAAACGCCTGGTCAACTGGGACCCCCAGACCCAGACCGTACTGGCGGACGACGAGGTTGACCACCAGACAGTGCAGGGCAGCTTCTATTACCTCAAGTATCCGCTCGTTAAACCCGTCCAGGGCGAACATGGTGAGATCACCCATGTGACAGTCGCCACAACCCGTCCCGAGACAATGCTGGGCGACACCGCTGTGGCGATGAATCCGCGCGACGAGCGAGCAAGGCTGCTGGCGGGCAAAAAGGTGTTGTTACCAATCGTCGGTAGAGAAATTCCCATAATCACCGACGAGCACGTCGTGCCCAGCGACCCCGACAGCGACGACGACAAGGCGAAGTTTTCGACCGGATTCCTCAAGGTCACGCCCGCGCACGATCCCAACGACTGGGAGATCGGCACACGCCATGATCTGCCCGTCATCAACGTCATGGCCCCGGATGGCAGCATAAGTGACAAGCACGGATGGACTGACGCCGGAAGCGACGCACAGTTCCTGCTGGGGATGGATCGCTTCGAAGCACGCGAGGCAATCGTCGAATGGTTCCGCACCGAGGGGCTGCTTGAGGATGTCAAACCCTACGCCCACGAAGTCGGCCATAGTTACCGCAGCCATGTGCCCATCGAGCCTTACCTTTCAGATCAATGGTATATTGCGGTCAAGCGACCCATCGACCAACCCTCTCCCGCCGACGAGTGGATGCAGCGTCACCCCGACATGATCGAGTTTTCCGGTAAGCAGGCGATTCTCAAGGAAACCGACATTCCGGTAAATTCACTGGCGGGTCTGGCGCTTCAGCCGGTGCTTGACGGCAGGCTGAAATTCACCCCCGACCGGTATGCCCGCAACTATCGCTCCTGGCTGGAGAACCTGCGCGACTGGCCAATCAGCAGGCAGCTTTGGTGGGGGCACCAGATCCCCGTCTGGTCGAGGCAGATCGATTGCCCTGACGGCGACCGTCACAGCGCGTTGAACAACGCCATCGGAGGCGACTTTACCAAAACCCTCGACGCCCTGCCGGGCAGATACAGCATCGTACTTAACGATCACCCGCAGCTCGAAGGCGTACTTCAGGCATTCATCTGCGTCGACACCGACGATAGCCCGATTGTCGCCACCATTGAGAAAGCAGGGTGGCAGCGCGATTGCGATGTGCTGGATACCTGGTTCAGCAGCGCCCTTTGGCCCTTCAGCACCTTGGGCTGGCCCGACAGGACGCCCATGCTCGACACGTTCTACCCCGGAGATGTCCTGTGCACCGCCAGGGAAATCATCACCTTATGGGTCAGCAGGATGGTCATGATGGGCCAGTACTGCGTTGGTGACATTCCGTTCAGCGACGTGTTCATTCACGCGATGATTCAGGACGGCGAAGGCAGGAAGATGTCCAAGAGTTTGGGCAACGGAATCGACCCGCTTGACATCATCGACTCGCACGGTGCTGACGCCATGCGATATACGCTGGCGGCGATGACCACGCAAACACAGGATGTCCGCATGCCCGTCGAACGCATGACGCTTCCCGACGGTAGAGAGGTCAATTCGAGCCCGAAATTCGATATCGGTAGAAACTTCTGCAACAAGCTCTGGAACGCCTCGCGATTCGCGATGATGAACCTCACGTCCATGCCTTCATGGAACGACATCCGACCCACCGCCCACTTGTGCGATCGCTGGATTCTCAGCCGGCTCAACGCAGCCGTGCGAGACGCCACGCTGGCGTTGGAAGGATTCCGCTTCAACGAGTTGGCCGACAAACTGTATCACTTCATCTGGGACGACTTCTGCGACTGGTACCTCGAGGCGGCGAAGGTAAGAATCAACGCCGGAGACGATACGCCCAAGGCCCTCGTCGCGCACTGTCTTGACATGGTCCTCCGTCTCATGCACCCGATCGCACCGTTCATTACAGAAGCGATATGGGCGAATCTCAACTCGCTTGCGCCGTGTCGAGGCCCAGGCGATGACGAGGCCGAACCTCTGCTCGCCCGCGCCAACTGGCCCCAAGCGGACGCCTCGGCCAATGATCCCAGAGCGGTCGATGATTTTACGCTGCTTCAGGATCTCATCCGTCAGATTCGAAACGTTCGGATGCAGCACAACGTTCCACCATCACGAAAGGTTCCCGCACAGGCCTCTGTCACCGGAGATGAGCGCGTCAGGAACCTGCTGAGCGATAACCTGCAACTTGTGATGGCAATGGCGGGGCTTGACAATGTTGAGATAACCGATGCCCCCACCGCCGGCGAAGACGCCGCTGCCGTGTCAGCAGGCCCCATTAAACTCTACGTGCAGGGCATCGTTGACAAGGTCGCCGAGATAGATAGACTCACAAAGCAACACAAGACATTGTGCAAGGGCATAACCAGCATCGAGAACAAGCTGCGAAATGAAGCATTTATCGCCAAGGCTCCCCCGGCGGTGGTGCAGAAAGAGCGACAAAGGCTCACCGAACTCCACGCAAGCCTTCAAGCTGTCGAACAGGCCCTGGAAGCCATGAAGTAACAAACTGATGGCACAGCATATTCGAAGACATTCGACGCGTGCGACCCATCGAGCGCCCGCCAGGCGACCACGAACACGCCGAGACGGACACGTGCCTGTGCTCCTTCATCAGACTATCAACGCCCTTCGCCCCGTAGAGGGCGACGTGGTGGTGGATTGCACTCTGGGATTCGGCGGCCATGCGCGCGAGTTTCTCAAACGCATAGGCCCCAACGGTACCCTGATCGGCCTGGATATGGACCTGCACGAACTCGAACGCACCCGCAAACGATTCAACCAGTCCGCGCCCAACATTCGCTTCCTTCACGCTAACTACCGCGATGTCTCAAACGTGCTCAAGGAATCCAACATCAGGGCCTGCGACATTCTCTTTGCGGATCTGGGCGTATCGAGCATGCAGGTTGACGACGCGACCAGGGGCATCAGTTACCGAAGCCCCGGCCCGCTGGACATGCGAATGAATCCGCAACTACAACAAACCGGATCGGATCTGCTGGCGACCATAAGCAAAAATGACTTGTCAAACGCCCTGTGGGAACTATCAGACGAGCCCGATCACGACCGCATCGCCCAGTTCATTGTCAACCAGCGGTCTGTTGAACCCATCGACCGCGTCGAGCAACTCGTCAGATTGGTATTCGCAGCCAAGAACACCACCGAAAAAGCTTGGAAGAAGCAGGCACGCTTCAAAGATCTTCACCCGGCGGCTCGAACTTTTCAGACGCTGCGCATCCTTGTAAACGATGAACTTG
>CAZWAT010000064.1:0-13255 GCA_964632015.1 uncultured Planctomycetaceae bacterium
ACTTCCGGCGTGAAGATGTAAGGCGCAATTGGCAACCAGTTCTTGTAATTGTTGAAGCCTTCAAGGCGGGCAATATTTTCCATCTTGTCGAACTGTTCCTGCGTGAGGCTTTCGGTGAGGTCTTCCCAGTGATTGAAATAATCCTTGACGGCGTCACGGGCAGGCCCGAATGCCGAGTAGAACTCATCAAGTATCGTTTCGAGCGGCAACTCCGGGCGGACGTGCACTCGCCCCAAAAGGTACATGCTCGTGCCCTGCGTACCCCATTCACCTTGCATGCAGTCGTACTGTCCCCCGACCATGCCATTAGCGGCAGCGTATGTAATTATCTTATAAAGCGCCCTGGTCTGGGCAACGGGCATGTTGTGACCAGGTTTAACAAAGTTAGGACGAAGCACCAGCCTGGCGCCGGTCTTTCCCCAGCCGTCCCATTGCTCGCGGAACTCTGTTATGTCGTCTTCAGTCAGCGGATAGCGCGAAGGCGGTACGAGCACGATCTGGATGCGATCGTTGAGCATCGTTTCTTTGGGAGGATCGGAATAGTTGGCGTACGCGAACCCGCTGACGATCACGTCCGGGTTGACCTTTTGTGCCTCTTTCTGAATAGCGAGATAGTACTTCGCAAATCTGTCAGACAGCGAAGGCCCGTCCTTGTGCGAGAACAGGTCCGGGTCGCGAAACCTTCCGCTGTTCGTGGGGATAATTCCCTTGCCCCAGTAGTCGGATGTTTCGAATCTTGGATCAGCGGCGTCCCACGCCCGGCAGCGCTCGCAGGTACACAGGCTCGGTGTGTCGTTTTCACTGACGCGGATGGCAGAAAGCCCATGAACTACAGTCCAGAACGGTTTGGGATTCTTCCAATCCTCGATCAACTGTTTATGCATTTCCGGGTTCGACAGGCACATGGATGTCTGCCAGCCGGTTCTATCGCCTTCAAGCGGCCCGCGCCTGCCGTCGGGCAAAAGTGCGAAATACTCCGGATGCGTTTTGCCAAAGCGCTTCCACCAGTTATGAAAAGGCTCGGCGGCATCGACGCATTCGGCGCGATTGACCCGCTGCCTACGAAGCCACATCTTGGTCTGAACGCTGAACTGCTCTTTGTGTTTCGCGTTCGACCATGCGCCGTCGACGTTGTACTTCAGTCGAGGCTCCAGATGGTAGGATGTGAATTGTTGACGATATTCCCTGTCCCACTCATCTACTGAAATAGTTTTATGATTGGGAATATATTCGCCCAGCGGCCCCGGCCATAACCACCTGACGCCGAGTTTGTCTTCGAGCAGTTCATAGACCGCCGAGATGCTCCCGATTCGCGTGCCTGAAAACAACGGGTCGCCTTCGCCATCATCGCCGTAAAGAAACAGGTTTTCGCCTATCAGTTTAATGCCGAAAGCGTTGGTTGCCATTTGCACACCTTCGCCCCTCAGGCCCGCCTGCCTGGTCGCGTGACAGTCGCCTATGTAAATCAGACCTTCAAACTCCGCGGGTTTCTGGCTCTCTGGGCATACTTTCAGCCTTGCGCCGGATGATTTTTCAATGTGATACTGCAACTCATCGGCTGCTGCCTGCACCATTGGGAACGCCTCATCGGGAATCACGATTGCGGTACACGGCTGACCGTCCCGCACGATGTCCAGGGCAAGCGCGCCCGGTACGGCAAACAGAATTGCTATGATGAGTGCGCACAGATTCTTCATGGTCTTGAATTCCTTTCAACACTTTCAGAGGTTGCATCGATCTTAATCGTGACCCCAGAGATTGCCCCTGTTGTCACTGACTTCATCCAGCGTAGCCGGCGTAAGCACGTTACCCCCCACCGCAATTATGTTGGTTCTGTCAAGGTGACGCGTGCCAAGGGTCAGCACGAGCGAGTCGGTCGACCCAAGACAGACAGGGCAGTACATACGTGAGCTTTTCGCAAGATACGCATTTGTGGGATTCGCCTTCGAGTCAAACAGCATGACTGTGGAAGACGGGTTCAGTATGCTCTCCAGCCGCTTGAATGGAGGGTACGTGTCGGGCTGGTTCAACGCTCCAAAGACATGGTACACGTTGCCTGCGTAATACAGGTTCCTGTGCAACATGAACGAAGGGTCCCAGGATCGGAGTTCCTTCAGTTCTTCACCGGCGGGCACAGCGGGGCATGTCCACGTCATCGGATCCTCGTCAATATACGGAATGATCATGCCCGAAAAGGTCTGATAGTAGCAGGCCGGAGATGTGTACATGCCCCCGCCAGGTTTGGGAATCGTGTTCCAGTTGGTATTGTGAGACGGTAGCGTACCGCTGTAATCTTCACAATAGAACATGATTCCACTGTGGATGGAGCGAAGCTGCACCTGGCAGGAAATCATCTTCGCCATATCTCTGGCCTTTGCCAGTGAAGGCAAAAGAACAGACGCCAACAACGATATGATCGCGATGACGACCAGAAGCTCGATCAGGGTGAACCCGACACCGCGAGGCGGCGTCGGTAGTTTGGGGTCTGAATCGTCTAGACAAGCTTGTTGTTCCCGGCCCGTGCGAAATTGTTCGATCTGTCGCATCATCAACGCCTCATACTGAAGTGTGTTGTCCGGCGCGGGACAGCCCACGCCCCGCGCCGGTTTATCATGACCATGTCTACTAGCGTCATCGTCGACGAACATGCTCGCTACAGACGGCTGGCAACACTTTGCATTACAGATTAACGTCTCTTGCGGCGGATGATTGCACCACATCCGCCCAGGACGATCAGGCCCAACGTGCCCGGCTCGGGAACCGTGCTGTACATCACGCCATCAGCTCCGGCGACGAAGTATTCTCCGTCCACCTTGGCGATCGAACGCAGTGTCTCGGAGCTCAGGTGATCAGGAAGCTCGATGTGCGACCAAGTGTCGCCATCCCAGTGATACAGCCCCGAGAACGATCCGAATGCGACGATGTCGTTCCAATCATTTACATGTATGCCTCTGGCGTGACCGGAAGCGAAAGTGACTCCTCCCACTTGTTCCCAGGTTTCACCACCGTCGCTGGTGCGATATACCCTGCCCCTGTTGGCAGCCGATGCAATGGCGTGGTCGGCGTCTATGGCATGAATGGAGTAATTACCGCTCACGCCGCTGGCGGGCAGCGACTCTACTTGAGTCCAGGTAAGTCCACCGTCGACACTTCTGGATACCTTGTTGGTATTATCACGTGCCCAATAAACGCCAGCGCCGTTACCGTCAATTGACATCACAGACGAGAAGAGCCCGAGGTTCTGCATATTGTACTTGGGAAATCCTGACGCCATTTCGCCACCGACCAACTTGAAAAGTGCAACTGCCCCGCTGGTCTGGCCGATGTTCAGTGCGGTGTCACCATTGACAGCCATTGGCGAACTCCAAGTGCGGGTTGTCGCAGTGATGTCTGTCCAGTTCGTGCCGTCAAAGTAGCCCACCTGGTTATGGCTGCCCTTTGACATGACATACATCTTGTCGCCAGCCGATGCGACGCTCACGTCCGTCACACCAGACCAGTTCGTATTGCCCGCGAAATGATCGCTCCAGCTTTGCAGGTCCGCCCACGTAGCGGTGGCGGAGTCATACATACGAACGGCAGTGTCGCTGGTGGTGTACAGCGAATCCAGCGACGAGCCGCTCAAGAATGCAATGTTAGTATCCACGCCGCTGTCCAGGCGATACCATTTCGCGTCGCGGATCGAATCCGCCTGAACCGAGGCGACACAGACCATTGCTATGATGGCAACACTCAAAGCCCCACTCAGCAGACTGTGTGTGTAACAACTGAACAATTTCATCTTCTTTCTCCTTTAAAGGGTTCTCAAATATGCCGCTGCCGAATGTCATTAACTTGTCGTTTATTAAGGTTGAATCTGTCGCACAGTATTCCTTGTCACCAGCCTGGGGTTGATAGTGGTAGAGGCCGGCATATCCTTATCGCCGTGGGCCAGCTTGCGTATAAGTTCAAGCCCGATCTTGCAGGCATCGCCAAGCCTGGTGTCGATCGTCGTCAGGCCAATCGATGGCATCTGGCCCCATGAGAAATTGCCAACGCCGATAACGCTGATATCCTCAGGAACGCGGTAACCAAGCTCGTCGAGATACCTGACAAGGTTGGCTGCAATCATGTCAGTTCGGGCAAACAACGCAGTGGGGTTCTTGCGACGAAGATGCTCGTGAAATCGCCTCTTCTGAATGGCGAAGTTCTGGGTGATATCAAAGATAGAATCTTCTTTCAGCGGCTCCAGGCCGTTGGCGTCAAAGGCACAACCCATGCCCGCCAACTGCATTTGCATGTCGGGCTTGATCGGGCCGCCGTGAACATACGCGATGTTACGATGGCCGTTTTTAAGAAGGTGCTGGGCTGCAAGATAACCCACCTGCACATAGTCGGTGCATACTGAAGGAATATTGAGATACCCGAAGGCGTTGTTGTTGATAATCGCCAGTGGAACCTTTGCCTTCAGGGCCCCCAAAATTTCTACGGGCATCCGGCTGACAACCAACAGGCCATCAACAACCCCCGAATCAATGCTCATCATCAGGGCGTTGCGCTGGAGGTTGCGATCAAAGCGATCGATAAGGTTATCGAATATTTGAAGATGGACATTACTATTACCCGCATTTTTCGACAGCGTCCTCATGATATGCAGAAAGTGCTGGTCGCTTGAGTGGTATGGTAGACGCAGGCAGACGCCGATATTGTGCGTTCGATTTTCCCTGCTGTTGTCTACGATATACGTCCCGCTGCCCCTACGACGCTCGATAAGCCCCTCAGCTTCAAGATGAGCCATCGCCCTGCTGACAGTCATGCGCGAACATTTAAGCAGTGATGCCAATTTTCGCTCAGATGGTAGCCTATGACTACCACTGAATCTTTGCTTTTTCACGTATTCTTTGACTGTATCCTGAGTCAGCACTGTGACGCGTTCCTTGCATGTAGGCCACATCTCGACCTTGTAGTAGCCATTATACGACGATTTAGAACCCCGTCAAGGGTTTGATTAGAAAAACTTCGTCACACCCACACGCCGTCTGGAGATACCTTCAGCAGTCCCTCGCCTTGAGCGCTCAGCCCCTGGTGGGGCTGGTGGCGGCGAAGTCGAGAATGTTATGCGGGGTGATCAACGTCGGACTTTATGAGTGTTGATGCCCTTAGTTGCCCGTGCCGCCCTGATCACCGGTGCCCAGGTCCAATATGCGGGAGATGATGTTTGTGGTGCTCATGCCCTCGACAGCGCCGAGTCGCAAGACCTTTGCGCCGAATTCGAGCACGATTTCCTCGCCGACTATCTTTCCAGTCGTGCCGCCCTTGACCAGTACGTCGGGGCGGAGCGTTTTGAGCAGTTCGCAGGGAGTGTCTTCGTCGAATATCGTCACGTAATCGACGCATTCGAGCGCCCCGAGCATTTCCGCCCGCTCCACCTGCCCTATCACCGGGCGGGACGGGCCTTTGAGACGCTTGACGCTTTCATCAGAGTTAATCGCGACGACAAGGCAGTTGCCCAGGCGACGGGCTTCCTGAAGATAGCGAACGTGTCCGATGTGCAGCAGGTCAAAACACCCATTGGTGAACACGACGCCCTGTTTGAGCGTCCTGCGTCGCGTCAGTTCACGGGCAAGTCGATTCCTGTCCAGCAGCTTCGACACACGCAGACCAACCATGCTTTCAAGCTCGGCGATGATTTCCTCTCTGCTGACAGGGACAACGCCGAAGCGTTCGACCTCCAACCCGCCGGCGATATTGGCAAGTTGCGCCCCCTGCCGCCACGACGCGCCGCCTCCAATCGCAACCGCAAGGGCAGCGAGGACCTCATCACCCGCCCCGGTAACGTCATATACATTGCGTGGACGCGTGGGAATTATCTCTCCCTCGCCATCGCCCTGCTTCAGGTAACACCCATCCCGGTCAAGCGTGACCAGAACGCCTTGTGACGAGGCGCCGGCAATTACCGCATGTGCGGCGGCATCGAGCGATGAAGAGTCCGATATCTCGACGCCGCTCGCCAAGGACGCCTCATAACGGTTCGGCGTGAGCAACGTGCATCCGCGATAGCGATCAAACTCGGCGATGCTGGCTGGGTCCACAAGAACCGCCTTGCCCGCGGCCCGGGCTTTGGCAATCAGATCGGCTGTCATAGGCGTCTTGAGCACGCCCTTGTCATAGTCTTCAATGGCGATCACGTCGCATCGTTCGATCAGCGCCGCCCAAAGGTCAGCCAGTCGATTGCGCGTGGGCTTGTCGATGGGCGTTGTCACTTCGGTATCTACTCGCAACATCTGCTGGGCATGTCGGTGTCTGGCGAGCCCTATCTGGCGGGTCTTGATACTCGTGGGTCGGCCTTCGACCGTCACAAGCCCATCAACGCACGCGCCGGCTTCGGCAAGCAGGCGTTTGACATCCCGACCAGCATCGTCGGCGCCGATGATACCGACGCATTCAACCTGCGCGCCCAGCGCCAGCACCGCCGAGGCGACGTTACCGGCCCCACCAACGTGCTTTTCTACCCGGCTCGCCCGAAGAACCGGAACGGGCGATTCAGGGCTTATGCGGTCGACATCGCCATAAACATAGGTATCGAGCATGAAATCGCCCAGCAATCCAACTCGCACGGGCCTGAGATTATCAAGCAGGTCAATCAGTGTCTGCATGTTGTCCTCTGTCGTTGTCATTCATCCAGAGAGCGTACTATCTTCGCCACAAGATAAGTAGGCCTGCGACGCACGCGTTGATAAATGCGGTATATATATTCGCCCTGTATGCCCATCAGCACAAACAGAATCGCGAACAATGCCGAAAGCACCGCCGTGGTGCTTGCCCAACCCGGAACGACCGTTCCGCGAAAGTACACAATGATAACATAGACGAATTCAGCACCCGCAAGAAGCGCCATCAGCAAACCCAGCCTTGTCGAGATTCTAAGCGGAAGCGAGGAAAACGAAAACAGTCCCGTCTTGGCGAGATGAATCATTTTTCGCAGGGTGTACTTTGATTCGCCCCCGCTCCTGTCGCCCACTTCGAAAGGCACGACCGCCTGTTCGTATCCCATCCATGCGATGAGCCCGCGCAGGAACATTTCTCCCTCGTCGAGTTTTTGCACCTGGTCGAGCACCGATTTATCGACAAGGCGAAAATCGGCCATGCCGGGTTGAAGCTCGACACCGCAAAGGCTTTTGAAGACTCGGTAAAACGCCCGCGACGCCAGACGCTTTGTGAAGGGCACTTTTTTCGTATCCTTCCGACGTGTCTGCACGACGTTGAACCCCTCTCGCCACTTCTGGATGAGCACAGGCACGAGGCTTGGCGGGTGCTGCATATCGCCGTCCATTGTGATGACAACCTGCCCGCGTGCCGTCGCCATACCCGCCTCAAGCGCGGACTGATGCCCGAAATTACGTGCCAGTCGCACCGCGACGATTCCACCATATTCATCCGACAGCCGCTCGATTTGGTCAAACGTTCCATCGGTGCTTCCGTCGTCCACGAGCACCAGTTCGTACTTCAGGCCTTCGAGTACATCGACCAAGGCCGAAAGCAGCGTTTCGACGTTCGCCGCTTCGTTATAAAGGGGCACGACAACGCTCACCAGTTGTGGCGCGGGTCTTAGTTGACGCTTCGATATTGTCTGTCGCTCGGGTTCGGCCATGTCGTGCTCTCGACAAGCGAAGATGTTAACATCGCCGCGTCAAAGCTTCAACCGAGGCACGCTTCGGCGTGCCCCGATTGTCAGTTCATGCATTCGGCGATGGCGGCGACTGCCGAGTCCATGTGCTCGGTCGTGTGGGCAGCGGATACCTGCACACGCAGGCGAGCCGTTCCCTCGGGCACGACGGGGTACCCAAACCCTGTCACCAGCACGCCCTTTGCGAGCAGTTCCCGCGACATTGCCAGCGCCTTTTCCGTAGGACCGATGATTATTGGCACGATGGCCGAGGGTGATTCGAGCACCTCAAGCCCCTTGTCGCCCAAAGCCTTTCGCATGTACTGCACGTTCGAGCGAAGCCGTTCGACAAGACTCGGTTCATCGCGGAGAATCCTTATCGCCTCCAGCGCCCCTCCCGCCACTGCCGGGGGCAACGCGTTGCTGAAAAGCTGCGGGCGCGACGTCTGCACCAGCATCTCGATCATTTCCTCCGAGGCGGCGACGAATCCACCCGCCGCCCCGCCAAGCGCCTTACCCAGAGTGCCGGTTACGATGTCCGGCCAGACGCCGAAATGCTCGCACGTTCCCCCGCCGGTATTTCCCAGAACCCCATGACCGTGGGAGTCGTCTACCGCCACCAGTGCCCCGTAGGAATGGGCCAATTCGATGATTCGGGGAAGGTTGGCGATGTCGCCTTCCATGCTGAACACTCCGTCGGTGATGACTATCCGCCGGGGGCGATCGGCGCAGAGCTTGAGCTTTTCTTCAAGGTCGCCCATGTCGCCGTGCTCGTACACGAGCCTTTGAACGTTCCTGTTGCAAAGTCGGCACGAGTCGATGATGCTCGCGTGGTTCAGCTTGTCGCTGATAACCGCCCCATCACTGCCAAGCAGCGTCGGAAGCAGCGCCTCGTTGGCGTTCCAGCACGAAACGTAAGTGGTGGCTGCGGGCTGGTGGGCGTATTTCGCCAGTTCGCGTTCGAGTTCAAGATGCAGGCCCAAACTCCCGCAGATGAACCGCACGGACGCTGTACCGAACCCATGCGTCGCCATTGCCGACCTGGCCGCCTCGATCACCCGAGAATCGTTCGCCAGGCCCAGGTAGTTGTTGCTCGAAAGGTTCACCACCTCGCGCCCGTCGTCGAGCGTGACGACCGGACCCATCGCCCCGGCGATTACCGGTGCTGTTTTTATTTTTCCGGCGCTGCGAAGCGCTTCCAGATCTGCCTTGATTACATCATGCATACTGACACCTCACTCCCAGTCCAGCACGACTTTGCCGCACTGCCCGGACCTCATCACCTCAAAGCCCTTCTCGAACTCGGTATAGTGGAATCTGTGCGTAATCACAGGGGCGACATCCAGGCCTGTCTGAATCATCATGGTCATCTTGTACCAGGTTTCGTACATCTCGCGCCCATAGATTCCCTTGATGGTGAGGCTGTTGAACACCACAAGGTTCCAGTCTATTTCGGCTGATGGCAGCAACCCCAACAGGGCGATCTTTCCACCGTGGCACATGTTGGCGAGCATTGTTGAAAACGCCTGTGGATTGCCCGACATCTCCATTCCGACGTCGAACCCTTCCTTCATGCCCAGGTCTTTCTTAAGCTTCGCCATATCGGCCTTGCGTGCGTCGATGGCGACGGTGGCGCCCATTTTCTTGGCAAGGTTGAGCCTGTATTCGTTAATGTCCGTCACCACGATGTGCCTCGCGCCAGCGTGTCTGGCGATAGCGCATGCCATGACCCCGATCGGACCGGCGCCGGTTATCAGCACGTCCTCGCCCAGCACGTCGAAAGACAAGGCGGTGTGGGTCGCGTTGCCCAAGGGGTCGAACATGCTCAGGATTTCATGTGGAATGCTTGGCTCCGCCGGCCAGACGTTTGTAACGGGTATCGAGAGCAGCTCGGCATACGCGCCGTTGCGGTTGACCCCGACGCCGCTGGTGTTCGGACACAGGTGTCGTCGTCCGGCGAGGCAGTTTCGGCATCGACCACAGACTACATGACCTTCTCCGCTGACGAGGTCACCTTTCTTGTAATCGTGAACGTTATCCCCGTACGCCTCGACCAGGCCGACAAACTCATGCCCCACCGTCAAACCAATGGGGATGGTTTTTTGGGCCCACTGGTCCCAATTCCATATGTGTACGTCGGTTCCGCATATGCTTGTCTTGAGTATGCTAATAAGTACGTCATTTACGCCGACCTTCGGTTCGGGTACATCCTGCAGCCAAAGACCAGGCTGGGCTTGCGTCTTCACAAGAGCTTTCATCAGGCTTCTCCAATCCTGTCACATGGACACTATCATTTTCAGATTATCACTGCTTTCGGGCAAAGACAATACTACATAAGAATTACGTCGCCCGCTGCCCCCATGACATCAGGCCGAGGTATTGACATTATGCCCCTCAGGCGTGTTAATTAGCGTATGAAAACGACATTCTACGTCACAACACCAATTTATTATGTTAACGACGTGCCCCATATCGGGCATTCGTATACTACTGTCGCCGCGGACATCCTCGCGAGATACTTCCGCAAGGCCGGTCGGGATGTGCGGTTTTTGACCGGCACCGACGAGCACGGCATCAAGATTGTCAAGGCTGCTGCCGAGAAGGGCACGACCCCCAGACAACTCGCCGACGACGTGGTGGTTCATTTCGAATCGCTGTGGCGGGATCTTGACATCTTGAACGATGACTTCATCCGCACCAGTCAACCAAGGCACGAATCGCGCGTTCAGGAGATCATCCGCCAACTCGTCGCCATCGATGAAATTTACCAAGGCTCGTACCAGGGATGGTACGACGAGGGGCAGGAAGAATTCGTCACCGAATCGACCGCAAGGGAAAATGAATACGTCAGCTCCATAAACGGCAAACCGCTGGTGCGATACAGCGAGCCGAGCTACTTCTTCAGGCTTTCGAAATGGATCCCCGCCCTTATCAAGCACATCGAGCAGAACGAAGATTTCATCCGCCCGCACGCCAGACGCAACGAGGTTCTCAGCAAACTCGCCGCCGGCGTGGAAGATCTGAGCATTTCGCGATCGAAGGAAAAACTCGGCGGATGGGGTATCGAGATGCCCAACGATCCGACCCATTCCGTTTATGTGTGGGTTGACGCGTTGAGCAACTATTACACCGCCCTTGGTTGTCCCGCCGTAGGGGATGAACACGACCTGGCCCACGAAAAATACTGGCCCGCCGACGTACACCTTATTGGAAAGGACATTCTCTGGTTCCACGCGGTGTACTGGCCCTGCATTCTCATGGCGCTTAAAGTGCCCCTTCCCAAAACTATCTTCGCGCACGGATGGTGGACGAGCGAAGGCAAGAAAATGTCCAAGACGCTGGGTAATTTCGTTTCGCGCGAGCAGATCGCCGACATATGCCAGCAGTATTCCGTGGATGTCTACCGCTGGTTCCTGATGAGGGCCGTCACGTTCGGAAACGACGGCGACTTCTCGGCCCAGTCGTTGCGGGTCAAGTACAACACCGAGCTTGCAAACGGGCTTGGAAATCTTCTTTCACGCACGGTCAACATGATTGGAAGATATTTCGACGGCGTTGTTCCCGCGCGCGGCGAGCCCACAGATCAGCAGCGTGAAGTGCTTGACAACGCCCGGACAATTGTCGACAACGCGGACGAATGGATGGGGAATTTCCAGTTCCACTCAATGCTCGAAGGAATCGTGGCGCTTGTGGACGCCACCAATCGTTACATCGACACGACTCAGCCGTTCAAGCTCGCAAAGGAGCCTGACAAGCGTCCCCAGCTCGAAACGATCATGTCCACCTGCGCCGAGGCGGTGAGATTGTCGCTTGAGTACCTCGATCCGTTCATGCCCCAAACCGCCGCAAGGGGCAAAAAGCAGCTAGGCTGCCAAGATTTACCCGCCTCACGTGACTGGGGCGAACCGCTCAAGGGAAGGAAAGTCGAAAAAGGCGACGCGCTTTTCCCTCGCAAAGAGTAACATGAACCCGGAGCATATGTGATGGAAGCGAAATCACACAAAGCAATGGAAGAAGTAATAGTCGCAGACGGGCGTTATCCCATCGAGGCGTTCTCTCTACTGCACGAGGGCCTCAACCGGGCCGTGCAAGACAAACACGGCGAAAAAGCGGGCACGACCGGTGCGCACGTATCGGGCGCCGACATCTGTCACGCCATTAGAGCCCTGGCAAACGAGCGATGGGGCATGATGACGAAAACCGTCCTCAAAAAATGGAACATCCATGAGACGATGGACTTCGGAAACATGGTCTATCTGATGATCGAGCATGATTTCCTGCGAAGGACCGATGAGGACAGCTTAGAGGACTTCCGCGATGTGTACGACTTCGACACAGCGTTCGCGCCAAGCGAGAAGTTCGACCTGAAAGATTGACATCGCCCCGCAACCGCGTCGAAAATGTCGCGAAATAATGAACGGAATCTGTCGCTCTATCCGATACCGTCAACATAAAGTCAGGAAAGCGCCACGCTTCATGCCAACGGAGTAGCAATGTTCAAAACCCTCTTTCGTACATTCGTCGCGACAACCTCAGCCATCGTTTTCACCATTGCGGGCTGTGAACCGATAACTCCTGGACCCGCCCCGCAGGTGCGCGACTCCATCAGCGCATCGGAGCTTGCCTCCCGGCTGGGCATGCAGGTTGTATCGATAGGCCCTGCCGTTGCTTCGTTGAAGGGCCCCACCGACAGAATAGTCATCATCCCCGGCGAGCCCACCCGCCTACTGGTGAACGGAACAGACGTGCACTCCTCCGGCGACGTAAGCGTGATTAACGGCACAATTCACCTTGCGCCCTCGACCGAGACCAAAATACGCCGGATGCTCATCATCAACCGCACGCCCGCACCTGCCCCATCGGTTCAGACTCAATATCCCCTGCAACCCGTTGGCGCCTTGCCGGCAGGGGCAACTGTGATGATAGATCCGGGGCACGGCGCGAAAGACCCGGGCACAAAGAGTGTGGTTGACCCGAACACGAAAGAAAAGGAAGTGAATCTGGCAGTGAGCCTGATACTGGCTGACGCGCTTCGGCGACGCGGCGTTAACGTACTGATGACCAGGCAGACAGACAGGTTCATCGAGCTGGAACAACGCGCCGAGATGTCAAACGCAAAGCGGGTCGACCTGTTTTTGAGCATCCATTGCAACTGGACTGGCGACACGAACGCACAGGGGTACATCCTGTTCGCGAAGCGATCGCCAACTCGCCAATCTGTGCGGGCAGCCGGGGCGCTGGCGTCGAGTCTTGACCACGCGGGGTTTCGCGCATACGGAAAGACCCCGGTGGAAAAGGATTTTATCGTGCTCGCCCAGAACACCCGTCCCGCGCTGCTGGTTGAACTGGGATTCATGTCCAACCGCGCCGAGGCCATCAGGCTCGTAAGCCCCACATACCAACGGAACATCGCCAACGCAATCGCCGACGGCGTGGTTGACTATCTTCGCAGGTGATTTGCCCCCGACGTCGGGTAGATCACGTCGCCCCGTACTCGCAGATTGCTACAAGCACTCGGACGAGTTCCTGCCCAAACTCCGGGTGAACTACATCATCTGAAATCTGATAATTGTCAAATAGCCTTCCACGAGCCTATCACCCGTGGTGCCG
>CAZWAT010000065.1:0-13205 GCA_964632015.1 uncultured Planctomycetaceae bacterium
ATGGCGCCGATGCCGCACGCGTCGTGCTCGAAACGGGGATCATAAAGACCTATTGATTCTGGAGCATGTCTCATGTCAACTATACCTGCCAAACCTGTTGTAAACGCCCCCGAACGGGGCGTCATGTCCGTATGCATTCTAAAATGCGATTGATATGACAGATTGGCTAATCGGTTTATAGTTTACATCAGTCTTGCTAATACTCGTCCGGACTTGTAAAACTTGGCCCGTATGCTCATACTGTTGCTGATGAGCGAGGCACTTTCACAAAAGCTGTTCGGGCGGTTCATTGTTCTTGATGGGCCTGACGGGTCGGGAAAGAGCACCCAGATACGCCTTCTTGCGGACTCGGTTACGCAAGCGGGCGTGCAGTGCGTGTCTGTGCGGGACCCGGGGGGGACCGCAATCGGCGACAGGATCCGTCATATTCTGCTTGATCGCGACAGCCAGGAGATGTCGGTGGAATGCGAGCTCATGCTCTACATGGCCAGCAGGGCGCAGTTGGTTTCTCAGATAATCCGCCCTTCGATGGAGCAGGGGAAATGCGTGTTAAGTGATAGATATATATCTTCTACTATTGCTTATCAGGGCGCGGGCGGAATGGCTGCAGCCGCGGTGAGAACAGTTGCCGACGTCGCGGTCGGCGGGCTCTTGCCGGATCTAACCATCATACTGGACATGGATCCGGAGAAGGCGTTCGGAAGAATCACCGGACGGGCTGACCAGGCGGGACCCGTGCTTGACAGGATGGAGATGAAGGCGCTGAGCTTTCACAAGAAAGTAAGAGAGATGTTCCTGGAGCAGGCACGCCAGGCACCTGATACATTCGCCGTCGTTGACGCCTCTGCAGACGTAGAAAAGGTGCATTCCAGCGTGATGAAGGCGTTGGAAGCATGGAGGCCCGCAAGTAGATGATCGGTTTCGCGGACATTGTCGGACAGGATCGCGCCATAGAAACGTTGACAGTCGCGATGAAGGCGAATCGCCTGCCTCACGCGCTTCTGTTCGCCGGGCCTGTTGGCGTTGGGCGACGAACGCTGGCGGAGGCGCTGGCCGGCGCGATATTGTGTCCCAATTCAAACCAGCAAAGCCACGAAGCCTGCGGACATTGCGAAGACTGTCACCTGCTCCAGGCCGGGAACCACCCCGACCTGCACATGATCTACAAGGAACTCGCAGCCCATCACCCCGACGCAAACGTCCGTTCGAGCGTCATGCAGGAGTTGGGCATCCCAATCATCAGGCATTTTTTGATCGCCCCCGCAATGCAATCGCCCGCCAGGGGAAAGGGCAAGGTGTTCATCATACTCGAAGCCGAGCTGATGAGCGATGTCGCACAAAACGCCCTGCTCAAGACGCTTGAAGAACCTCCGCCCGGCGTAACTATTATCCTGCTCTGCCAGCGCCCCGAAGAGCTTCTGGCGACGACGCTGAGCCGGTGTTCGCTGATACGACTCAATCGCCTTGAGCATGATTTTGTGGTAAGCAAGCTCACCGCCGAAGGCTGCGACGAAGGTCAGGCTGGGTTCTGGGCACGCTTCACATCGGGCTCGCTGGGCGAGTCGCTTCGCCTGGCGAAACAGGATCTTTATGAAACTAAAACACAGATCATTGACAGGCTCTCGTCGATGGGTCCGGGAGGCGACGGCAAATTATCCGATGATCTTACAAAGATCATGGAAAAGCTCGCCAAGGCACAGGTAAAGGAAGCGAAGGAACGCGACGGCGGCGACCTGTCGGTGAGGTTGGCGAATCGCCAATCGGTCGCCCTTATGCTCAGGCTTATCGCCTCTGCCTACCAGGACGCGATACGCCTGCAAGGCGCGGACAACGAGACGCAACCAGCTTTGATCAACTCGGAGCAGCTCGAAAACGTATCGGCAATAGCGTCACGGTTCGAACCACAGGATCTGGCGGAGATAATAGAGCAGCTTTCGGAATACGAGCGGCTGCTGTGGCGCAATGTCAGCCCCAAACTGGTATGGGACAACGTAGTCATCACGTGCGCGTCAGCCAATCCACTGGTTCTGTAGGCCCGTCACTGCTGCTGATCTGAAGGTTCCAACGGGCCAATGATAATCATGTCACCTTTTTGAAAGCCCCCAAGCAGTTCGCCCGCACGTTCGCTGACGTTGAAGGCGTGGTAGTCTTTGCCGGCGATGTTCATTACCTTGGGTTGAAGGGTTTCACGCGAGATGACCGGGGCGGCTGGGGAGACTACTCCACCAACATCGATGGACGCCGGGCCAACTGACATCAACAAATCCCTGATCCTGTCGCTTTGCGTTGACATCTCTGAGATGGTTTGCTGGGCCTCGATTCTGGCGGAGCGTTCACGGTACCACAATATCGCCAGCATCACGATGATAGAGAGCATGAGGACCCCTGCCGCCAGGGAATACCCACCCGTTCGCTCGGTGTTGTTATCAGCCTGTTGATTCTGCATTGTTCACTCCGTCATTCGCCAAGCGTGCGCAGAATGCGACGCTGGGGGTCAAATTCGATGTTATCGGCAAATCTTGGCAGGGGTCGGCATTTCTTACCATAGTAATATACAATGCCGCGATGAATCGCCAGATTCGCCAGCCAACTGTGTTTCTTGAAAGGCCAGACGCCCAACCTCGACAGGGCGCTTGAGGGATGATAGAACTCGTTAAATGCAGCCATCTGTGCGTGCCTGAGTTGCGGTTCGGTCATCTTCGCGGGCTTGTAGACCACTGTTGAACCGTTGTAACGATCCCAATCCCGCGTGATCAACCTGCCTTCGGCGAGGTATTGTTCGTAAACCTTGGTGCCTGGGTATGGCGTCAATATGGGGTAGCAGCTCATGCACAGCCGGTTGCGCCGGGCAAAACGTACCGCCTTCATGCAGTCGCGCCAGTCGTCGGTATCGAAACCAAAGATGAAACTACCCCATATACTTATGTTGTACGATTGAATCAGCGATATCCGTCGGCCATACTCGGATGCGTCCACATATCGCTTGCCCGCCTCTTTGAGTGTGCCCGCTCGTGGACTTTCAAGCCCAAGTATCACGCCTATACACCCGCTGTCGCGCATGGCGGCGAGCAACTTCTCGCTTCGCGAAATCAGGATGTCGCACTGGCTCGCCCAACGGATATTCAGGGGCCTGATCGCCTCGAACAACTCCATCGCCCACGGGTGATTACCCGCCACATCGTCGTCGGAAAAGATGAAGACTCGCGAGTTGAACTGGTCGCGGGCCTGGCGTATCTCTTCAACGATATCGTTGATCGGCCGTTGCCTGTATCGCCTACCGAAAATCGCGGGCGTAGTGCAGAATGTGCACCCATGAGGACAACCTCGGGTAGTCTGAATGGGATTGAAGACCAGGTAATCCGCCGGATCGAGCAGGTCTTTTCGAGGCGTCGCGATCGGTGTGTCGGGGTTGTCCTTCCAATCATACAAACGCTGGGAGTTTCCCGCTTGAAGGTCGTTAAGGGCGCGAGGAAGGGTTCCTTCGGCGTCTCCCTTGCAGACAATTTCGGCATGTTCAAGGGCCTCGTCGCACAGCGCGGATGGATGAATACCGCCCATGATCACGGGTACGCCAAGCTTACGATATTCATCGGCGATTGCGTACGCCCTGTTTGCCTGGGTCGTCATGGCGGTAATGCCCACCGCATCCACGTCGGCGCAGGGCGCGTGCGGGCCAGTAACGTTTTCGTCCACAATTTCAGGCGACCAGCCTTCAGGAACCACCGCGGCGCATATCGCGAGGTTCAGGGGCATGAACAGCGCCCGGCGAGAAAACGTCATGTGTTGAATGATCCCCGGCATGGTGATCGTCGAAAGCGGACTGGTGGGGTTGATGAACCTGATCTTTCTCAGCCGGCGTTCCGATGACAATGTGGAAACCATGTTATCGCCCATGAAAATGCTGGTTTGTGAATCAGTTGTCCAGACAACATGAAGTCATGCCGTTCACCTTATCAGCACGTCACTTATAGACCACTCTTGAGTAACGCCCTCGGCCTTTATACGAATTTGCCTCGTCAGGCACGGTGTCGCAATCAGCAGGTTTGTGACTTTCCTGGTGCCGGGGCTCTTGTGCACCTGCTGGAATTCCTTGCCGTCCATGCTCGCGTACAACAGTATTTCAGGCGGAAACTCATTATCCCTGCCGTGTGTAATCCTGACATAGTTGAAAATGCACGGGCTGCCCAGGTCAATATCCAGGAACTCGCCATTCCCGTCGGCAATTGCCCGCGTGCCGGAGTTGGAATCTATCGCATGACCGGCGTTGCGCATCGTGCCTGAGGCCGACCATTTCGCCGTGGGCGTGATTACCGATCCGGGCGCAAGCCCGTCCATGCCTACCTGGCACCCTGCCAGCACCACCGTCAAAAGCGGCAACATCTTGAAAATATGAGACATCAAAACTCCCATGACAAAGCACGATTATAGGTTACATACGCCCCAGAACAACGCCTATTCGTCGCTATCCGTATTGTGTCATTTGGTTCGGAGGGGAAATCCAATCAATGTGGGCAAGGCCTGATGGGGGCTAGAATTGTCAACAAAACGCGTCATGGTGACGCCTTTGCGCACAGAACAGACGATCCGCCAATGCCTCAGCCTCATCCAGAACACGCCCCGCAGGAAGTCGACAGCGACAGAAGGCTGCCGAACATGAGAAGGATCCTGCTGATACTCGTGCTGGTGACGCTTGGGCCACTGCTGATAATGCAGGCGGTGCTGGAAGTTGGCATATGGAGGATGAAGCACAGCACCGAGGTTCGGGCAAATCTCTCGATGGCGAGATCTCTTGCCAAGGCGTTTGACCAAGCCCTGCTCGGATGCATTCACCAACAGCAGACGCTTGCCCAAGCGGTAGTTGCGCTCAACTCGCAAAGCCCCGAAAAGGGTAGCTTTCTGCTTCGATTTGCCACCCAAACCAGGGATTATATGCCCGCGATTCACTGGGTATCGATGGACGGAACCATCATCGCTTCGAGCCACGCCAGCGCAATAGGCGAAAATCTCAATGACGAGGCCATCTTTCGCAGCACAATCGAGCAGTCGGACTGGATCGTCAGCGACCTTCAGCAGAGCAATGGAACCGCCTGGTTCGCCATATTCGTGCCCATCCGTAAAGATGAGGAGATTCTCGGCGTCACCATAGCCCACATCGACCCACAGAAGCTCGGGGATAGACTGTTTCGACTGGGCCCATTCGAGGACTACAACCTCGTGCTCTATGACAGCTCCGGCGGTGTCGTGTACTGCGGAAGAACACCCAATCCTACCTGGGAACAGCGACACGATATCGACAACCCCATGGTGGATGACGCACTGAGGGGAGCCGAGTCGTTCGGCGAAAATATGATGTTCATGAGCAACGACCGGGGAATCGTCGCGGTTGTTCCCATACAGCGCATCGGGTGGGCACTGGAAATCGGCAGGCCCACCGACGAGGTCATGGCCCCGCTTGCCAGCAGCATCAGATTAACCCTTATCGCCAACGGTATCGCGGTGATCATCTCGGTGGCGCTGGCGATAATCATCAGCAGATTTATAACTCGCGGCGTAACGAACCTGCACGTTCAGGCGCAGGCGCTATGGCGGGGCGAGCAACAGCCACAAACGCCCAAGAAAGGCATAGACGAGTTGCACAAACTTGCAATCGCCCTGAACCAGATGGCCGGCGATCGAAACGCGCTTGAGCAACAACGTGAGCAGGCAATGTCTCAACTACACGCCGTGGCGGAGGAAGCCAAACAACAGGCGCATGACGCGCAGGAGGGTCGGGATATCCTCAACGCGATGATGGAAAATATCCCAATGGGCATTCTCATTGTGCAGGGCGATGACGCCAATATCCGCGCTTTCAGCAAATGGGGACGCTCAAGCATGGGCTTTGCTGGTGATGTTGGAGGACCAGCCTATGATTTGCTTCGCGGAATCAAAATACTGAAACCCGCCGGTGACGCCGCTTTGGCAGACGAGATGCCTATCACGCGTGTCATGCGCGAAAACAAGGTCATCCGCGAGGAGGAATGGGCGATTGTCACTGACCAGCGGAACATCCCTGTCATCCTGACGGCTGCGCCTATTCCCTCGCGAAACGGACAGCTTGGGGCGGTCTTCGTCTGGCAGGATATAAGTCTGCTCAAACAGGCATCCGACGCCCTGCAAGAGAGCGAAAAGGATTTTCGCGTGCTTGCTGATTTCATGCCCCAGATCGTGTTTATTGCAGATCCACAGGGTCACGTATACTTTACGAACAAACGTTTTCAGGAGTATTCGGGGCTGGGTCTGGACAAGGCGGACAAGTGGCTTGAGCTTGTTCACCCGCTCGATAATAAAAAGACTTACGAAGCCTGGAAGAGCTCTACCCAGAATCAAACCCCCTTCGCGATAATGCTTCGCCTCAGGTCAAAAACCGGCGCCTACAGGTGGCACCTCAGCAGGGCCGAGCCGTTTTATGACGAACATGGAAGACTGGTGAAGTATCTTGGAACCGCAACCGACATTCACGACCAGAAGTACGCCCAGGAGCAGCTTCGCCAGAGCGAGGAGAAATTTCGTGCCCTTGCGGAAAACGCCAACGCAGTTATCATAATCGTACAAAACAGAAAGTATGTATATGTTAATGCATATATAGAGAAGATTTCTGGATTCAAGCCCAGCGAGGTGCTTGATATGGATCTTCTTGGCCTGGTTCATCCCGATTCCCACCAGACTGTGCTTGAGAAATCCCGCAGTCGCGGAAGACTCGACGCACGAGGCGACAGATATGTCATCAAGGGCCTCACCCGCGACGGCGGCTGGCGGTGGATGGATCTGGCAGTCACCCCTTTCGAATACATGGGCAGGCCTGCAATTATCGGCACCGCTTTCGACATCACCGAACAGATCGAGGTGCGTGAACAACTCAAGACGAGCGAACAGCGGCTGAGGATGTTTATTGAGCACGCGCCAGCGGCTATCGCAGTTTTCGACACACAAATGAGGTATATCATCACCAGCAGTCGCTGGCTGGTTGATTATCGCCTGAAAAACAAGCCAATCATCGGAAAGACTCATTATGAAGTGTTCCCCGAAATACCTGATGAATGGAAGGAGCACCATGCCCGATGCCTCGCCGGAGAAGTGCTCAAGCGAGATGAAGACAGCTTTGTCCGGGCGGATGGAACCGTGGACTGGCTCAAGTGGGAGCTGCGACCCTGGCGGACACAGCAAGGCGAAATTGGCGGAATCATCATGTTCACCGAGGTCATCACCCAAAGAAAGCTTCAGCAGGAAGCCCTCAAGAACACAGCCAGAGAGCTTGCCCGGTCGAACAAGGATCTTGAACAGTTCGCTTACGTCGCGTCGCACGACCTTCAGGAACCCCTGCGAATGGTGGTGGCGTACATGGATCTTCTTCAAAGGCGTTACGGACAGACGCTCGCACCCGAGGCGAAAGACTTCACAAACTTCGCCATGCAAGGGGCTCGCAGAATGCAATCACTGGTGCAAGGGCTCCTGGAGTACTCAAGATTAGGCAGAAGCAAACCACAGCGACAGATGGTGGATATCTCCGAATTGATCGAACAGGCCAAGGTGAATCTTCAGCAGAATATCGACGAAACGCACGCACAGGTAACTAACGATAAGATGCCGACCATATGGGCACATCCGGTGCAGCTTGAGCAGGTGTTTCAGAACCTTATCTCCAATTCGATCAAGTTCCGCTCGCCTTCCAGGCCGTGCAAAGTGCATATCAGCACGCGCCAGGTTGACAGCGTGTGGCAGTTCTCGGTGGCGGATAACGGTATAGGATTGGATCCTGCCCAGGCAAAACGCATATTCCAGATATTCCAGCGCCTGCACTCCCAATCGGACTATCCCGGAACCGGAATAGGCCTGTCGATCTGCAAGAGGATAATAGACCTGCACGGGGGGAGAATATGGGTGGAGTCGGCGCCCGACGAAGGGGCGACCTTTCATTTCACCATTCCCTATACCGGCTCGCCCGCGGACGAAGGCGAAAAGACCAACCCCGCCACCTAGAATACCACGGAGGCGGGTGTATGAATCTTCTGATGATCGAGGACAACCTTGGTGACATCCGGCTGACGATGGAAGCCATGAAGGAAGCCAACATCACCGTCCACCTGCACGTGGTGCATGATGGTCTGGCGGCGATGAATTTTCTCAACCGCAAGACGCCCTACGACCAGGTGCCCAGGCCAGACCTTATTCTGCTTGACCTCAACCTGCCTGTCATGGACGGTAGGGAACTGCTGGCGGAAGTGAAACGCGACCAGGCATTTCTTCAGATACCCATCGTGGTGCTGAGCAGCTCGAATGACGCCAGGGACGTCACCATCGCCTACAGCCTCCACGCCAACTGTTACGTAACCAAGCCCCCGACATACGAAGGAATACTGCAAGTGGTGCGGGGAATAAATGCATTCTGGCTGACTATGGTTCAACTGCCGCCTGCCCAATAGCGAACGATCGGAGATAACATGAAGATGCTGCTTGTTGAGGACAACCTGGGCGACGCCCGCCTGCTGCGGGAGTCCTTGAAAGAACTGCACGAACAGGACTTCGAAATCGTCCATGTCGAACGCCTGGCAGAGGGGCTTTCACTACTCAATAACCAGGAATTTGAAGTGGTGTTGCTGGACCTCTCTTTGCCCGACAGCACCGGCCTGGACACCGTAAAACGAACCCTCGAATGGGCGCCGGACACCCCTATCGTCGTCCTGACGGGTGCGTATGACGAGTCTCTGGGGATGCAGGCGGTTCGGATGGGGGCGCAGGACTATCTCATAAAGGGACAGTCTTCAGGTACTCACGTCGCCAGGGCCGTGAGATACTCAACCGAACGACAAAGAAGCCAGGTGGAGCTTCGCAAGGCACACGACGAGCTTGAGCAGCGCGTTCACGAACGCACCAGCGATCTGGAACACGCGCTCACCGCGCTGCAGGAGGAGTTCTCCGATCGCATCAAGGCAGAGGAAGACCTGCGAAAGAGCGAAATGAGGTTCCGTCAGATGGCGGAGGCGATGCCCGAAGTGCTCTGGCTGGCGTCGTCGGATATGAGCGTGATTCACTTCGTCAACCCATCGTATGAGCACATCTGGGGCGTTGGGGTAAAGACACTGCTCCAGGACAGCCGATCGTGGATCAACGCGGTAGACCCCCAGGATCGACCAAAGGTGGAAAACGCCACTGGGCGACTCGCCGAGGCAATGGAACGTGGCGAAAACACCTTCAGCGAGGAATTCCGCGTAATTCGACCTGATGACACAGTTGCATATGTGCATATGCGACTATTCGCCATTAAAGACGAGCACGGCCGGGTGAGCCAGATCGGCGGAATCTGCGATGACGTCACCGACCGAAACGCGCTCCAGCGACAGGTAACCCAGATCAGCGAACTTGAAAGGCGCAACCTCAGCCAGGATCTTCACGATGTCATCGGGCAGAACCTTACCGGCGTTGCATTTCTGAGCAAGGCATGCGCGCAGCGACTCACCCAGAAAAAAGACGCAGAAGCCGACGAGATCATGAAAATCGCCGAGATGGTGAACCGCGCCATCGCCCAGGTGCGCGCCCTGGCGCGGGGGCTGCAACCCGTGGAGCTTCAAACCGACGGACTGATGAATGCGATAACCGAATTGTGCAAAGACGTGAACCGCTGTTTCGAGCAATCATGCCAGCTCGACGTACAGGTCAATCTCATCGTCTCCGACAGCGGACACGCCACACACATATTCTATATTGTCAGGGAAGCAGTGATGAACGCCGTCAAGCACAGCCAGGCAAACACTATCACCATACGCGTGCGGGGCGATGGGGACCAGGCGACTATCTTCATTGAAGACGATGGCGTGGGAATGTCGCCCGAAGCGCAGGGCAAAGGCATGGGGCTGGCGATAATGCAGTATCGCTCGAACATGATCGGGGCGACGCTGGAGGTGCAACCCGGCGAGCAGGCGGGCACGGTTGTAACTTGCAGGCTTCCGGCAACGGTGGTGAAGGTTCAGCCCGACATCAAGCGCCGATCAGCCTGAGCCTCAACGCGTTAAGCGCCCCAAGAGCCGAACGAAGACGAACAATGTCCCTCTCGCCGGGCATGACAAATCTTTCCACCGACGTTCCGTCCGGACCCGCAAGTGCGGCGTAAACCAACCCGACAGGTTTTTGCTCGGTTCCCCCGCCCGGGCCTGCTATTCCTGTTATGGACAGCGCCCACGTCGAGCCCAGCGCCTCCCGACAGTTGCAGGCCATCAGTCGGGCAACCTCTTCGCTGACGGCTCCGTGTTGCGCAAGCACATCCGCAGGCACGTTGAGCATGCGCATCTTCGCGTCGTTCGAGTAAGAGACAATCCCCCCAAGGTAGTATTCGCTGCTTCCGGGCACAGCGGTTACCATCTGGCCCATCATGCCGCCTGTGCAGCTCTCCGCTGAGGCGAGCGTTTCGCCACGCTGGCGCAGAAGCCTGCCCACCACCGACGACATGGTTTCGTCGTCCTGGCCGACCACCAGCGGGCCAAGCCTCCGGCGTATCTCGCTCGACACATCCCGCCAGATCGCCTCGGCCCCATCCATTGTTGCGGATTTCGCGATAACTCTGATCGACACCATTCCCTCGGCGACAGTTGTTCCAACCAGCGGGTTGGAATCACGCGACATCAGGTCGGCAATTCTCGCGCCGATATCGCTCTCCCCGGCTCCGAAGGTGTGGAGGATGCGATGAACCAGCACACCTTCGCCACTGGGCAGATGGGGCTCGACGCAGATGGCGAACATCTCCTTCATTTCCGAAGGAACACCGGGCATGATGTAGATGTCCGCCCCGCCAACGCGGGCATGAATACCTGGGGCGGTTCCCAGGCGGTTGGGTAAAGCCCGCGCGCCGCGGGGAATCATCGCCTGCACGCGATTCGACTCTGTCATCCGGCGATCGAGACGGACAAAGATTCCCTTTATTTGTTCAAGAGCCAGCTCGTCGCATACAAGGTCAGCCTCCATAACATCCCCAAGGGCGAATCGCGTCAAGTCGTCCTCGGTAGGTCCCAACCCCCCGGTGACAATCACCAGTGGGACAAGTTTGATTGAATCGGCAATCGCCCCGGCGATCAGCTCTCGATCGTCGCCGACAGTGCGATGTTCAAGCGTTTCGATGCCCCTGCTCGCAAGCAGCCTGGACAGATAAGCGCTGTTGGTGTCCACCGTCTGCCCCGCGACGAGTTCCTGCCCGATAGAAAGAATTACCGCCTTCATGCCACGTCACTTCCCTGTATTGGCATATGACACAGCGGGCAGACGCGTGGCGACGATTGTGCCTGGGGCGAGTAAAGTCCCCCGCAATGCGGGCAGCGAACCAACTCTTTGCGCCTGGCGCGTGTCAAACCGTCTGTGTCTTTCTGAAGAATCCACCTGACACGATGATACATCGACACCACCACTGCCGGTATCGCCGTGAATAGAAACGTGATGATGAACCACCTGGTGGCGCTGCGTCCTGCGCTACCCATCTGGCGGGCGACATGAGCCGCTATCAGTGCCCACAACGCCACGGCGACGCCGATCATGAACCACTGTGAAAATGTCAGAACCTCCAGCAACATCATGATATCAGCCCGTGGCGCGCTCGCCTGGAACCCTGAAGCGATCAATCATATCGCTTCTCCGTGCAGGAGGGCATGGGTGAACTTCGAGACGATTCTGTCATTGACGAAAAGCAGCGGCAGCAGCATGTGCAACGAGGTGCTTGGAGGGCGCAACGATTCGGCAAGCTCATTTCGCCATTCGACCTTGAATCGCGCGAGTGTGTTCTGAGGGTCGTCGCTCTTGAGGGCTTCAACAGTCATGTCCGCAGCCAGAATCGCCGAGCGAATCGAGGGGTTCAGCGTCTGACCCGTTATGGTGTCGGCAAAGCCTCCCGCGGTGCCCACCAACAGGCAACGTTTGGCGACGTGGGACTCCATTTCAAGCGCCTCGCCTGCCGGGGGATACCACACCGCCCCTTCAGCGCGGTCTATGGCGATGCTTTGGGGAACAATGCCCTCACGCTGCAGGCCCGAAAGCAATGTCGAAAGCTCCTGTGCCCTTGTTCCGGTGGCGGTGCTGGAGGATATCACGCGAAGATGCAATGTGCTCTGGTGAATGAAGAACATCCCCAATTCGCTGCGTTCCTTCAACTCGACAACGTGCATCATGTCGTCAAGCGCGCCGGCGTTCTTGTCTGAAAGCGGCACATCGAGACCGGCCACCACAAAAGATGCCCGCATCGACGGCCGGGATGGAATCGCCAGGGTGCTCATGACATCAACGGGGTTGCCCTGCGCCACCAGCAGAAAACGGGCCTGAATGGCCGACTTTCCGGTAACCGCGACCATGTCCTCGCTAAGGTTTATCTCCGGCGTGCCCAAGTCCATTATCTTACCACCGGCAGAGACTACCGACGAAGACATCGCCTTCACAAGCATGGCAGGCTTGAAACAGTACCCCGCGGTCGAACGACTGGTGTAATCAACCGTGCGGGACAACGTCGCGTCGTGATACCTTATATTTCTGAACGGCCGGGCCTGGGACTTCTTCAACAGATCCCTGGACAGCCCCCTGATGGCGAAAAAGCCTTTGGGCGCCCAGTCCATCAACTGGCTTTCATACTGATCGCCTGGCACGTCGATCAACGCGACCGATATCTTCTTACGCGCGAGATAGGCGGCGGCTGCACAACCCGCAGGCGTCGCCCCCAGCACAGCGATGTCATAAATGTCAGCCATGACAGAAGTAACATATCCTTTTAACAATGCCCCCGCAATACGGAGGTTTATTGCAGATCCTCTTCGCCGACCAGCGTAAACCTGTGATTCGTGAGCACCTGCGTCGCGACAACCCGCTCTTCGACGCACAGCACCACCACAGGACAATCCTCATGGCGAATCGTCAACGGATAAGCAACATTCACATTCAACTCTGCCGAGGTCAAAGCGGCGAACATGCGGGAAAGCGACTGCTCATCATCAAGACACACCAGAAGCACAGGCTTCTCGGTATATGGATAGCAGGGGTTCAGAACCTCCCTGGCCTTGTTCGGATCGCTGAGAACCATCCGAATTACCGCCCAGTCGGTGGAATCCACTATTGAAATTCCATACACACCGATATTGTTCCTGGCCAGCACGCTTAGAAGCTCGCCAAGTTGACCTACACGATTTGCCAGAAACACGCTG
>CAZWAT010000066.1:0-9301 GCA_964632015.1 uncultured Planctomycetaceae bacterium
TCAGCTCATCTCTGCAATCGCCCAAGTATAGTTTGGTGCTGATTTCCATGTGTTCGTAGCAGGTCTTCTTTGATTGAATGTTGACCGCGAGCGTCCGCATATTGTCAGGCAGGAATCCGCCAATGGCAATATACACTGTTCGGATTGTCAGAGAAAGCATAAACCCGCTCGATCGTGAGCGTGAGACGTCACTTCAGCGACGGGCGGGGTGTGGCGAGATTCTTGAGGAAGAAATCCATTGCGACCTCTGGTTTGCGCTCGTGTCCAGCGCCGGGTATCTCGTGGTTGTGAACGAACTTGAACCCCCGCGACTTGAGGAATCTCAGGCCGCGTTTGCTTTGCGATTTAATGGTGAGCGGGTCGTTCTGGCCCCAGTAGATCATCACCTTGGTGTCTTTGGCCATTGGAGTATACCAGTCGCGCAGGTTCGACTCGTTGAAGTTGCAGTTTCGGGCGACGACCACACTGAATGTGTCCGGGTTACGCAGGCCTACCCAGTACGTCGGGAACCCTCCCCCCGAAAACCCCGTGATCATGATGTTCGCCATGTCGATGTTGTACTTGTAGCCCAACTCCGACAATATCGACAGGATAATCTGTTCGTTCGCCAGCATACCGATTACAGGCCCGTCGCCAAGCAGGCCATCGGTCCCGATCAGGTCGGGGGCGACGACAATGCAGTAGTTGTTTTCCGCGAGCATTTTCCATTCGCGGATGTGATGGTTGGCAACATCATACGGGGGCGTGCCGTGGCAGGTGACTATCAGCGGCGCGGGTCGATTGTGATTGTAGTTCGACGGCACGTAAAGCCAGTATCCACGAGATGTAATAGAGCTTCGTAAATGCTGTTCCCTGGCAGGGGTATTCTGTGGCTGAGTCACGGCACAGCCGGAGAGGAACAGCAAGAATAGCGATATTGATACAGGAAGCAGGTTTTTGGTAGTCATGACACTTGGTACAAACTTGCAAAACAGGTTAACAAAAAGTCCGACTATCATAGCGTAGAACCTCGCAGGGGCAAAGCCAACTATGGTTCGTCGGTTTCATGATGAGGTCTGGTGCGGATTTCATAGAGGTTCAACGAGCCGAGCTTGTCGACTTTGATATGCCTGCTTCGCAGACGCAGATGAAGGGTGGGGTCGATGTCCTTGCCGCCGGGGGTGATTCCCATGTGATTCAGGCCCCGATCGGAAGCAAAAAGGAATCTCCTGCCCGATTCGAGTATTTCATCCCTGCTGGAGACGTGCTTACCGAACCTGCCGAGATAAAGCTCCACCCCGATCTTGTCAACCTGGCTGACGAGTACGGGCTCGTCGCCCACGATGTCCCTGGCCCGCCTCACGAACGCCACTGCCGTCTCGCCATCGCCATGCCGTGCGTGCGAGGTGAAATAGTGGGTGTCGATAAACATGATGCCCAGCATTCCGATCGCGCACCAGCAGCACAACTGTGGCATTCGCCAGTGAAGTCCTGTGGTTGCGACACGGGTGACAACTACCAGACCCAGAAGCGGCAGCATGCCCAGAATCAACACCGAATGAGGCTCGCATGCCTGTGGATACGGCATCTGTCGGGTAATGGCGTCGGGCATGTAATCGTGAAGCAGATACACCATCGGGGCAAAGATGAGCACCGCCCCAATGGCCACTCCTGCCCCAACTGCGACGCCCCGGACAACCCGCTCATTTCTGGCGAGAATGTCATGAGGCTTCGCCAGCGTGACAACCACCCAGCCTGCGAGAATCGCAACCGCGGGATAACAGGGCAGCAGGTAGTCCGGGCGAAACCCGTGAGAGATGGAAAACGGTGCAAGGATAGACAGAATCCAGATCAACGGCATGCGAGTTGGGCTCGCCCAGTGGAACCATCTTTTGGGTCTGACCGTCAACAGGGCGCCGGCGGCAAGCAGCGACATCGGAAACGCATAGTAGATGAGATACAGAAACGCCGGCGCCGACGTAGATCTCGGCGGGTGTGGGCCCGAGCCCGTCAGACGCTGCCATACCTCGAAGTACACTATCTGGCGGAACTCCTCCCCGCCGATCCAGAGCATCCCGCCCCACAAGGGCACGAGAACACCAAGCGTGGCGATTATTCCCCATTTGAGGTACAAATCCCTACCGGCCCGGGCGATGCGACGCAGGCCTAACACAAGGGCCTGACGCAAACGACGATTCCCCAGGAAGCCTTGCCTATATATCCTCCTGCGAGTGACTGACCACAGGGTGATTATCAGCACCAACAACGGAATGTTCACCAGCCCCCAGCCCTTGCACAGCGCGCCCAAAATCACCGCGATCCAGAAGCCCACTACCCACCGCGTCCGACGAGAGCGCTCAACACGATGAAACAGAACCCTGTCAGCGCAGAACACCGCCAGCAGGATCATCGACGTGAGCAACATGTCAGTCAGCGCGCGGTAGACCACTCGACTCATGTGAAGCGTGGTGGTGAACAACACCGCCGAGACCAGCCCCACATGACGACCCATCCACCTTCTACCCAGCAGATACACCAGCACGCACGCCGCAATGGCCGATGCGGCGCAAGGCCAGCGGAATACAGGATCTTCATAAATGTTGGTCACCTTCAGGACAGGCGCGACCAGCCAGGCGTAAAGCTGGGGCTTGCGGGCAAGTCCGTCCTGGTGATTGCGCGGTAGAATCCAGTTGTCATGAAGTGTAGCAATGGCGGCTGCCATCTGGCGATGCTGGGAATGCGCATAACTGTCAGTGGGGCTGTGCGCGTCAATGGCGATTACCGCGCATATCAACAGCACCACAATGAACACATCCTTTGCGATGAACTCGCGGGACTCAACGCCTGGGGCTTTGTGCAAATCTTCAACAGGCAGGATGTCCTGATCGGATTGTCCTTGCTTTGTGGCTGCCATAAGACCGAGGGGATTATAGAGAATCACTTCACTCCACGCCAGCAGGTACATCTGCCGGACACCACATCGAACTACCCTCACCCCATCCCACGCTGTCAAATTGACCACAGTGTCAGCGCCGGCGCGTCAATTGGCAGTCTGTGTAAGGGTCACCTGAGACCCCGTAAATGCGCAAGTGTTTAATATGACTGATGTTGCAATTGCAGGCATGACGGTTGCTTGGAAAGATGCGTACGAACCTGGCGTGTTGCGCAGGTTTCTGTCCGCGTTTACCCGCGGAATGTCCAGTAACAGGAAGAACAAGAGCAATATAACTTCATGGCGTGAAAGGAGCTACCTTATGGCGGCGAAACAATTGGCGTTCTCATCCGAAGCCAGAGCGGCATTGCTCAGCGGTGTCGAGAAGCTATCTCGTGCGGTAAAAAGCACCCTGGGACCCCGTGGCAAAAATGCCATCCTGGACAAGGGATGGGGCGCACCGACGGTCACCAAAGACGGTGTCACCGTTGCGGAAGAAGTTGAACTGAGCGACAAATACGAGAACATGGGCGCACAGCTTGTGAAGGAGGCAGCCAGCAAGACCTCCGATCTGGCAGGCGATGGAACCACCACCGCCACCGTGCTCGCCGAAGCCATCTTCAAAGAAGGATACCGAAACATCACCGCCGGCGCCGACCCGATGAGCCTGGCGCGTGGAATCCGCAAGGCAGTCGCCGCCATCGTTGACGAGCTGCACAAAATGGCGGTTCCCGTCAAGAGCGATGACGACATTCGAAATATCGCGTCCATCAGCGCCAATAACGACAGGACAGTCGGCAAGATGTTGGCAGAGGCGATGGCGAAGGTCGGCAGGGATGGCGTCATCACCGTCGAGGAAGGCAAGAGCATCGACACCAACGTTGACGTGGTCGAAGGTATGCAGTTCGACCGCGGGTTCCTTTCGCCCCACTTCGTGACCGACGCCGAAGCGATGGTCTGCGAACTCGAAAAACCGTTGGTTCTGCTGCACGAAGACAAAATATCGAACGTGGGCAAGCTGGTTCCCCTTCTTGAGAAACTTGCCCAGGCGAAGCGTCCACTGATGATTATCGCCGAGGATGTCGAGGGCGAAGCCCTTGCCACGCTTGTAGTCAACAAGCTTCGCGGAATCATCTCGGTGTGTGCGGTGAAGGCGCCGGGTTACGGCGATCGTCGAAAGGCGATGATGGAAGATATCGCCGTGCTCACCGGTGGAAAGGTCTTCGCAAAGGACCTTGGGATCGACCTCGAAACCATCTCGCTGTCTGAGCTTGGAACCGCCAAGAAGGTCACCATCGACGGCGACAACACCACCATCATCGAGGGAGCAGGCAAGACCGCGGATATCCAGGCCCGCATCAAGCTTATTCGCGACGAAATTGATCGCACCACCAGCGACTACGATCGCGAGAAGCTTCAGGAGCGCCTCGCAAAGCTCGCCGGCGGCGTCGCCCAGATCAATGTTGGAGCAGCCACCGAAAGCGAGATGAAAGAGAAGAAGTCCCGAATCGAAGACGCGCTTCATGCGACAAGGGCAGCAGTGGAAGAAGGCGTTCTGCCCGGTGGCGGGGTGGCACTGGTGCGTGCCCGCCAGGTGCTTGACAGCATGAAGGCTTCTGGCGACGAGGCGACAGGTATTGACATTGTTCGTCGTGCACTCGCCGAGCCCCTGCGACAGATCGTCGCAAACGCGGGCGAATACCCCGCCGTGGTGCTCAAGAACGTGCAAGAAGGCAAGGGCAACTTCGGATTCAACGCCGACAAGATGGAATACCAGGACCTCGTCGAAGCCGGCGTGATCGATCCGGCCAAGGTCACACGCAGTGCCTTGCAGAACGCCAGCTCGGTAGCACAGTTGCTTCTGACATGTGGGGCAGCGGTTGCCGAAATACCATCGGAAGAAGAACCCGCCGGTGGCCCGGGCGCTGGCATGGGCGGCATGGGCGGCATGGGTGGAATGGGCGGCATGGGCGGCATGCCCGGTATGGGAATGATGTAAACGGCGGAGGCGTGAATCGCCACCGATAACTTTAAACGAAACCTTGAAGAATAATACGGATAAGGAGATTGCAAAATGGCAGTGAAACCACTTGATGATCGTATTCTGGTCAAGCAGAGCGAAGCTGAAGAGCGTACAGCCGGCGGTATCGTGCTACCTGACACCGCAAAGGAAAAACCCCAGCGTGGAAAGGTCATCGCGACCGGGCCGGGCAAGCTGCTCGATTCGGGATCGAGAGGCGACATGAGCGTCAAGAAAGGCGACGAGGTTTTCTACGGAAAATACTCCGGTACCGAGATCAAGATCGACGGTGAAGAATACGTGATTCTGCGCGAGTCGGACGTGCTGGCCATTATCGAAAAGTAAAGCCCGTCTCCGTCAACAGGCCAAACAAGATACTCAAGGAGCACTAAAATGGCTGCAAAGCAGATGTTGTATGATACCAGCGCCAAGGCGGCGATGCTGGCGGGTGTTGAAAAGCTCGCCTCTGCCGTCAAGGCGACGCTGGGGCCGACGGGACGTAACGTCCTGCTTCAGAAATCGTTCGGCTCCCCCAAGGTCACCAAGGACGGCGTGACGGTTTCGAAGGAAATCGATCTTCCTGATCCCTTCGAGAACATGGGCGCCAAGATGGTTAACCAGGTCGCCAGCAAGACAGGCGATGTCGCGGGCGATGGAACCACCACCGCGGTGGTCCTTGCCGAAGCGATTATGAGGGAAGGCCTCAAGATAGTCACCGCCGGTGCGAACCCCATGGCCGTTAAAAGAGGCGTGGATATGGCGGTCGAGGCGGCGATAGATTCCATTTCGAAACAGTCCAAGCCCATTAAGGGAACCGAGGACCTTCGAAAGGTTGCCACCGTTTCTGCCAACTGGGACAGCGAAATCGGCAACATGATCGCCGAGGCGCTCGAAAAAGTCGGTACTGAAGGCGTCATCACCGTCGAGGAAGGCAAGAGCACAATCAACGAGCTGGACCTCGTCGAAGGCATGCAGTTCGACAAGGGATACATCAGCGCGTACTTCATGACCAATCCCAACACGCTCGAAGCAGTGCTGGAAGATTGCTACATCCTCATCCACGAGAAGAAAATCTCCTCATTGCGAGACATGGTTCCTCTTCTCGAGAAGACCGCAGCGAGCAGCAAGCCTCTGCTGATCATTGCCGAAGACATTGAAGGTGAAGCGCTGGCGGCTTTGGTCGTCAACAAGCTTCGCGGCGTGCTGAATGTCTGTGCAGTGAAGGCTCCTGCCTTTGGCGACAGGCGAAAGGCGATTATGGGCGACATTGCCGTTCTCACCGGTGGAACATTCATCAGTGAAGACCTCGGCGTGAAGCTCGAAAGCATCACCATCGACCAGCTCGGAACCGCCAAGCGGGTCCTCATCGGCAAGGAAGACACGACGATCATCCAGGGCGGTGGCAAGAAGGGCGAGATTCAGTCCCGCGTCGACACCATCCGCAACCAGATCGAGAAGACCACCAGCGACTACGATCGCGAGAAACTCCAAGAGCGACTCGCTAAACTCACCGGTGGAATTGCCGTCATCAAGGCAGGGGCAGCGACCGAAGCCGAGATGAAGGAAACCAAAGATCTCATCGATGATGCCGTTCACGCAACCCGGGCAGCCGCGGAAGAAGGCATTGTTCCCGGCGGTGGCGTTGTGTTCCTTCACGCCATCGAGGCGGTCGAGAAAGCCGCTGACAAGGCACGCGGAGATGAAAAGGCCGGCGTGAGAATCGTCGCACGTGCCATGCGGGCGCCCACCAGCCAGATCGTCGCCAACCGCGGCGAAGATGGCGAGGTTGTCGTTGCCGAGATCCTCGAAAAAGGCAACAACACCGGCTATGACGCCGGAAAGGGCGAGTACGTAGACATGATCAAGGCCGGTATCATCGATCCCGCGAAGGTATCGAAGACCGCGCTTCAGAACGCCGCCTCAGTTGCGGGTCTGCTACTGACCACCGACTTGATGCTCACCGAGTACAAGGAAGACGAAGAAGCCGTGGCGGGCGCTGTCAAGTAGACAGGTTCATACAAAACCGGCAAAAGCGGGCAACCATGTTCACCAGGGCATGGTTGCCCTTTTACTTCGTCGCGATGTTCTCAGCCGCACAGCGGACAACCGCAGTAAGGGCAGCGTGCGCAACCTTCAACCGCTGCTACGGGCAGACGGCATTGTGGGCAAATCGCCTGCGCTTGTTCAAGTGTCATGGGTTGATGGAGTCTGCATCGATCACGATATACCGTCACGCCTTTGCAGCCCAGGTCATAGGCAAGATTGAACGCCGACTCGACGTCGGCCGACGATGCCGACTGCGGCAGGTTGATGGTCTTCGAAATCGCTCCGTCCACGTGTTTTTGAAACTCCGCCTGCATGCGAACGTGCCATTCGGGCGACACGTCGAACGCTGTGATGAACAGTTCCTTCGCCTCGTCGGGGATGTTGTCCATCTCTCGCAGTGATTTTCCTCTCGCCAGTTGCTCGATAAGTTCATCGCTCCAGAGTTCATGGGTTCTGGCGTACTGCTCGAAGGGTCCGTTGACTTCGAGCATCTCCTGCCCGCCCAGTATGTGCCTGTAGAACGCCAGCGAGAAAGGTGGTTCGATGCCGCCCGAGCACCCGGCAATGATGCTCAGCGTGCCTGTCGGTGCGATGGTGGTTACCGCGGCGTTTCGCATGGGGCGGTTTTCCAGCGTGTCCCATCGGCTTTGACCCCAGTTGGGAAATGTGCCCCGGGCGTGTGCGAGTTCTTCGCTGGCGGCGATTGCGTGCTCGCGTAGCAGGCTTCCCAGTCGCGAGGCGAACCGAAGCCCTTTGTCGCTGTCGTACCTTATTCGCATCAGCATCATTGCATCGGCCAGGCCCATGAAACCCAGTCCAATCTTTCTGTTTCCCCGGCTGATGGAATCGATCGAGTTGACGACGTAGTTGTTGACGTCCACCACGTCATCCAGCATGACTACGCCTGCGCGAATCACTCTCGCCAGCGCCTGCTCATCGAGCCGGCCTTCGCTGACGAATTTTGCCACGTTTATCGATGCGAGGTTGCACGCCTCCCAGTCAAGCAACGGCTGCTCTCCACAAGGATTCGTCGCCTCTATGCGCCCAAGGTGGGGGGTGGGGTTGTCGTCGTTGACTCTGTCGATGAAGCACAGCCCTGGCTCACCGGTCGCCCACGCGTCATGAACGATCATGCTCCAGACATCGCCCACGCTGAGCACGTCCGTTGCGGGCAACTCGCCGTTGGGGGACAGGTCGCCAAGCTCATAGGATGCGATATCCAGCGAACGCGGCAGATTGTAATGTCGACCGGTTCGAGGATTCACCACAACGTGGGCCGATCTATGGTCGGTTCTCAGGCGGTCCATAAACGCGCGTGGAATCTTGATGGAGATGTTGAAATTTTCAAATGCGTTTCCATGTGCCTTTGCGGTGATGAACTTGAGAATGTCCGGGTGCTCTATTGACATCATGCCCATGTTGGCGCCGCGACGGTTCGCGCCCTGTTGAATTGCACGCGTCGCTTCCGAAAACACGCGCCAGAAACTTATGGGCCCGCTGGTTTTGCCTCCGGAGGACGAGATGAAGTCGCCCGTGGGTCTTAACCTGTCGAACGAAAAGCCTGTTCCACCGCCGGCCTTTTGAATCAGCGCAGCCTGTTTAACTGATTCGAATATCTCATCTATGCTGTCGCCAACAGGAAGCACAAAACACGCGCTCAACATTCCGTTGGCAACTCCGGCATTCATCATTGTCGGACTGTTGGGCAGAAGTATTCCGCGAGACATCAACTCGGCGAATTCGTGCGCCCATCTCGCGATATCATTGTCGTCTTCTCCATAAGCGCGATGCGCGGACGCGATGCAATTCGCCACGCGCGCGAATAATTCTTCGGGTTGCTCAATAATTTGTCCCGAAGCATCTCGGCGCAAATACCGCGCACGCAATGTCTTGAACGCATTAGCAGATAAAGATATGCGAGTATTCATATAGCACTCGATATAGTGAATTTAAAGGTGTTTCTGCATGTTTTCACCAATGCGCATTCGCATGGTATTCCATATTCATTATTGTAGGTTCATGACGCCGTTAAGACGAGTGACTCGCGATGTAATGCAGCGCGGAATTTTTCTTACAAAAACTAAACGAATATGCTTGGAATTGACGAAAAAGAATGTGAGATTCGTTTGCTTACTGTGGCGCCGGAAACGGCTTACAACCAGCAGTCGGTCTTTAGCACAAAGAACCAAAGGAAGGTGATTGAAATGGCTAAGACAGCTAAGAAAGCCGCAAAGAAGTCAGCTAAGAAGGCCCCGGCCAAAAAGGTAGTGAAGAAGAAGGTCGCGAAGAAGGCTCCGGCCAAGAAGGTCGTCAAGAAGGCCGTG
>CAZWAT010000066.1:9401-12986 GCA_964632015.1 uncultured Planctomycetaceae bacterium
GAAGAAGAAGGTCGCGAAGAAGGCTCCGGCCAAGAAGGTCGTCAAGAAGGCCGTGAAGAAGAAGGTCGCCAAAAAGGCCCCGGCCAAGAAGGTCGCGAAGAAGACAACCAAAAAGGTTGCCAAAAAGTCCACGAGAAGATAGCAGCAACATGTTTGCGTCGCCTGTGCCGGAGGCGGTGCAGGTGGCAATGATCAGTGCGGCGGGCGGTCGCCACAGTAACGCTCGCCGCCTTTTTTATCGTGTCGTCGAGCTGCAATCGCTCATCATGCCTGTGGTGAGCGCATCGAAGAATTCGGTGGGGTCATGTTCAAATTCCAGCGTATGCGACCCGTTAATGGTTATCGCCTTGCATGATCGACCTGCAAGTCGGCGGACGAGTTGCTCGGTCTTATTGTTAAAAATGATCTTATCGTCGCTTGCCAGCATCAGCAGTACCGGCGTCTGAAGCGAGTTGTCACGGCATCTCGATATCATTGTGTCCAGCACCCTGCTCGAATAGAAGAACCTTGCGGTGGCATGGTGCAACGAGAGCGAATCGTTGCGAAGGAAGTGTTGGAACCGGGGGTTGTTCGTGAAAAGCTTCGGCTCGCCAAGTGGAATCGCAAATCGCGCTCGCGGCCGCACGAGCACGTTGAAGGCGATTGCGAGTTTGAGCACTGGCGAAGCGTCGACCTTTGGCGTTAATCCGGGCGCGACGAGGATGAGTTGCTCCAGCCTGGCGGTTCGTGCGGGACTGAGGCTGTACGCCAGCAGAAGTTTGCCTCCCCAGCTTACGCCCAGCAGGCTTACCTGACGGTGGCTGGCGTGTTGCATCGCCAGCGTACAGGCGGCGTCCACGTCGTCGAGCAACTGCTTTGCCGACTTGCAGTGCGCCCTGTCTTTGGTGTTCTCGCCGCAGCCGCGACGCGTCACGAGATAAACCCACCGACCTGTGTTGGCAATTGCCCGCGCTGAGGCAAAGTACCACCCAGGATGCGACTGTATTCCATGCGCGTAGACTACGGGTATGCCGTCAGTGCCGCCGGGTGGCGCGAATGCGTATACAGGCGTGGAGTATCCATCCCCCAGGCGAAGCATCAATCGTTCGGGCAAAGGCCCGCGAGGAGGCCTTGCAAGCGGAAGTGACATTTGTTCTTCAATGTTCATTGTTCGTTCACGCGTGCGGGCCGAAGGGGGATGGGGGTTTCTCGTCGCGTCTGCCGTACTCGAAAGGCCTGCGCCCCAGCAAGAAGGGTCTGCGAAGAGCTACGTTCACCAGCAGGCCCAGAGCGCAGCAGTTCACCAGCAGCGATGAACCTCCATAACTCACCAGCGGAAGCGTCATTCCGGTAATGGGCATGAGCCCCATAGTCATTCCCATGTTGATGAACACCTGCGATATCATCAGCGCCAGTACGCCCACCGCCAGAAGCCTGCCGAACGCGTCATCTGTGGTGGTGGCAATTTCTATTCCGAAAACGAATATCACCGCATAGAGTCCCAGAATCACCAGCCCGCCGACAAACCCCCATTGCCCGCCTATCACCGCGAAGATGAAGTCGGTGTGATCTTCGGGTAGTGAAGGCAGATAGACGTCGGTTTCGTTCCAGTCGCGTCTGCCCATCGGCCCGGCCGAACCGATAATCATTAGCGATTGATGCAACTGGTGGGCCTTGGTGTGTTGAAGCGACGGGTCGCGCTGTCGCAACCATCCGTCGATACGATCGAGTTGGTGAAGCTCCATGATCGCCAGCGGCGCGGCGGACACAATATAACGCGGAATGATCTGAAGTGAAGACACCTCGATGACGTTCGATTCGTCCGGCGATGTCTTGCCCCACACCGCGACTTCCTTGCCTATGTACTTCACGCTGTCGAAGTCGTCGGGCATCTGCACCAGTGTTCCGTTGCCCTCATTGTTACGAAGCATGAATCGCCTCGCCGATCTTCCCTCGCCGGCGTCAAGCACGACGCCCGTCGCGTCGGGATCTCGCGCGGCTCGAATTTCCCAGTATGCGGTCGCGCGTCTTGAAGCCAACTCCAAAGGCCCCATCCTTTCGGTGACCTGCCTGGGTAGCGGTATGAAGATCAGCACCGCGGCGATGGCGACGATTCCAAGCAGGTGGCGCAGTTTTGCCCCGGCCATGAACAGCATGAAGAACAACGTGGGCAGCAGAAGCAGGCTTGTACCAAGGTCTGGCTCTTTGAGCACCAGCACCATCGGAATGAGCGTGAGCACGAAGGGAATCGCCAGCCCTCTTAGTCTGCGGTAGTTGTCGGTATTCCGCAGATACCACGCAAGCAGAATGATAAAACTGAGCTTTGCGATTTCAGATGGCTGAATGGAGAACTCCGAGACGCCGATCCACCTTCTCGCGCCGTTCCGCGGAACCGTCAGCGGCGTCGGGATGAATACGAACACCAGCAACACCAGTGTTACGCCGAATATGACATACGCCAGCGGACCGAGCCGATGGTATGGCACTACCGTGGCGCCGATGAAGCACAGCATCCCCATGCACGCGAAGATAATCTGCTTGTGCGCCCGGGTAAGACCATCGCCCTGTTGAGACTGCTCGCTGATGGAAATTGCCATGATGCCCACCGCGATAAGCGCCAGCATCGCCAGGATTATCGGGCAAGTCGAGTTTCGAAAGTATTGTCCAATCAGATGTTTCACGTGCGCATCCGGTTCATTGCAGGTAGTTCATCTCTCGCAGAATTCGTATCAGGTCTCTCCCGATTGGCCCAGCTACGCTTCCGCCTCCGCCGTCCGTGACGTACTCAAGCCCTATCACGAACGCGATGGTTGGCTTTCTCATAGGCGCAATCGCCGCGAACCACGCAATGTTGCCTTGTTTGACTATAACATCATCTCCATCAATTCTACCGTTGCGGTTCGAGTCCACGCGAAGCG
This sequence comes from uncultured Planctomycetaceae bacterium, assembly GCA_964632015.1. GTDB lineage: Bacteria > Planctomycetota > Phycisphaerae > SM23-33 > SM23-33 > JAAYCO01. Next base: position 12,299 of record CAZWAT010000066.1, read on the forward strand.
GCGGCGCCTGGGCGGTTCCGGTCTTGCCGGAGAGTTCCACGCCGATATCTCGCCAGCCGGGCGGATGAAACGCGCGATAGGCGGTTCCACCCTGACGATGCACCGCATCATGCATACCTTCGAGCACTGCCGATATCGCGCCGGGTGAAAAGCCAAGCTCTACCTCATCGCCTTTGGGCGGTACTTCAAGCGCGAGCATGGGGGGCATGAGTTTTCCATCTCGCCCAATCGCCGCCAGGGCGTTAGCAATCGCCAGTGGTGTCACGAGCAGTTGCCCTTGTCCGATGGCCATCTGGCTGGCTTCGGCGTTCAGGAGCGGTCGATTCCGAGGCCGGCTCAACCACTCGTCAGACGGAACATGTCCGCGGACTTCCTCAAACAGCCCCAGCCCGGTTGGGCTGTTGAGACCAAGCCTGCGGAACAACTGGCACATTCGCGGCGCGCCCAGCGCGGAACCCAGGCGGAAATAGTAGATGTTGCAACTTCTGGCCAGGCTCGGCCCCAGGTCAATTGCCCCATGCCTTCCCGTGCAACGCCAGTGGTTGGGATCGTCGGGGTACAGGTGCCCGTTGCATTCATAGGTGGAATGGCGGGTGATTATGCCCTCGGCCATGCCCGCGAGGTCGACGAATGGTTTTAGGATTGACTCAGGGTGTACCTTCTGGTGAAGGGGCGGATGTGTCAGGGG
>CAZWAT010000067.1:0-12936 GCA_964632015.1 uncultured Planctomycetaceae bacterium
AGTCACCTACCGTCGCCCCAGGGAACCACGCCCCAAGGGTGTCGAACAGCGACTTCTTAATGAGCGACGTCATCGGGCGGGTGGTCTTTCCGGGAGAGGGCAGAATATTCCTGCCTCGAAATTCGCCGCCGATGATTCTTATCATGCCGCTTCCTCTCTACAGGCGCCACAGGCTCGGGCCTTCGGGCTCATGCCTTCATTTTGCTCATTAGCGGCGCATGCTTCAACAACCTTCGCCTTTTGTGGTAAACTCTTGCGAGCCCCAGGGGCCTGTTAAACGTTATAAACCCGGATATTGAATGAAAATACAGATAGAAACAATGGGTTGCCAAATGAACCGGCTTGACAGCGAGCTTATCGAAGGCGAGCTGCGCAAGTGCGGCCACGAGATCGTCGCCTCTCAACAGGACGCGGAGGCGGTGATTTATAATACGTGCTCCGTCAGGCAACATGCGGAAAACAAGGTTCTTTCTCGGCTGGGCGCTGACTCACAGAGAAAGGCGGAGGGTAAATCCCTTATCGTCGCCGTCATCGGATGCATGGCCCAGAACTACGGCGATGAGCTTCGAAGGAAGTACCCGCACGTTGATATCGTCTGCGCGCCGGGACGGATCGGCGAGTTACCCCAGATGCTTCTTGACGCCCGCGCCGGTGTGACAACGGTGGCGCTCGATCCGACCCGCCGGGAAAATATCACCAATCCGCCCGGTGACAGCCACATATCCAAAATGGAGCTGGGCAGGGAAGTAACGCCCGGAAGGGCGCAGGCGTTTGTGCGAGTGGCGAAGGGATGCAACTTTTTCTGCTCGTATTGCATCGTACCGTTCGTCCGCGGGCCCGAACGCAGCAGACGCCCGGAGGATATCGTCACCGAGGTTCGCAGGCTGGTGGATGGCGGCAGAAGCGAGATAACCCTGCTTGGCCAGACTGTCAACAGCTACAGGTACAGCGAGGGCGGACGTACGACCAGCTTCGCCGAATTGCTTGCGAAGATTTCGCCCATCGAGGGGCTCAGGCGATTGCGATTCGTGACCAGCCACCCGCTGGATTTCGGAAATGACGTGCTGGAGGCGATGCGGGACTTGCCCAACGTCTGCCCGTACATTCACTGCCCCGCCCAGAGTGGGTCGGACGCGATGCTTAAAAAGATGAACCGCAAGTACACCCGCGTCCAGTATGATGATCTGCTTGAACGCGCGAGGCAAATCGTGCCCGACGTGGTGATTGCTGGCGATTTCATTGTGGGGTTTCCCGGCGAAACTGAGGAGGATCACCAAGCCTCGGCTGAGCTGATCCGCAAGGCGGGGTACAAGAACTCTTTCGTGTTCAAGTATTCGCCCCGGCCGGGGACGTTGGCGCAGAAGCGATATCCCGACGACGTGCCGGATTCAGTCAAGCGCAGGCGCAACAACGAGCTGCTGGGGGTGCAGGAACATGTAGGCCTGGAGCACCACCGCGGGTACATCGGCAAAAGCGTTGAGGTTTTGGTTGAAGGTCCCTCACCGCACGCGTCGAGGCCTGACGCGCGGGCCCGGCTTGAAGGTGAAGTTCAGCTTCTTGGCCGAACCCGCGGCGATCACATTGTCGTTTTTGAAGGCCCGCTCGCGCTCGCCCAACAGTATGCGCAAGTGCGCATCGAAAACGCCACGTCTTTGACGCTGTTCGCGACGCTGCTGCGCCAGGTCTGATTCTCAGGCGGTCGCTTCGGAAGGTTCCGCGGTTTCGGGCGTTGCATCTTCGAGGTCGCTCGGGATATCCTCGACGAGTTGCTTGTAGATGTAACCCTGTGCCGCAATTCCCGCGACGCTGGCGACTATCATCCACACAGTCGCCAGGGGCTTCCACAACATGGCAAGAAGCCAGAAGGGGATGCCGATTACAACGATACCGAACAACACATACCACCCGAAGATGACCGCTTTGTGCCCATCGGTGGCATCGAGGCTGAGCTTGAGGGCTTCCGACGCGCTCTTGCCCTTATCGACGATAATCAGTGTCGTGAGACTGTAGGATATCGCGACGATGATGCCGGGGATGATCATGAACAGGGCCGCAGCGCTGATCATCATGTTCTTGAACCCGTTGGCGAGGAAGAATTCGCCCATGTACTTGCGGTATGAGGAGTCGAATATCTGCAGGGGCGAAATTGTCTTGCCCTTGCTCAGCATTGCCGGCAGCGAGGCAATGGCGATTGTGGTTCCGACGTTCACGTAGGGAATCCAGAACGTCAGTACCCACAGGACTACACACCCGAGGAGGGACGGCAGGTTCTTGATGCCGGTCTTGAAACCATACGACACAATGTCAGCGAATTTGAGCTCCTTGCTCATTTGCAACTCCTTTGTTCTGATATCCAAAAAACCGATTTGCCTTCTGCTTCACTGCCCTTTCGGGGCATAACATAATCATTGACCCTCATCACCCGCAATGGTTAGGGCAATATCAGATGAGGTCCCATAATTCCGCGTCCGTTCGCAGCGCCTTGGGGGGAGAAAGGATTTCATGATAGATGATCGCTCTGCGAGCGTCCTTGGTGTTTTTCAAAGCTGCCATGAGGCTGACGGACTCCGTCCTGGTGGGTTTGGAAGGTTGGGGCACTTTTGCGGTGGCTCGTGACGCGGCGGCCCGGGCTTTGGCAAGCCTCGCGGCAGCAATTTGCTTGGCCTTTGCCCGCTTGAGCTGCTCGATTCGTGCCGCCTTTGCCTGAATTTCGGATCGAGTAGGCCTCGCCTGCGCGGGGATTGGTCTCACCTGCCTTGGCTGAGAATAGGCCAACTCAGGAGAAGTGGGAACACGCTTTGGTTGTGGTGGCGAATAGGCCGGCTCAGAAGGAGGCTGCACCTCCCGCCTTGGCTTGGCGACTTCGCCCGCCTGGCGATTCTCGGCAGCCTTCTTCAAAGCCCTGGAAATGGCGCTGATAGCTAGGATTATCAGGATAATAGCTATCTCTGACACATCACCGATATCAGCGCCCAGAATCGTCGCCTGGAAAACCATTGTCAGCTTTTAGTTTCCTTTTTCCTTGTCTTTATCGGAATCGGGGCCCTGTTGTCCGATGTTTTCGCGCATCTGCGTATCGGCCTGGACGTTGCGGAACTTGTAATAGTCCATGACACCAAGGTTGCCCTTGCGAAACGCCTCGGCCATCGCCATTGGGATTTCCGCCTCGGCCAGAACCACTTTTGCGCGGTTTTCGCGGATAAGGGCCTGCATTTCCTGCTCGCGGGCCATGGCCATTGCCCTTCGCTTCTCGGCCTCCGCCTGGAAACGGCGTTTGTCCGCTTCCGCCTGGTCCGCCTGAAGTTTCGCGCCGACGTTCTCGCCGACATCAACGTCTGCAATGTCGATTGACCGGATTTCGAAGGCGGTACCCGCATCGAGACCCTTTGAAAGCACTCGCTTGGATATGGCATCGGGATTCTCGAGCACTTCCTTGTAGCTACCCGCCGAGCCTATCGAGGTGACAATGCCTTCGCCAACGCGGGCGATAATGGTTTCTTCAGTCGCCCCGCCGACAAGCTGATTGATATTCGTTCGAACTGTAACCCTCGCGCGGGCCTTGAGCTGAATTCCATCCTTGGCAACCGCATCGATACTGATCTTGCCTGTAGCCGGATTCGGACAATCGATCACCTTGGGATTAACCGAGGTCTGAACGGCGTCAAGCACGTCCCTTCCGGCAAGGTCAATCGCCGTTGCCAAGCGGAAATCCAACGGAATGTTCGCCCTGCTGGCGGCGATGAGGGCAATTACGACATTGCGAACCCTTCCGCCGGCAAGATAGTGACTTTCAAGCGCGGTCGTCGAAATGTCCAGACCCGCCTGCACAGCCTGAATCTTGGCAAGAACGATCAGGCGAGGATCGACCTTCCGCAACTTCATGCCGATCAACTCTCGCAGCGAGATTTTGGCCCCGGCGAACAGGGCCTGAATCCAGATTCCAAACATCTGGCCAACAAGCAGCAGAAGTAAAAAGATGACCAGAAGGACTGCTATCAGGACTATCCATCCGATTGTCACCTGCGCCAGTATGGAAATCATCTATGTCCCTTTCATGTGCCGGCTGGGCCGACTCTTATCACGAGCATCGTAATTCTAACGCGTTCCTTCAGGTTTTGATACCCTCAAGACGAATGTTTTGACCTTCATCACTGCTTGATCCCGCGGACAATCGCATTACCCATGTGTATCCCGACGACGCGGACCCGTTCACCTTTTTCTATCACGCCGCTCTCCGCCTGGGCGTCTATGCGCCGACCCGCAAGCACAATCTTTCCGCCGGGACGAAGCACCGTCTCAACAACGCCTTCTTTACCGATCAGTTCGGACAGGCCCGTAGCGTCGGGCGTGCCACCTGCGGCGCCAGAGGGGGCCCTTTTCAGAAAAAGTCCCTTCCCCAGCGAGGTTTTGGGCAGCCACCGAACCAGCACCACAAGATAGGCCGGAACAGCGACGAGAGCCAGAACCAGCACACTGAATCCGACCGGTGCTGAAATAGTGAATGCGTAATACACCGCGGAAACCAGCGCCACCAACGCCAGCGCCGTAAAAATACCGAAACTGACCGTCAGGAACTCAAAGAAGATCAGCACCAGCGCGGCGATTATCAACAGAAAGATGATAGTGGGCGTATTCATGGTTTAATTTCCGGCCCTTTCCACGATAATCTGGTTGCCGTCCCGTCGGATCACAACCACTGTCTCTCCAACTTCGATGATTTCGCCCTGGCTGCATGCGTCTATCAGTTCGTCATTGAACCTGACTTTGCCAATAGGCCTGCACACTGCCTCGACTGTTCCGGTGTCACCTACCTTGATTTTCGATATTGGCGACGTGTCGGCATAGCTGGTATCGCCCTTTACCGCAACCGGCGCAAGCATCAGACGGCGCGCGAAGGGGATGCTCGGGAGATGCCTGCTGATAATAAAACCGACAATCACCGCCGCGACTATCGCCAGGCCGAAGGAATATAATCCATCGGTGAACATCCGCCAGTCAACCGGGCTCGTGGGAATGGGTAGTCTATCTGGGGCGTTGGGCACCAGCATTGCCAGAATCGCCACCACCATCATCATAATGCCCGCGATTCCGGCGATGCCGAACCCTGGAATGACGAATATCTCAAGCCCCAGCAAGACCAGGCCAAGGAAGAACAACGCGATCTCCCACCACGCCGCCAAGCCTATGAGATAGTTGCTGCCGAAGATGATCGCGAAGCAGAATATGGCTATCGCCCCGGCGATGCCGAAACCCGGTGTGTTGATCTCGACGTATGCGCAGAGAAGGGCGACAAACAGCAGCAACCCCATAACAGACTGCGACGTCAGCACGCCCACGAGGGCTTCAGACCAGTTGTCTTCCATCACGGTCGGCGCTTCAAAGATGTTGTATCGCTTAACAAGGGGCGCATACACGTCGTCCAGCGGCGGCGAAACCAATTCGGCAGCGAAACCGTAGTTTTTCGCCAGCGGCCCATCAACTGTCAGAAGCTTGCCCTCCGCCAGCATGACATGAAGTAGTTCCCACTCGGCATCGGCGTTGCCTTCTGTCTGGCCGGGCATTCGAACGCGTCCTGTCCAATCGCTAGCGAGCACGTATTGCAGTTCCATAGTCTGCTTGTTTCGAATCAACCAGACTTCGAGATCGGCACTGACCATGGATTGGGCAAGAGCCATGCTGTAACCGTGACGCCTCGCGGACTCGCGGAACTCGTTACGCAGGACCGTTTCAGTTTTCTCGCGTTCGACGCCGGTAAGCTGACCGCCAAGTGATATCGGGGCGGCATCGCCAAGCGTACCGACCTCGGTCATAACAATTTCATCACAGGCAAGGGCTATAAGCGCCCCGGCCGAGACCGCCCTGTTGCGGATATAGCAGACGGTGCGCACCTCGGCGAGATCAACCTTTATCAGCCTGCTGATATCCATGGCGGCGGTGACCAGGCCGCCCCATGTATCCATGTCGAAGATGATTATCTCTGCCCCGGCGTCACGGGCCTCGATCGCCTTGCGATGAAGTGCCAGGAAGGTCTTGGTCGAAATCTCCTCACGAATCCCAATGACATACGCTTTGCGCACAACGCTGGGCAGATCCGGAAGAGACGCCTGACGGGAGGGCTGGGCGAACCAGCCTTCAACTGTGAACTCCCCCGCCTTGATAGTTGGCAGCGCCTCGGCAGGGGCACTTGAGGGCTCGTCCTGTTGAGCTGCTGAAACGCCGGGAAGAAACACGCCCATGCCCAACAATAACGCAAACGCCCGAAGTGTCGCGCTCTTTGCCATTAATGATCCTTATTCCATTGGTGCCCATATTTTACGTTTATACGACCCGCGTTACAATAACCGGGGCGCATGAATCGCAACGTACGCGCGGCAGGCACGTCCATTCATGGTCGGTCATGTCGTCGGCGTTATTTGACTGAAGACAGTTTCACCCATCTTTTTTCACCGGCCGAGATGAGGGCGGCTTCCAGCACCCGCTGCGTCTGGTAGGCATCTTCGAAATCCGGCAGAGGGACAACAGGTTTTTGGTTGTTCATGGACAGAATCATGTCATACGCCATGTTCGTGAACCCGTGCTCGTAGCCGATAAGATGCGCATCCGGCCACCAATTGCTCACATAAGGATGAGCCGCCCCATGTGTAACGATGATGTTGGTCCATCCCTGCACCGCACGGTCAGTGGTGGCGTCGTAATATTCAAGCTCGTTCATCCGCTCGAAGTCGAACTTCAGGCTTCCCTTGGTTCCGTTTATCTCGAATCCGTTACGGTTCTGGTTGCCAGTCGCCTGTCGCGCCGCCTCGAAGTGTGCCACCGCCCCACCGCTGAACCTGGCAAGAAACAGCACTGTATCGTCAACCGTGACACGTCCTTTCTTACGCCCGGACTTGAGTCCCGCGCCAATTTGACCCGCTGAAGAACCGGCTGAGATGTTGCGTTCCTTGATGAAAGTATGGGCGATTGCGCCGCAGATTTCGGTTATCTCCTCGCCGGTAACGAATCTTGTCATGTCCACGATGTGAGCGTTTAGATCTCCATGAGCGCCGCTGCCGGCGAGTCTCTTGTTGAATCGCCACGCCAAGGGCACGTCGGGTCCGGCCCAATCCTGAAGATAAAACGCGCGAACGTGCCGAATCTCGCCGAGCTTGCCCGCCTTGATCATGAGATGGGCAAGCGCCACGGCCGGAACACGCCGATAGTTGTACCACACGAACGTCGGCACCTTGAACCTGCGAGCGCCGGCCGCCATCTCGCGAGCTTCCTTCAACGTGCTGGCAATGGGTTTTTCGCACGCCACCGCCTTGCCCGCTTCAATTACCAACTTGGCCATCTGGGCGTGCGTGTAGTTCGGGGTAACAATGTCAACCAGGTCGATATCGTCGCTCTTGACGGTCTTCTTCCAGTCGGTGGAGGAATTGGACCATCCCCAGTTGGTTGCAAACGCCTCGGGGGAATGCCCGCTTCTGCCTACCACCGTGTGCAGCATGGGCCTGACTGGAGTCTCAAAAAACTTGCCCACCTGGTACCATGCGTTGGAGTGGCTTCTGCCCATAAAACCCTGGCCGATCATTGCTACGTTCAGACGCTTCAGTTTTGACATGTGTTGTCTCCTGTTTTCCACATAAAGCACAGTGAAGTTAATCGAGTATCGCGGGATTATCAATGTTCAAACAACGTCGCTCGTTCAGGGCAGTTTCTGCTTCAGCGAGAGCACGTCGGCGAAGATATCGCCCATCCGCTTGATCCGCTCGATGACGGCGTCGGTGTCGAACACCAGTGCATCGGCATCGCTGGTGTCAAGTGCCGCCCGTAGTTCATCCCATCGAACCGGCGTGGAGACAAGAGGACGCCCGGCGGCCCGCATCGAATAGACACACACCGTCGTCTTGTGACTATGATTCTGGCTCCAGTCTATGAAGACCTTGCCCGACCGGTGCGATTTGGCCATGCGACTTGTCGCCTCGTCGGGGTGTAGCTTCTCGTACGCCCGAGCTATCGCGTGGGAGATGTGCCTAGTGCCTTCAAATGTGACGGAGGTGTTTAGCGGCACGTGCATGTGCAGGCCTTTGAGGCCGGAGGTTTTCGCGAAGCTTTCGAGCCCCATCGACTTCAGCACGTTGCGCAAATCCAACGCGATGCCCGCGCAGTCGAGAATCGACGCCCCCTCGCCGGGATCGAGATCGAACACCATGCTTGTCGGCCTTGTCGGCTCCTCGTACAGGTGCAGCAGCGTGTGAAGCTCAAGACTTGCCAGGTTCGCCACCCATACCAGTGTCGCTGCATTGTTGATGAGGCAATAATTCAGCTTGTCTTCACCTTGACCGACCTCGCCCGTCGCCACCCATTTTGGCCGATGACCGGGGCATCGCTTTTCGTAGAAGTAAGTTTGATCAACGCCCTGTGGATAACGCTTGAGGGTTACGGGCCGATCATGCAGATGTGGCAGCATGACCGCGGCGACGCGAAGGTAATAGCTGATCACCTGCGCCTTGGTGAAGTTGATAGTCGGGTACAGCACGCGATCAAGATTGGTCAGCCGAAGCGTTCGACCCTCTACCGTCACGGCCCTGGCGGTCATGACTGCCTCTGACGACGGGCCTGCTCAACGCTTTCTTCAAGCGCGGCAAGCAACTCGGCTATATCCGGTGGCGGGGTCTCCTCGGCGCCTGTCTCCGGCGCGTGCACGATAGCCTGCTCGTTACGCTTGCGCTCAATGAGGGCAATCACCCGCTCTTGGTATGTGTCACCGTATTGCGAGGGATCGAAGCTGTCGCGTTTCATCCTCGATATTATCGATTCGCAACTTGTGACAAGCTCATTGGCACTGGTGGCGGGGGCGGATGGAGGTTCGGTTATCGAATCGGCATAGTGCAGAAGCATCAGGCACAGCGCGCCGTCAATGCTTTCTATCGCGCAGAGGTATTGCCGCGCTCTCATAACGAACTGGGCGATCCCAGCCTTTCGCGTCTTATGCAATGCCTCTACCAGCAGGCGATAAGGCCTGTCGGCTCCGGCGGAGGCGAGATAATAAGGGCGGTCATAGTAGACGGGGTCTATATCGTCTCGGCTGACGAAGTCGGTAATTTCTATGGTTCTGCTTCGTTTTGGCTCTATTGACTCTATCTCTGACTGAAGCACCACAACGTACTTGTTGGGCGCGTACTCATACCCCCGCTGTATATGTTCGGGGTGAACCACCTGGTTCTCTGCGGGGCATATCATCCGACGTTGCAGGCGGGCGTTGTCTTTGTCGTGAAGCTGATGGAACGACACCCGTGTGCTTTCAAGGGCGGGAACGATGCTCACCGGGATGGTGACAAGTCCAAAGCTGATGCTTCCTGTCCACAACGGGCGGGCCATGATGGTTCCTCATTTCCTCGGCTGGGACATGTGTTGTTGGGCTTGGCACGTAACCTGTTCAATAGGCCTGTCATCCACAAGCCCCTTATATGAAGCCTGCTGGACCTGCCCATCCCCCGGCCAGCGTCGGTATTCGACTCTTACTATCAATTTTGGTGCAACATGGTGGGCGCGTCGAACCGCGGGTTTGACGAAGGCGCTCACCGGCCTGTCGAGTTTTCGCAGAATAACCAGCAGGCCATGCTTTGCACGCTCGTCCCAACCCGTGCCCACACTACCGACATACTCAAGTTGACCGGACTGATTGAAACACCCCAACAGCAACGAGCCAAGCTTGTTCGGGTCATTCTTCTCGCCAGTCCAGCCTCCGACGATGAACTCCTGTTCGAACACAAGCTTGATCTTTCGCCATGATCCGCTGCGTGAGCCAGGCTCGTATGGGCTCGCAAGGCGCTTTGCTATGATGCCTTCGAGGTTGTGTTGGCGAGCCGCGTTAAGAGTGTCAGCGCCATGCCCTCGAAAACATGGCGAGATTCTGCTCCACGAGCGTGAAATGTCCAGCGACTCAAGCAGTTGTCGCCTTTGCGAGAACGGCAGCTTTATCGTGCTTCTGCCGTCTAGCCAGAGCACGTCGAACACAAAATAGACAATCGGCGTTTCTTTTGCAGCGCGTGCGAAGTCTCCCTGCACGTGCATTCTTCTTTGCAATCGCTGAAAGCTCGGCTTGCCAGCTTCATCCAGCGCTACTATTTCGCCATCCAGAATCACATCTCGTTCGCCCAGTGCCTCGCCTATCTGCGCCAGTTCGGGGTACCTGGTGGTGATGTCCAGCAGGTTTCGGCTTCGCAGTCGCCATTGTGTGCCGTCCCAGTACCCCATTGCCCTTGCCCCGTCCCATTTGAACTCAAAGGCCCAATTTTCGTCATCATCCGGCAGCGTCCCATTCGCCGCCAGCATGGGCTGGATTTGCATCAGGTGCAGATTTTGCCGGCAGTCGGGACACAGGGGTTCTTTTACTCCTTCAAGACAATGCATACACACCAGGCCATCGCATCTCCAGCATCGCTGGGTCTGGTCATACTCGCAGCGCATGTGGCAATGCTCGCAGATGATTTCACCCAGCTTTTCTTGTGCGTCGTGGGGCATGACCTTTCCTCTTGCGGGCTTCTTCGAGGCTCAGTTGCAGTTGTTCGAGCAGGTTCGCGGGCGCTTCGGCGGGCTCGGGGGAGGGGGCGGCGGGTATGGGCTCACCGGCGATCTTCTTTTCAACCAGTTCCCTGAGCCTGCCCTGGAATTCATCACGGTAGTTGCCCGGTTCAAATGTTCCACTCATGGTATTGATCAGGTATCTGGCGGTCTGCACTTCCCGCTTGTCCAGGGGCGCAGCGGGTTGTGCCTGAGGCAGCACCGACTGGGCAGCAATCACGTCATCCGCGCTGCGCAGAGTCACCATCGCCGCGGAATTTCTCAGCGGCCCGAGCATTCCCACATATGTTTTTTTTCGCATGGTCCACGTGCACACCGCGGCGGTTGATGTTCGACGCATCGCTTCCATGAGCGCGTGGAGCGCTTCGCCCGAACCATCGGCCCCCAGCCAGTAGGTGCGATCCATGTATCTTTGGTCGATACGCTCTGCTGGTACGAATTCCACCACTTCCACATCTCTGCCTGGAGGCGGGTCAAGCGCTCGAAGCTCGCTGTCTGTCACGATCACGTATTCGCCTTTTTCCACTTCGAAGCCTCGGATGATATGCTCGGGATCGACAGGCGTGTTTTCCACGGGGCAGTACATACGCTGCCTCAGTCTTTGCGAATCCTGGTCGTGAAGCAGATGAAAGGCGATCTTCTTCGGGCGCACGGCCGTGTAGAACTTGACGGGCGCCCTGATGGGACCAAGCGTGATAGCGCCCTTCCACAACGCCCTAGGATTCATTCGAGACGCACCTGTTGAGCTTTGTTGTCATCGTTTTTCCCAGGTTCGTATCGCCAGGGTCTGCTCGACGTACTGAAAATGTCTCTGCTCGTCGCGACAGTTGTTCCCCACCAGGGTGAGTATTCCCAGAGGCAGTTTCATGGTGCTCACCTGCGTATAACGCCTGCTGATAAGTCGTTCGTTCGCGTGCATCACCTCCAGTGCCGATTCAGTGCCACCCTGGGCCAGTACCATCGAAAGGCCAGGTGTCAGCGATGTATTCTCCGGCTGCTGGGCCGGGGGTTCAAAACCGAGGTTTCGGATGGTGGTGTTCAGCTCATCAACATGACGCTGATGATCGTAGCGGAACTGCGCGAAACGATCTCGAATCGCCACCATGTCAACCGCCAGTATCGCCTGCTCGTATATTCTTATGGCGTCCATATCCAGGCGAACCAGCGACGCCAGAATCTCGGCGACTTCACCAGGATTCATGGGGCTGCTCCATTCATGTTCGCGCGTTTCAGGCGGCGACCTTGCCTCTGTCTCTGAGGCGCTCGATCGGGTGCGTCCCTTCGGTTTCCATCCTGAAATCCCGACCCTTATTCTGGATGTGTTCCTCTATGACTACCTGGCTGGGGACATATCCATCGGAGTTGACGGACTTCTGGAACTGGTGGAACCTGCTGTCCGGCGGCAGCTTGCTTGAAGGAACATACTCGGTTCCTTCCACGGTGAGGTCCATCTGGGACGCCATCACCTGCCTGACGTACGCCTTGTTCGACTGGAATATGGTCAGTTGAGGCATTTCGGAGGGGAGGATCTCTTCTGGCTCTCTGCCTTCGTTTTGCCTGAGCAGCTCGGCTGCCACATGCAGATGCTCCACCTCGTCCTCTAGGTTTCTCTGCCATATTGCCCGCACCCGCTGGTCAGTTTCAGAGGAGAGGCACGAATAATACATGTAGCATTCATTATATTCATGCAGCAACAGGCGTTCGAACCACGATTCGTCGGGATCCGCGAGTGATTCGTAATGAGAAACGTGCTGTTCTTCGATCTGGGCAATTTCCAGGTACAGTCCTCTTGCGAGGGGTTCAATGAAGCGATTTCCGACGTTCATGTAATAGTTCATAGTCTGCTGCTCGGCAGATACGATAGTCAGCACGTGCAGCTTGGTCAGGATATCCGCCTGGTTTCGATCATAGTGGGACCTGACGCCATCGAGCGGGTGGGTATGCTCGATTATCGTGGGCCTGCCGGGCATGATTTCCGTCAGGTCGCCCACAACCTTATCGCTGCGTTTGTTTTCGAGCATTTCCATCAGGTTTCCGTAGCGGTAAAGGTGGTCGAAGTCTTCGAGCAGCGCGAAATCCAGGGCAGCCTTGACGTTCGGGTCGTTTTCAGTTTGCGCCAGATAGGCTGTGAGATCCACCGCAACCTGCTCGTAGCCCAGAGTCGTTTCCAGCGTGCTTTCTTCACCGCCGACAAGCCAGTTGACATGCTTCTGCTGCTGTTGCTCGATACGCCGGGTCATTGCGAGTTGCTGCTTCATGTCCATGTCATTGCAATGCCTCGCCAACTGGTGATTGAACATCGCCCCTTCGACCTCTATGCCGTTCATCAGAATGACGCGGCACCGGGTGTACGGGTGAACGTCCCGGGTG
>CAZWAT010000068.1:0-12868 GCA_964632015.1 uncultured Planctomycetaceae bacterium
CCTCCAATTTCACCACGCGAACATTGCCCATAGATATCTCCAGAAACATCTGCCAACCGAATTGTTAATCTGGTCGTGAGCTTATTATAGCGCCTGGGGTCGCCTTATGGAATAAAGTCTGAGGCTGTTGACTTTCATCGCTACCAGGGCCAATATAGCCTGTTCCAGATTTTCTGTATAGGCTCCGCTACATGGAGGAAAAGTTGATGGCATCAAGGAAATTTGAATTCGTTCGACTACTGGATAACGAACGACGTGTCGGGCCGACGCTGGCGTCGGTGTCGAAGCATTGGCAGCAGGGGAAGGAATGCTTCCTCTTCGTAAGCCCGCACGATGACGACGTGGTCATCGGGGGCGGGTTGATGATACAGTCGGCGTTGAAGGAAAAGGTTCCCGTTCACGTGGCCATTGTTACCGACGGAGCGATGGGGTACTGCTCGCTCGAAGAGAAGGATGTTATCAGCTCGATCCGCCAGCGGGAGTCATTCGCCGCGTTCCGCAAACTCGGCGTGCCCAAGTCCAACATTCACTGGCTGGGTTTTCCAGACTGCCAACTCACGCTCTACCAGGGACGCCGTCCCATCAGGGAAGGCGAAGGCTGCAAGGGTTTCACTGGACTACAGAACGCCTTTACCGACCTGCTGAGAAAAGTCAGGCCAAACCAGGTGTTCCTGCCTACAAGCTCCGACCTGCATCCCGATCATCAGATCGTTCACCGCGAATTGCTGATAAGCTGTTTCCACGCGACAGGGGACATCTGGCCGGAACTGGGCGCGCCGCTTGAAAGAACCCCATACATCCACGAGTTGGCGATATACTGCAATTTCCCTACGCCACCGAAACTCAGGATCAAGGCCCCAGAGTCTGCGATGAAGAAGAAACTCGATGCGATTCTCGAATTCAAATCGCAGAAGCAGATAAAACAGTTGGTGGATTCGCTTTCAAAGGCGGGGCCATGGGAATATCTCAGACCGGTGGAATTCTCGTTCTACAATCCGATGATATACAAAAACAGGTTTGACGATCAGCCTGGTGCCATGCGTATGGGGCTTTAGTCGCTACGGGCAATTGAACGCATCTGATTCATCTGTCGGCGATGGTCCAGTTGATGAGTTGATGGAAGAATTGAGCGTACCAGTTGCCCACCTCGATACCCTCGGCCTGCGGGGCGCGGGAGATTGTCCTGGTGTTTCCCCAGTCGACCATGCCTCCGACCCAGTGTGGGGCTGCGTCAGTTGCCAGGGCGGCGGTTCGTCCCTTGCCGTATCTGCCCAGAACAAGCAGCGGAGCGAGTTCGCCCTGGGTGAAACGAAAAACGGAACCGTCGAAATCGACCTGAAAATGCCTCGCGCCCAGTATTGTCACGGTGTTTTGCTTGGGCTCGATGCGGTTATATCCGCCAATGCCCGGAGGATTCTCGAAGGGCAGGTGTTCGAGGATGGGATGATCGGCGAGTTTCTGAACGAGGCAGGGCTGGGCGCTGTTGACGCGATCGTCCATTTGTGAAATATGCACCGGCAGGGCGTCCGCCAGCGGTGATTTGTGGTAGTCTCCGCCCTTGCCATGGTAAGACTCCCAGCCACCGAGCATGAGAAGACCCGCACCGGCGCGGACGTTGTGAAGGATGGTCTGCGTGCAGAATTCAGGGATATCGCTTGCCGAGTAGTCGCTGAGAATGTAAAGCCGACGTGGCGCTTGCAACAGATGCTCTGGCATACGTACGCCGGAAGGAATATAGTCAAACTTCAGGCCGAAGTTTTTCATCACGCCGGCAAGATAGCTTGCCGCCGTGGTCAAAGACGTGTCGCCCGCATAAAGTATTTGAGTTTCCATCAAGTGATGGTAAAAGATGTTCGCCAAGAGGTCAACGGAGTGTTGACAAAGGAGAAATGTGTTCATGGCTAAGGGAAACGCCATTGTCGGTCAGTCTGGAGGTCCCACCAGTGTCATAAATTCGAGCCTGGCCGGCGTTATTGACGGCTGTCGCGACTCGAAGTCGGTCGACAGGCTCCTGGGTATGCACTGGGGCATCGAAGGCTTTCTGGAAGATGACGTCATCGACCTTTCAGCAGAGCCCGCCGAGACAGTCAAAGCATTGAAAAGAACCCCGTCGTCGGCGTTGGGGTCTTCGCGTCACAAGGTACAGGACAGCGATCTGCCCCACATTCTCAATCGCCTCAAACAGCATAATATCCGCACGATTTTCATGATCGGCGGAAACGACACGATGGATACCATCCATCGCGTTACCGAATACGCCGCCAGCCAGGGTTACGAAATGTGCGGTATCGGCGTACCCAAGACCGTTGACAACGACCTGTTCGGCACGGACCACACGCCGGGCTTTCCAAGCGCTGCCCGCTATGTCGCCCTAAGTGCCCAGCAGTCGGGGCGACTTGCGCGGGATATGCAACGAGTAGACAAGTTCGTGGTGTACCAGAGCATCGGCAGGGACGCGGGCTGGCTTGTCGCCGCAGCCGCCGCTGCCAAGACAGACCCATCAGATGCGCCGCATCTTATCTACATGCCCGAGCGCGTGTTTGACCAAGCAAAGTTCCTGGCGGACGTCCAGAAGGCGCAGAAGAATTATGGATATGTTTCAATCTTCTGTGGCGAGGGTATTAAGTACGCCGACGGTACGCCAGTGTCGGCCTCGCAAACCAAGGATAAATTCGCCAACACCGAGTATGGCGCAATGGGCGGATCGAGCGTCGCCTTGCAGCTTCACCGCATGATCAGCGAAGAGTTCGGATGGCGAGGAGAGTTCCAGGTGACTGAATCGCTCCCCATGGCCGCCATTGACAGGGCACTGCCCATGGACCTCGACGAAGCGTACAGTTGCGGCGCGCAGGCGGCGAAACTCGCCGACGACTGCGTCTCAAATGTCATGGTCACGCTGGTTCGCGATTCAGATTCGCCTTACAAGTGCAGCTTCGGAACCGCGCCGCTCAAGGATGTCGCGGTACGCGCCAAGCCGATGCCCGACAATTTCATCAACACCGAAGGGAACTTCCCATCGCAGGCGTATCTCGATTACGTCCGCCCGCTAGTGGGCGAGCTTTCCGATTACGCACGATTGAAATACCAGCCCGCACCGTTGTGCCAGGCTCGACAGACGATCTAAAGAAAGGAAGTATCATGAACAATACAGACACCAGATATACGCAGTGTGCACTTGCGCGTGAAATGCTACAGACAGTGGATGTTGTTGCGAATTTCGATCCATCCAGAACCCAGGGGCTCGCGAAGAAGATCACGCAGGCCTCGAAGCTGCTGCTTACCGGCGAGGGGTCTAGCAGGATATTCCCCGCTAAGTACGCCATTTCAAGGGCACTGACGTGGGGGCTCGATATGCCCATCCACACCGAAGGCGCACGCCAGGCCACCGCATACGACCTGTCGAAGTTCGCGGTGATGGCGGCTTCAAACTCGGGTAGAACCGGCGAAGTCATAGTGCTGATGAAGCAGCTTATCGCACAGAACCACCAGTTGCGGTTTGGACTAACCGCAAACGATGGCACGATTCTGCACGACGTGTGCAACGAGGCGTTCGTTCTCACCTGCGGCGGTGAAGACGCAGTCGCCGCAACCAAGAGTGTGGCTGAACAGGCGATGTTCTACCAGTCACTGGTCTATCAGCTTGCGGGCAAAGATATCAAGGCCGATCTCGCGGGGCTCGATCAGAAAATGGCCCAAGCCTTGACCATGCCTGTATCCGCGAACATAATCAAGGCGGCGTCGAATGCGTCAACTATCTACTTCGCAGGCCTGAATGACGGAGTCGCCGAAGAACTCACGCTGAAAACCAACGAGATCACCCGCAAGAAGTCAGACTACCTCGAAGGAACCTACGCCGTGCATGGTATCGAGGAAGTCATGAACCCCCAAGACGTGGTCTTTATTGTTGATCCCATCGAAGCCGAAGCCGAGAAGTTCAAAAAGGTGCTCGTGGATGGCGTAGGAATGACAGTCGTCGCGATTTCAACCAAGCCCACCATATTCGACACGATACAGGTTCCCGACGCGGGCGAGATGAACGCGTTCGTCCACCTGTGCGCAGGATGGAACGTGCTTGTTGAAACGGGTCTGGAGCTTGGTATTAACCTGGACAAGCCCGAACGTGCCCGCAAGGTCGGTAACGAGTTCGTCGGCTGAGGACAGGCAAATACTTAAAACGGCAACAAAACCAAACAACGTCTAGAGAAGTGTTTAAATAAAAATATAAACATAATGCAATAAGTGGTTTTTGGTATTTGTCGATGAAACTTAGTTGAATGAAAAAAGCAGGTGAACAGAATCTGATAATTCTGTTCACCTGCTTATTTACCCCCACGGGGAATCGAACCCCGGTCTCCAGGATGAGAACCTGATATCCTAGGCCGCTAGACGATGGGGGCGTCTGTTACAGTCTATGCGACTAATGCCAACGCCGCTCGACGAGTGGGTATGTTATTGACTGGGTATGGAATCGTCAAGCGGATTCTTACGCGAAGTGGTATCTTGTTGGCGGTGAAGTCGCTATCTTGTTTCCAGGAGATTTTCAGTGTGCGCCAGACCTGTGGAACTTGAGATCTATCGCACTCGCATACCGATGCGATCGTTCGATCATGCTGCCGCCTCGCGCCACCAGGCAGAGTCGATTGTGACCCGCGTCAGACTTGATGACGGCAGGTGCGGATACGGCGAGACCCTGCCACGCGCGTATGTGACCGGTGAGACGCTTGAGAGCGTCCAGCGTGACTTGACGCAGGTACTCTGGCCCGCATTGGCCGGGCGTGAAGTGGGCCGGGGCGAAGACCTTCAGTCGCTACCTTATCATACCTCAGATGGCAGGTGCATAAACGCCGCAAGATGCGCCGCGGAGCTTGCGATAATTGACGCAGCCGGTATCGACACCTTCATGCCGATAGGAGCGAAATGGCCCGGCGCGGTTCATATTACAGGTGTGCTGGGCTCGCGCAATCCTGCAAAGACCATGCGAAGACTCAGGTTGATGCGGTGGTACGGCATGAGAGATTTTAAACTCAAGCTGGGGCTTGGCGACGAGATCGACCGCGAAAACCTGGCGATTGTTCATCGTTGTCTCGGCAGGGGACTGAGGTGTAGCAAGTATACTCTGCGGGTCGATGTCAACGGCGGCTGGGATGTTGATTCAACCCCCGACAGGATCGACGAACTGGTGACCATGAATGTCTGCCTTGTCGAGCAACCTGTCTTCTGCAAGGCGGGGGAATTGGTGGATCTTGCCACTCGCTGCGCGCTTCCGCTGGTGGCCGATGAGTCGTTCATCACCATGCAGGATGCTGACTCGCTTAGCGGCGCCGCCTCATCAGTAGTGCTGAATATCAGAATCAGCAAGAATGGGGGGATGTTGACCGCGGCGAAGATGGCGAATCTGGCTCATGAAAGAAAGATGCGGTTCATCATCGGCTGCATGGTAGGAGAAACAGGAATTCTGTCGATTGCCCAGCGACGACTTATTGAATTGTGCCCCACTTGTGCGTTTGTCGAGGGCAACTATGGAAAATGGCTCCTTGCTCGGGACATTGTCAAGCCCTCGCCAAGATTTGGATACGCAGGACGAATTTCCCGAGCCCGCAACGGGTGGGGAGCCAGGGTACGCCATGCTAAATTGGAAAAATACAGCACAAAAGTGGCTTCTCTTGCATAGAATCTGTACGT
This sequence comes from uncultured Planctomycetaceae bacterium, assembly GCA_964632015.1. GTDB lineage: Bacteria > Planctomycetota > Phycisphaerae > SM23-33 > SM23-33 > JAAYCO01. The sequence goes on from CAZWAT010000068.1 coordinate 5,683, forward strand.
CGAGGTTGATGGAGGATTCAGCCGATGTGACCCCGCGTTGCAGGCCGCTTGATTTGAGGCTTACCTGTGGGTAAACTGCTCCTCTTACAATCAGGCACGATAGAAAGGACTTCACATGAAGAAGTGCGGGCCTCAAAGACACCTGTTCACCAGTGAATCGGTTACCAAGGGACACCCTGACAAGGTGGCCGACCAGATTTCCGATGGTATCCTGGATAGTCTGTTAAAGCATGATCCCCACGCGCGCGTCGCGTGTGAAACCCTTGTCACCACCGGGCTTGTCGTATTGGCAGGCGAAGTGACTGTTCACAATCCACAGGCCCAGGCCGCCCTGTTGCATGCCGAAGACACCGCGAGAAATGTCATCCGTTCAATAGGTTATGATGACCCCGCAACGGGTTTTGACTATCGCTCGTGCGCTGTCCTCAAGACGTTGCATGGCCAGTCCGCTGATATTTCCCAGGGTGTCACCCCCGACGCTGACAAGGAACAAGGCGCGGGCGATCAGGGAATCATGTTCGGATTCGCGTGCAACGAAACCAAGGAATTGATGCCCCTGCCCATACAGATTGCCCATCGTCTTACCGCCCGGTTGAGCAAGGCCCGCGAGGACGGCGATGTCAAGTGGCTCAGGCCCGACGGAAAGAGCCAGGTCACCGTCGATTACTACAACAGCCAGCCCCAGCGAATTGACGCTATTGTGCTATCGACCCAGCACACCGAAGAGGCGGTCGATCCCCAAACGCAGAATATGTCGGATGCCGCAAAGCAGGAACTCATCACCAAGATCATCAAGCCTGTTGTCATGGATGAGTGCCCCGGCATGTGGGATGAGTCGAAAATCAAGCTGCACATCAACCCGACGGGGCGGTTCCTCATCGGAGGACCCCACGGAGACAGCGGGCTCACGGGCAGGAAGATCATCGTTGACACCTACGGTGGAAGAGGCAGGCATGGCGGCGGCGCCTTCAGCGGAAAGGACCCCTCGAAGGTGGATCGCTCCGCGACATACATGGCCAGGTATATCGCCAAGAACATCGTCGCAGCGAAAATCGCCACGATTGTCGAGGTTCAGCTATCCTATGCCATTGGAGTTGCCGAGCCCGTCAGCGTGCTGATCAACTGTGACAACCTTGCTGACGACGTAGAAACTGAAGCACTTGTCAAGGCAGTGCGGGATGTATTCCCGCTCAAGCCAAGGGAAATTATCGACCATCTCAAGCTGCTGCGTCCCATCTACCAGGCGACCGCACACGATGGACACTTTGGTAGGGAACTCGACGAGTTCGCATGGGAAAAGACCGACATGGCCGATAAGCTTCGAAAGGCCTGCGGGATCTGAAATCCCCTTAATATCAGGTAACTCAAGCCGCCGGTATCGACCGGCGGCTTTTTATTGGTGACGGGAAGATGGGGGGAGGCGCGCAAAAACCCGGCCACGCCTTGTGACCGGGTTCGTAAATCACTCGGAAAGATTATATCAGACTACCTGAGCTTGCCTGCCTGCTCTGCGCTTACGGTTGATGAGCTTCCTGCCGTTGCTGGTTCGCATTCTGGCGCGAAAGCCTATTTTGCGGGCACGCTTCCTCTTTGAAATCCTATGTGGATAGTGCATAAGTCACCTCGTGACGTCTATCATGTTTGTCGTTAATTGCCAAAGCGTAGAATCATATCAAGAAGCGAAGGTGTTGGCAAGACCCCAAAACACAAAAAACCTCAGGTAGTGGCGGCAAGCATGCAGGGCGCAAAGTCTTGGACGGGCTGAACTCAAGAGGCAATTTGGGTGTAAAAAGGCTTGCAAGCACGAAGAGTGCTGATAAAATAATCGATTCGATTTGCTGTGTTAACAGAACCCCGTCCTTTGGGCGGAGATAAATTGGAGATGGCTTGTGGCGGTAAGGTTGAGACTGAAGAGATTCGGACGCAGACACCGGAGTTTCTTCCGGGTAAACGCGATGGACGTAAGAAGTCCACGCGATGGGCGGATTATCGAGGAACTTGGCTGGTATGACCCCCACGCCAAGGAGCCCCAGAGCAAGGTTTCGCTGAATCGCGAAAGAATAGAGCACTGGCTTAAATCAGGCGCCCAGCCCAGTGAAACCGTTCGTAACCTGCTGCGTAGCCAAGGTATAGTTTAACCGGGCCCGCGGGAAGCAGGTGAGATGGCACTCCGTATCGACATCCTCACGCTGTTTAGCGAGATGTTCGACGGATTTCTGGATGCCAGCATTGTTGGTCGGGCCAGGCGTCGGGGCTTGGTGGAGATCCACCGAACCAACATTCGCGATTTTGCAAAAGATTCGTACGGATCTGTAGACGACGCTCCCTTTGGTGGTGGGCCGGGGATGGTGCTCATGTGCCAGCCCATTTTCGATGCCGTCGAGCACGTGCGTCAGAAGGAACAAACCAAGGGAACGCTGATTATGCTGAGCCCGCAGGGCAGGGCTATGGATCAGGAACTGGTCGCCAGCCTCGCGGAAAAAGAAAGACTTATTCTGCTCGCCGGGCACTATGAGGGCTTCGACGAGCGAATTCGTACAGGACTGGTCGATATGGAGATCAGCCTTGGCGACTTCGTCCTCTCGGGCGGAGAAATAGCCGCCATGGCGGTGATCGACGCGGTCGTCAGGCTCCTGCCAGGCGCCTTGGGAAAGGATGATTCCAGCAAGGAAGAGTCGTTTTCCGAAGGACTACTGGAGTATCCGCAGTACACGAGGCCCAGGGTGTTCAGGAACATGAGCGTCCCGGAAATTCTGCTCAGCGGAGACCATGAAAAAATAAGGCAGTGGCGACAGGAGCAGTCGAAACTGCGGACGATGCAGCGAAGAGAAGATCTTTGGAACAGGTATTTGCAGCGACTTTCGCAGGGCGAACCATCCGGCAAGCCGGACGAAGATTCTGACCTGCGTTCCCAACAGGAATGATATTTGGCCGAGAACCGGCCGTCGGGAGACAAACCGTGAGCATGGAATTGATGAACAAGGCCGTCAAGGCATCGATGAAAAGCGAACCTCCGGTTTTCGGAGTGGGTGACACCGTGAAGGTGTCGGTTCGAATCGTCGAGGGTGAAAAAGAACGTATTCAGGCATTCGCCGGAACGGTCATCGCCCGACGTGGTTCTGGAATATCCGAAACTTTCACTGTTCGCCGAATCGTCAACAATGAAGGCGTCGAGCGAAGCTTCCCTGTTCACAACCCCAAGGTCGCCTCGATAGAGGTGGTTCGCAGCGGTAAGATCCGACGCGCCAAGCTCTACTATCTGCGGGACAGGGTCGGGAAAGCGACCCGCCTGAAGGACGTCAAATCTGGAAGAGAGACGGCCAGAAAAGGCGGCAAGTCTGTAAAAGCCAAAGGATAAGCGTCATGTGGCCCTTCTGGCGGCGTGATGACAACTCGCCGGCTGGGCTTGGGCGCAAGGGCGAGCGTCTGGCGGTCAAGGCGCTGAAGGCGCAGGGGATGAAGATCCTCGCCAGAAACTATCGCTGCCAGTCGGCGGAGATAGATATCATCGCCCTGGAAAACCCGTGTGAGCGGAACCATCATTGCCAGACCATCGTGTTTGTCGAGGTGAAGACCCGCCGGAGTGATCGCTACACAGATCCCCAGTCGGCGGTGGATCGAACGAAACAGCGCAAGATTCGCCTTGCAGCCGGTCATTACCTTTCAACGCATTGCGTACAGGATTTCAGCACGCGCTTCGATATCGTCGCGATAGTCATGCCCCCGAACCATCAGCCGAGGCTTGAACATATTGTCGAGGCTTTTGTCTAGTCCAGAGCAGCTCGTCGAGCGTATGCCCTGAAGGAGCTTCGGGCAATACTAATGGCGAATCAACACCCCGCGGAGTAGACTTATATCATGCCAATAATTGAACAGATATTGATGGTCGGGCCTATTGTGCTTCTGAGCCTGACTGTGCACGAGTTCGCTCACGCCCGGATGGCCCTTGCGTTCGGCGACGACACCGCGTTGAAGATGGGGCGAGTGACGCTGAACCCACTTGCCCATCTTGACCCGATAGGAACGCTCTGCCTGCTGTTCGCCCATTTCGGTTGGGCCAAACCTGTGCCGATAAACCCGGCGAATCTTCATCCGCGACGCCTAGGCGATATCATGGTTTCGCTGGCCGGACCTTTGAGCAACGTGGTGCTCGCGCTGCTGTTCCTGGCGGGCATTCGTGTCATGCTCGCCGTACCGGTCGAATCACAAATATATGAGCGGGGGCTGGTGATGATGAGCATCGGCGTGAGCATCAATGCGGTGCTGTTTACGTTCAACCTCATACCGCTGTACCCGCTTGACGGCCATCATATTTTGCGAGAGTACCTGCCCGCGTCGAGCCGCGTGGGGTTCATGGAATGGCAACGAAGGTTCGGGCCTATCCTGCTGCTGGCGCTGATCATGGTGCCCCGATTCGTCGATGTGCCAATCGATCCGATAGGCTTTCTGTACGAACAGGTGCTTGGGGTAATGCTGCGCCTGCTGTGACGAAAAAGGACTGCCCCCTTTGCCTAAGGCATAAATAAATCGACACATGTACGACAGTATTGCATTAGCGCCAGCACGTCAGCGCCCAGCGCGAGGAAGCGATACCCCAGTTTCTTGAGGTCTTCAATCTGCTCGCGGTCAGGCCCTGTGACGGTGCCCGCGAACTTGCCATGCTTGATCGCGGCGGCAGCGACTTTGAGCCGGGCGTCGACAACCTTGGGATGATTCACCTCGCCCGCTGCTCCGATGGCGTGACTAAAATCGCCAGGACCGAAAAACAGCATATCTATTCCCGGAACCTGGGCTATAGCGTCGAGGTCTTCCATGGCCTCGGGGTCTTCAATCTGAACTATCACAAAACGCTGTTCGTTGGCTGACTTGATGTAATCCTTCGTGGAAACGCCGCAATATGAACCGTCGGCGTTGCCCCCATCGATAGGCCTTCTGCCGATTGGCATGAAGCGGGTCATCCTCACGACGTCCTTCGCGTCGGCGACGCTTATCAGGTGAGGCACCATGATGCCGCTGGCGTCAAGCTCGAGCGGGCGGATGTAATCGCTGTAACTTCCCCTCGCCACCCGAACCAGCACATCCACGTCGTGCGTCTTGGCCGCCCAGATGCAGTTTTCAACCACGTTCAGATCGTTGGCGACATGCTCTACGTCAACCCAGATGCAGTCATAGCCGCACATGCCCGCAATTTCTGCAACTCGTCCATCGGCAAGGTTCATCTTGAAGCAGTTGACCACCTCGCCGTTTCGCAACTTTGTCAGAACCCTGCTTGCTCGCATGGAATGATTCAATTCAATGTTCCTTCATATCATCACCGCCGCAACACGCGGCAGAGCTGTCATGACAGTTGATGATAACACCCGACCAACGATAGTCAATAGGCCTCGCGGACTTGGCCAGCGAGAAAGTGAATTTTTGAGTAGTGAGCAGGTCCTCGGGCCCTGAAAAAGTAGAAGCAATTGCGGATTGGTTGCTCAGCACACGGATAACACTTCAGTGTCTGAACATAGGTGTTAGAACAGTCGAGGCAATGCTCGGCTTGAGCAAAGCGTTAATCCTGCTCAAGTTCAGGAAACCGGTTGAACACAAGCCCGCAAGTCAGCGCCCAGGTTGCGATGAGCGACTATTCATGGCGGTTCCTGCAGATCCGTAATGCTGCCCATGTCAGGCCTTGCCTCTAATCGGTGGCGCCCTACACCAATACAATCTTCCATCGCCGAACAGACGGTTGCTCATTCGTGCGGAGACACCGCGTGGAGACGTTTTTGGTGCTATCAAGCTGCGCGGAGACGTTTTTTGCGGAGTCAGGCCGAGTTGGAGACGCCAGAAGGCAGGGGTTTTACGTGGCGCGGAGAGGTTTTTGGCGGTATCAAGCCGCGCGGAGACGTTTTTGGTGCTATCAAGCCGCACGGAGACGTTTTTGGTTGAATCAAGAAAACTAGTTGGGTGAGAGGTTACCGACATGAGTGGCGTCATTCGCTATAATCCCGATCATGAAGATGCAGGCGAGAGATTTGAGTCCGGGTCTGACCAAGGCGCAGCATGCGTACCGCAGTTTGAAGAAGATGATTGTTGATGGTGGGTTTGCGAAGCGCAGGTGGTCGGTTCGTCTTCTAGCATCGAAGCTGGGCATGTCGGTGGTGCCCGTGTCGGAGGCGCTTCGCAGGCTCGAACAGGAGCAGCTCATTGACATAAAGCCCCAGAGCGGAATCCACCTCAGGCGGATGAGCACCAAGGAACTCGCCGAGGCGATGCTTTTTAGACAGGCCCTTGAATGCCAGGCGGCGAGAATAGTCAGTGCCGAAGGGGATCAGAAGATTCTGGCGGATCTTGAATCGCTTGCGGCTCTCGTTGAAGATCGCAGGCTTAAGCAGGGTCAGGCGGGATACCTGGACTACCAGTTTCACCAGCGCATGGTTGCCGGGGCCGGTTGCGAGTTGCTGGTAGCCAAGTTCGACGAAATTGCCACCCGCTGCCTCACCAAAGCCCCGGGGCATGAGGGCTGGCCTCCGGTACGCTGGCCAGACAGCGAACAGGATCACCTCAAGATTGTTCGGGCGATTCAAAGTCGTTCGCCCGCTCAGGCACAGCGGGCAATCAGAAACCATATCAGGGCAGAGCGGATCATGTCGGCGATCAAGGAATGAAGATGTTGGCGCAGTTCGTGACAATAGATTACGTGGTGCTCTTGTCGTACCTCGCGGCGATGGTGGCGATGGGAGCATGGTTTTCGCGAAGAGAGAAGACCACCGACGACTTCTTCCGCGGTGGGAGACGGGTTCCATGGTGGGCGGCGGGGGTGAGCATTTTCGGCACGGCCCTGAGCGCTATCACCTACATGTCGATGCCGGTTGAATCGTATACCGGAAACTGGACGAGTCTGATCATCAGCATATCGCCTATCGTGCTGGTGGGAATTGTGTCGGCAGTGTATATCCCGTTCTTTCGCAGGCTCAATGTCACCACGCCATATGAATATCTCGAAAGAAGGTTCAACGCCGCCGCGAGGCTTCTGGCAAGCGGGCAATGGGTTGTGTTTCAAATGATGCGAATATCTATAATATTATACTTGCCATCTCTCGCATTAAGCGCGGCAACGGGCATGTCGGTTGTCGCCTGCATTTTTGTGATGGGCGTCGTGGCAACGATGTACACGGTGCTTGGCGGCATCGAGGCGGTTATCTGG
>CAZWAT010000069.1:0-5674 GCA_964632015.1 uncultured Planctomycetaceae bacterium
GCAGCGAGTCGATGATCACTGTTAACGGCGTGCTTGGACAGGTTTCATCACGGGACGGATATTTCTACTCGGGCATACAGGTATGGAATGACGCCAACGTCGATCCACCCTCTCACGAATTTACCAAGTGGGAAGTATACAAGCCCGAGGGTGAGAACGCCTCTTCCCAACAGTGGAAAGAGGGCGAGATGTTCGACTACGACAACAACACCAAGGCCCACGCCACCTTCCTCAGCCACCCCACGGGTTCGTTCACGGTCATGGGCATGGCGGACAAAATCGATCCATATGACTATTACGCGATGGGGCTGATGGCTGGTCAGACCATTTCCATGAGCAATGTGCTGTGCGCCGGGTGCGTGATTTCTATTGTGGATTCCCAGGGCAATCTGCTTGCTCGCTATCTCGAAAGCGATCTTGAATTCACGCCCATGTACGCTGACGTGTATTTCATAGAGGTTTCCAGGCTCAGGGAGGGTTCAGGCTACCTCTACATGTTTGATATCGAGGGAGGCCCCACGGCTGCTCTTGGCGGAGTGACGGTGGAGGGCGGGCTGGGCGGCGGCTCCTTCGCGCAGGCTCCAAACGGCGAATACGCCAGTATATCCAGCGTAAACGGCGGTGGAATAGGCGGTATTTACGTGAGCGACTGGTCGGACGGGCTGATCTACAGCCACGGCGGAGGAGACATTGGCGCGGTGGTTGCCGGAACCATAGGCAGGCTTGTCAGTGGCAATACCTATAGATCTCTGGATGTCTATTCCGATAATAATATCGGTAGGGTTGGGAGCACCGTGGGGCCGCTGGTGAGTGAGATCCATGCGGGCAGCGTGATCAATCCCAACGCATACATTCAGAACATTTACTCTGCCGAAAGCGTGGCGAACGGGTCCGTGTTCAGTTCGACCTGGAGCATCGGGGTAATCGAGGTTGGCGGCAACCTGCCATCCGTCCTGATAGAGGTCAACCAGGACAAGATCGGTGAGGGCGGAAGAATAGACCTTATCGAGGTGCACGGAAGCTGGGGCGTCATGGGTGAGACTGACGGCGGTATGCCCTCATTGCGTCGAGGTCCCGGTGGCGACATTGGCAACGTATATGTTCACGGTGCAATATATCATAACCACGGCGGCTGGATCGGGCCGGCCAATGAGAACCCCGTTACTGATGGGGCAACGAGCACGATGTGGGATGACAGCGGCGGCAGAATCACCATTACGCCGCTGGACAGGGAATCTACTGTATATAGTTGGACATATATACCTGTGGAAGATAGCGAGGGCGGCATTGGTGGCGTAATCGCCAACCTCAAGATAACTGGCCCAGCTACGGTCACAACCGATGGTATCGTCAATGTCGGCCACATGGAACTGACAGACAATCCGCTGTATCCCGGCATTGTAGTTTTCTCGGGTACGGGTTTGAATGTTTACCATCTTGATTCGACTCTCGCGGAGGTTGCGATTCGAGGCAATGTGGTAGGGGCGAACCTCACGGGTGACATTCAGTCGTTCCGGCTTATCGGGCAGTTCAACAGTGGTACAAATACAACAAGTGGCGGGAATCTTGGCGCTTATCGTGGAGTTACCGGCGCATATGTTCACAGCGCGATAAGCGCTCCCAATGTCGGGCTTCAGAATTCGAATGAAGCGCAGTTTGGATATTTTAACGGCCGGGTCAATGGCTTGAACCTTGTCGGGTCAATCCAAAGCCTCAGGGTCGACGGATACATATGGGATGCGCGTATCACCGATACCGCAAACAGCATTGTCGCGGACGCCGACAGGGTCAACGGCCTGAACGAATGGCATGGGATTCAAGGTGTTGTGTGGACCGGCAACAGGCTCGAAAGCATTGACGTTGGTGATGGCCTGTATGGTTATGACTACGGCACGATGGGGCCTGGTACGGCACTCAAGCCAATGTCGGGTATCTTCAGCGGCGGGTCGATTGGCACGGTGAAAATCGACGGCCCGTATTGGGTAAATGAAGAGAACGGCCTGGTCTACGGTGCACTTGCAGGGGCAATCATTGCCCACTGGGATGACGGGAACAACCCCGGCATCGCAAGGATCATTGGCACCAACGGCGCATGGTTGACGGGATATGTCGCAGGTGGAGAACTCTGGATCTGGCAATACGTGATACTGACAAGGCCAATCACCGCTGGAATAGGCCTGATCAGCATGTCCGGGCCGGGTGCCGCTATTTACTGCGCGGCAATTGACGGAAACTACATAAACAAGATTACCACTTCAGTGGATTCGCTTGGAATAATCGGTACCGTAATCGCTGGTCACTATAATTCGCCGAACATCAAGAATGTCATAGGCGAAATCAGCGCGGGCGGCATTGGTATCCATAGCTCGCTTATCAGCATCATCAGCGGGCGAATTGGCAAGATTTGCGCCTATGGACCTACCGGCGACTTGACAAGCGTCGTGATAGAAAGCCCCAACGCTAACCAGATATCTCAGGTCAGTGCCCGCCGGATGGATGGGGTGGAGATATACTTCGATGGCAAAGTCAAGAGCATAAAGACCACAGAATATATCGTTAGCTCCACTTTCAGGGTCAGCAGCATTGGAAAGCTTGAGACAACAACTGATCTGGTAGATACTGAAGTGTCCGTCGCCGGCGAGATCACCAACATGGTTATCAAGGGTGACATGCAGGACGTTGATCTTGTTCTCTGGGGCCCGGCAACAGGCTATCTTAAGTCGTTGAAGGTTTATGGCGACATTGATGAGGACAGCGAGATAGTCTCTGCAGGGCGAATCGGCAAGATCGTCTGTCAGGGTGGTATCTTCGCCGGCATAAGCACCATCGAAAGCCCCGTCAGCAATTCGGTGAACCTGATCGAAGCTTGGGACGGCATTTTTGGCGATATCAATGTCCATGGCACGGTCAGGAAGATCGTAACGAGGTCGTCGCTAGGCATCGAACCCGACGAAGACCACAGGACTCAGATAATCAACATCAGCGGAGACCTGAAACAGTTGGTCGTCGGAAGAACCGGCGATGACAACCACCTGTATTCGACCATATGTGTTTCAGGCGATGTGGGACGGGTTCAGATACACGGAACGATGTTCAGCCAGTTTACGACTTACGGCAACCTCAAGCGAATTGACATCAACGGTGCGCTTGGTGGGATCATTCCCGGGCTTGGAAGAAGCGGCCTGTTGAGCGTCTTTGGCGATATCGGCACGCTCAACTTGCCTGTTGGGGCAAGCATCATAGGCGATCTTGAGATCGGTGGTTCGCTGAAAAAGCTTAAGATCGTTGACGCCGACATAGTTGGAAACATTACAAGTGACTGGGGCACGCTGACCTCGATCACTGTCAAGAACGGGTCGATTCTGGGTGACATTACTGCCCAGGAAATCGGCACGATCACCGTGACCAACGGTAATCTTGACGGCGATGTGGAGACGACGCGAGCGGGAATAAAGACCATCAAGGTCACTACCGGCAGCCTCAACGGCAGTGTCACATCGGCTACCGACATCAAGTGCATAACGGTGATGAACGGTGATGTCGGCACCGACGGTGTCGCGCAGATCATATATGCTGCTGGCGATATTACCAAGCTTACGGTTGTTGGGGACATGCATGCGGACGTTACCGCCGAGCGATCAATCACCACATTGGTGGTCAAGGGCAATATGACTGGCGACGCATCGGCAGAGATCGGAATCAAGAAGTTGCAGGTCACTGGCGATATCGAGGAGGCAGGAATACGCAGCGGAGGCGAGATAACCACGTTCATCGCCGGAAACCTCATCGATACCAACGTCACTGCCTTGTGGGATATCGGAACCGTCAACATTACCGGCAACGTTATAACGTCTGTGATTGCAGCAGGTTATGATTCAGTAACGGGCAACGTGCATCGCGGCGATATCAGAAAGATGACTGTTAGGGGCATGTTCGATCAGTCTGTCGCTGCTGCGGGTGTTGATCCGGGCGATGTCTCGGGAGGGCTCAGGCATGCGTATATGAACAACGCCCTTACGCCCGCGCCTGGCACAAGCTCAATAGTTCGAATGACAGTAAAAGACGGTTTTGGCGCCGATCCATCCCAGAGCCTTGTCGTTGCCGATACGGTCATCGACGCGAAGCTTGAAGGCGTCACAAAGCAGATTGTGGACTTTGCAGCGATTCCCGGCGTTGGCGTTGAGTTCAACTCTGACACCCGTGCCATAACCGTTGGCGACTTGACATTCAACCTTCGCGGCCCGGGTAGCGGATGGTACGACGAAGGCACAAACACTGTCGTCTTGGTGGGAACCACAAACAGGACCAGGCTGGATATTACCAACGCAGGCCTGGCAGTCCAGACAATCAACATTATCGGAAACGACGACGATGCTCTGAGCACCCTGACCACAGGCCCGGGCGTTGAGCTTGGAGATGTCAACATTGACGGTGAGGTGAAGCGGCTGACTACAGGCGATGCCGACGGCGGAACGTGGAACCTGCTTGGTGGTGTGTCCACTTTGAAGGTTGGCGATTTGACCGATGTCAACTTCAATGCCGGAACGGTCAACAAGATGACCATAGGTGAGTTTACCGGCGGATCGCTGAGTGTCGATACCGCCAGGACTGTCAAGATCACCGGATCGGCGAGCGGAGATATCGCTTCGGTCATGGGCGACATTCGAACTGTTGACATCCGCGGAAGCATGACCGGGGACGTGACAGTGAAAGGTACTCTGAGAACACTCAAGGTGAGTGAAGACCTTGACAGTGAAATCACCGTGACCAACGGTGACCTGGTCTCGCTGCGAGCTGGTTCGTTTGGCGGCGTGCTTAACGTCGATCGCGGCGAGCTTCGCACTGCTGTCGTCAGCAATGATTTTGGCGACCACGAAGCAAGCATGCGTGCCAGAAACGGCATCAGGAAGTTGCAGGTGTCGGGTGACTTCGACGGAATCGTTGCAACGCAGGGTGACCTGCGGACGTTCGTGACCAAGGGTGGCTATGGTGGAAAGGCCTGGTCCGGTGGATCGATATGCAGCTTCACGACCGGCGACATGGTCAATGGGATGTTGTACTCCAGCCATGACGTCACAAGTGTCAAGATCAAAGGCCAGATGGTGAGTAGCTGGATTCTCGCCGGGTTTACCCCGGGTGATGAAGGTTCGCAGGCCGGCGAAGGCGACAATCTCATGATCGACGCTCACCAGTCTAACCCGGCCCTGGCAACAGATACCGTAACGGGTGGCACGATCAGGAAGGTGACGATCGCCAGCGATATGGTCGCCTCGGCAATAGCAGCCGCCGTTGATCCCGGTGCGGATGGGTACTTCGGTACTGCCGACGAGCACATAGTCGGATCTGGTTATATCGGCTCGGTCAAGGTTACGGGCAGAATACTTGGGTCGGCTAACGCGAGCGAATCCTGGGGCATATATGCAGCCTCGGAGGTTGGAACCGTTTACCAGATGCGTCGGTATGTCTGGGAGTCCAGCGGGAACGCTCGGCGCGAAGGCCTGAACTCGCCCGCGGGAACGCTAAGAGTCATCAGCGGCCATGCGATGCATGATCGTGTGGTGATATGCCTCAGCCACCACCTCAATATTGGCAGCCTGGTCGATGGGTCATTGCTGATTATGGGTAACGGTGCGGATGATATAACCTCGGATCTGACAATTGAGTATGACCAGTC
>CAZWAT010000069.1:5774-12783 GCA_964632015.1 uncultured Planctomycetaceae bacterium
GTTTTAGACAATCCGCATGCCTCGCATCGCTAGCTATACTGGCGTGTGTTCCGGTGTGGGCGTCGCCTGACGGAATTGAGGCGGTAACTTACCCCAGCGACGACGTGATTATGTCGTTTGTCAGCCCGGGAAGAATCGCCAGCGTCGAGGTGAAGGTCGGCGATTCTGTTGCTCCGCGGACTGTTCTGGTGAGGCAGGATGACTCTGTCGAGCAGGCTGAGCTTGAACAACTTGCCGCCCAGGCCCGCGAAACAGTGCACATTCGGGCCGCCGAGGCGCAACTGGCGCAGAAGCGGGTCGACTGCGAGAAGATCAAGCAGGCCTTCGAAGGCGGGGCCGCCACAGAGCTTGAAGTTCGACATGCTGAGCTTGAGGTCATCGTGGCAGAGCTGTCTGTAGAGAAAGTGAAGTTTCAGCAGCTTCAGGATCAGCGAAGATATGAACGGGCCCAGCTTAGTCTCGACAGGATGCGGATCGTAAGCCCGATCCCCGGCGTGGTGGAGCATATCTTCAAGCATGCGGGAGAGTCGGCTGATACCCTCAAGGAAGTCATCCGCGTTGTGCGCATCGACCCGTTGTGGATTGACGTACCGGCGCCTCGTGATGTTGCCGAAAGGCTTGGTCTCGCCCAGGAGGTTCAAGTCGTGTTGTCCGCTGGGCGTGGCGAGGGTCTGACTGGACGCATCATCCATAAGGCTGCGGTTGCCGACGCAGCCAGTGACACGTTGATGGTTCGCGTGGAACTGGCCAATCCGGACGCCAGGCCTGCGGGCGAGCACGTCAGAGTTTTTTTTACCGGTGTGGATAATGTGAATCCCGCACCGGCCCAACCGGACGCCGCAGTTGCGTCCAACACATGTGAAAGGACAGTTTCAAATGACCGTTGATAATCCTGTATCATCAGATGCTCCCGTTGCCGCACAGCCCCCCCAGGGCGAAGGTCAGCAGGTTCGTCTTGCGATAGACGAACGCAAAATGAATACAAATTACGCCAACGCCTTCCGAGCCAATGCCACCGCCGAGGAAGTGCTGCTCGATTTCGGCGTCAACGTTTCAAATCCCTCCGGCGGGGAGAAAGAACAGAACCAGCCCGACGTCGTCTTCATGATCAACGACAGGGTGATACTGAACTACTTCTCCGCCAAGCGACTTGCGATTACGCTGGGACAGATCATTCGCGCTCATGAAGAGAAGTACGGCGAGCTTGAGCTTGACGCCGCGAAGCGAGTGCGCAAATAAACGACCCCCGGTGTTGATAAGGTGAAGCTCGATGACCGTTGGCTCTGGTACATCTTCGCAGGCGACTGCTCACGGAGCAACGACACTCGATCTCATCGCGCACCTGACACGGTTTGAAGGGTCGCCCGAGCAGTTCCTCATACAACTGCTGGCGTTCCAGTGTCGCATCTCGGCTGCGCAGGGCGGGGCGATATTCAGGCCCGACAGGTCGGCGGGTCTTGATGTGCTTGCCGCATATCCCCAACTTGCCCCCAACTCGGCCGTCCCTGCGTGGATCAGGCAGGTGTTGAAAGCGGGCGTGGGCGTTCTGAAGCAACCGGCCACGCAGGTGCTTGCGCTGCATTCGTCGGAAGATCTTTATGGCGCCAACGCGAAGCGGCACATCATCCTTGTGCCCATTCTTACAAGACCCGGCGAGGCCCGTGGACTCGAGGCCTTTTTCGTCGAGTCATCTGATCGCGAGGTTTTTGCCCGTGTGAAGGAGCGGCTCGAATTCACCGCTTCTTTGCTGAGTCTCTACGAGATGCGACTGACGCTTCAGTCGAGGCAGGTTGATTTTGATCGCCTGCGAATGGCCCTTGAGACGCTCTGCGCGCTGAACGATACCGATCGCTTCAAATCCGCCGCCATGGCGATGTGCAACGAGGTTGCCTCTCGATGGAAATGCGCCCGTGTGAGTCTGGGCATGCTCAAAGGGCACAACGTTCAGCTTGTCGCGACCAGCCACACCGAGAAGGTCAACAGGAAGATGGCTCTGGTCAAGTCCATCGAGGGCGTGATGGAGGAATGCATCGACCAGGACGTCGAGATCGTTCATCCATCCGATCCCCAAAGCACATGCATATCGCGTGTGGCCGAGGCGTTTTCGCGGGAGCATGGCGAGTCATGCGTGGTCAGTCTTCCCTTGCGCAAGGGGGCCGACCCTATCGGCGTGCTGACTGCCGAGACCCAAGAGCATCAACCAATGACGCTTCGGAATATCGAATCGCTCAGATTGACGTGCGATCTTGCGATGGGAAGGCTCGAAAACCTGCACAAGCACGACCGGTGGATTGGTGCGAAAGCCGCCAGTTGTGCCCGTCGACTCGGCGCCGCAATCGTCGGCCCGAGATACACGTGGGTCAAGCTGGCGTCTGTGGCGGTGGCGGCGTTTCTGGCGTTCGCGTTCTTCGCCCGTGGAGAATACAACGTCGATGCGTCGTTCGAGCTTGAAACCGCAAGCAGATATGCGATTTCAGCACCGTTCGACGGATACATCAGCGAGGTGCTGGTGGAACCTGACGAACAGGTGGTCGGAGGCGAGACGATTCTGGCCAGGCTTGATGAGTCGGATCTTCGGCGAGAACTTGTTGCATTGCTGTCTGAGCGGGCGGAGCATGAGCGAGACTTCGACACTGCCGTCGCGACCGGTAAGATTGTCGACTCGCAGATCGCCAAGGCCCGACTACGCCGGATCGACCAGCGAGTCGAACTTCTTGAACACCGACTTGAACGTGCGAACCTCGTCGCACCAATCGATGGCAGGGTGCTCAGCGGCGACTTGAAGCAGAGAATCAACGCGCCGGTAAAAATGGGCGACAGGCTCTTCGACGTCGGGCCTGTCAACGATCTGTTCGCCGAGCTTGAAGTTCCCGAAGACTGCATCTGTGAGATTCGACAGGGCATGACGGGCGAACTCGCGACCGCGTCCGATCCATCCAGGCGGTATAAATTCACCGTTGTAACCATCCATCCCGTCGCGCAGGTAGTTGATCAACGCAATGTCTTCATTGTCAGGGTCGCCCTGGACGAAACGGACGAAAGCCTCCGGCCGGGTATGACGGGTATGGCGAAGATTTGCGTCGATAAACGCGTCTACGCCTGGCTTTGGACGCATCGCCTCGTAGACTGGATACGCATGAAGATGTGGTGGTGAAATGGCACTTGAACGCCCCACATTCAACGAGTCCTGGTATCGTGTCGCAGACCTCCGCCCGTCGCTACGGGCGACGGTTCAGATACATCGTCAGCATTATCGCGGGCAGTTGTGGCATGTCGTGTCCGACCCCGCGAACAATCAGCACTTCCGGCTGAACCAGGCGGCGTATCACTTCGTTGCGATGCTTGACGGAACCCGCACCGTCGCCCAGGCATGGCAGGCGAGCAACGAAAGCCTCGGCGACAGCGCGCCTACCCAGGGCGAAGCCATCAGCCTGCTCGGACAACTATACACCGGAAATCTGCTGTACACCGAACTGCCCGGCGACGCCGAAAGTCTTTTCGCAAGGTATAAAAAACGCCGTGTGCGAGAAGCACAGGGTTACCTTATGAACCTGCTGTTCGTTCGCATTCCGCTGCTCGACCCCGACGCCTTCCTCGACAGGTGGGTAGGGCTGTTTGGTAGGGTGTTCAGCATTCCGGGCCTGGTGTGCTGGGCGGCGATAATCCTCGCTGGACTCTGGAGCATCAGCGGTAGGATTGGCGATCTGCTTGATCAGGGGCAGGGCGTTCTTGACCATTCCAACCTGCCGCTTCTGTATGTGTCGTTCATATTGTGCAAGGTGCTGCACGAGTTCGCACACGCTTTCGCATGCAAGAAGCTGGGGCGATCGGAAGGGGGCGGCGGGGAAGTGCACCAGATGGGCATCATGCTGCTGGTCTTTATGCCAATGCCGTATGTAGATGCGTCCAGCTCGTGGATTCTGCCCGGTAAATGGCATCGGGCGGTGGTCGGCGCGGGGGGGATGTTCGTCGAAACCGCGGTGGGGGCTATCGCCGCAATCGTATGGGCGAACACGGCTGCGGGAACTACGATAAACGCGCTGGCCTACAACATGATCTTCATCGCTGGAGTCACGACGCTCGTCTTCAATGCAAACCCGCTGTTGCGATATGACGGTTACTACATTCTTTCGGACCTCCTGGAAATGCCTAACCTCTCCCATAGAAGCAGGGAGTATCTGACATATCTCATCCGCAGGTATGCTTACGGCGTAAAGCCCGTTCAGACGCCGGCGCGCACCGGGGGCGAGCGGTACTGGCTGGGCATTTATGGGGTGGCGTCAACGATTTACAGATTTTTCATATGCACGGCAATAGTGTTGTTTGTCGCCAGCAAATTCTTTGTGATAGGCGTGCTGATGGCGCTGGCTGCCGTTGCCACATGGCTGCTCGTTCCATTGGGCAAGGTGGTGCATTATCTTGCCGTGAATAATGAGCTGGCGAGAACCCGCACACGTGCTGTCGCGCTTACACTGGTGGCTGTCATCGTACCGGTAATGGCGATTGCTACGATACCGGTTGACGATAACTTTCGCATCGAGGGCGTTGTGTACCCGGTTCATCGGGCATACGTTCACGCCGGCGCGGATGGATTCGTGTCGCGAATCGCTCCAAGCGGATCGACGGTGAGTTCAGGAAGTCCGCTCGTACAGGCCCGAAATCCTGACATTGAGGCGGCGCTGGGCGAGCTCAAAGCCCAGCGTGACGAGCTTGTCGCCAAAAGACGAATCGTCCTGAGCCCGCCAAGGGCTCATCCGCGAACTGCGACATTGCTGGCCGAGCAGATAGAGGCTCACGATCGCATAATCGAACATTACGAAGAAAGACTCGCCGCTCTTGAAGTCGTCTCGCCCCTTGAGGGAATGTGGGTTTCGCCCATTGGACACAGGCTTGGAGGGGCGTTTATCAGGCAGGGTGATCTGGTTGGCGAAGTCGTCAGCCTCGACAAGTTGATAATACAGGCGGCTGCGGGACAGGATTGCGCGTCGTTGCTTCTCGCCGAGGAATGCGGGGACGTTAGCATACGCGTTCGCAACCGACCGGATATCGAAATTCCCGGCAGACTCATCGAGCGACACCCATCCGCCGGTACGAGGCGACTTTCATCCCCGGCCCTTGGGGTGCAAGCGGGAGGTACTATCCGCACAAGTCCACGCGACGAGCACGGCACCCTTGCGCAGGAACCTGTTTTCGAGTTCCGCATCGAGTGCCAGTCATCCGGGCCTGTCACGATTATGCCCGGACAACGAGTTGTCGCCAGGTTCAGCCTTCCCCCAAAGCCGCTCGTGCGGCAATGGTACAGGTCGCTGACGCAGCTTCTTCAGCGTAGGTTCCACATATGAGCGGTATACCCGCAGGCACATGGAGGATGCTCGCACAGCAACCCCGGCCCGGAAAACTTCCAAAGGGACTCGATGCCGCGTGGACACTGACAGGTGGGTGGATAAAGCGGGCGATTCCACGCCGAAAAATGCTGCTTTCTGACGCCGCCGCAGTGGTTGCAATGGAACGCGGGTACGCCAACATGAGCGACTCTGCCCTGAAGACCACGCTGACCCAGATGCGGGAGCTATTCGTCAGGGGGCGGGAAGGAAGGATCGATCGCCTTCGCGCGTTCGCCATTCTTCGTGAGGCGGCGGTGCGGGTTATGGGTGAACGGCCATACCTTGTACAGATTGCCGGCGCGATGGCGGTGAACAATGGATATGTTGCGGAAATGGCGACTGGCGAGGGCAAGACGCTCACGGCGGTGATACCGGCTATTCTGGCGGCATGGCGAGGCAGGGGGTGTCACGTCATCACCGTAAACGACTACCTTGCGAGTCGAGATGCCCAATGGATGCGCCCCCTGTATGAATTCTGCCATGTAAGCGTTGCCCATATCGAGCAGGACATGCCCCCGGCCGAGCGACGAATCGCCTATCACGCTGATGTCACCTACTGCACCAACAAGGAAGTTGCCGCTGACTTTCTGCGAGATCGCATTACTCTGGGGCGCCGGCGGGGGCTGGCGCACACCATCATCGACAGCATCGCAAGGGGGCAGCACGACGATACTGAAGCCAGACTTCTGCAAAGAGGCCTGCATTGCGCGATCGTGGACGAGGCTGACTCGGTGCTCATCGACGAGGCGGTGACGCCTTTGATAATTTCAGGCAATGCTCCTAACGCCCAGCAGGTCGAGGCCTACGTGCAAGCTGCAAGCATCGCCGAAAAACTCATCGCGGGTCGGCATTTCACCATTGATGAGCGATACAGGGATATCAACCTGTCTACCGACGGAAAGAAGCTGATCGATCAACAGGCCCGAGACCTCGGAGGGCTATGGGCAGGGGCGAGACGACGCGAGGAACTGGTGACGCAGGCGCTTACGGCGAGGAATTTCTACCTGCCGAACAAGCACTATGTTATTCAGGATGGGAAAGTGGTCATCGTTGATGAATTCACCGGCCGACTAATGCCAGACCGGGAATGGCGCGAGGGGTTGCATCAGGCAGTGGAGGCGAAAGAAAAACTCGACGTCAACCCCGCCAAGGATACGTTCGCAAGAATAAGCTTTCAGAGGTTCTTCAGGCTATATCGCCACCTGTCGGGCATGACGGGCACCGCGTGGGAAGCATGCAGCGAGTTCTGGCAGATATACCGCCTGCCTGTGGTGGTGATACCAACAAATCGCCCCGTGGTGAGAAATCAGCTGGGCGACATGGTGTTCGCCACCGAAAACCGCAAGTGGCATGCTATCGTTTCTGAAATCGCCAGGGTTCACCGCGAAGGCAGGCCGGTGCTGATTGGTACTCGAAGCGTGGGCGCAAGCGAAAGACTCAGCGAAATGCTCCGCGAGCGCGGGCTCGAACACCAGGTGCTTAACGCGGTGCGACATGAGCAGGAGGCACAGATAGTCGCCCACGCAGGCGGCGAGGGTTGCATCACCGTCGCGACGAACATCGCCCGTCGAGGCACAAACAAAAAACTTGCCAGGGGTGTCGAATATAATGGAGGTATGCACGTC
>CAZWAT010000070.1:0-12687 GCA_964632015.1 uncultured Planctomycetaceae bacterium
GTCCGAAAGTGCGGTCGGGGTCCAATTTTCCGAAAATCATCCTTCCCGCCGACGTCTGAAGCACGCTTGTGACGGTGATCCAGACTTCTTTTCCGACGTAATCCCGCCCCTGTTCCGCGACGATCATAGTGCCGTCTTCGAGATACCCTACGCCTTGTCCCGCTTCCTCGCCGGGCTTGATAACCTTTACGCTGAGTTTCTCGCCCGGTAGCACAATCGGCTTGAGGGCGTTTGACAGATCGTTGATATTGACCACATCCACCGCCCTGAGCTGGGCGACCTTGTTGAGGTTGTAATCGTTGGTAACGATTCGGCAGTCAAGGTGCTGCGCCAGCGCGACGAGTTTTGCGTCAACGTCGGGGGCCTCTTCGACAGTGGAAACGTGCGGGTCGATAATGCGAATGTCGATCTTGTCGCAGCTTTGCAGGCGGTTGAGCACGTCAAGCCCGCGTCGACCCCGGTTGCGTTTGAGCTTGTCGTCGCTGTCGGCGATGGCTTGAAGCTCGGCCAGCACGAACCGCGGGATGAGCACCTCCGACTCGAGTATTCGGGTTTCGGCGATGTCGCCGATTCGCCCATCGATAATCACCGACGTATCCAGCAGCAATGCCCTGGCGCCTTTGGTCTCCTTCGAGAACTCGACATACGGAATAACGAAGCGGAAGTCGTCCTTCGTCTGCAGCACGAACGACACGCACATGAACACCACCGCCGAACCAACCAGCAGTTTTATAAGCTGAACGGTCTTGTACTCGCTCATGTACTGGTTGTAGTTCTTGAGCCTGCTTTCCCAGTCGGCCTTGGCGAGGGCGTAGGAACGCTTTGAGGCGGCGAGGGCTTCCATATCCTGCTGGTCGTCCATCGAGGCGCCCACTATCTGCGTCTCGGGCGCCATTGGCACCGGGCCGGGATGATCGACCTTCATCATTGGAACAAACAACATCACCACAAGGTCTATGACCAGGGTGAAGATGTACGCTATCGCAAGACCCGCCAACAGGCCGAAGAACAACCCGCTGAGAACCTGCAACCGCTTGCGCCGCCAGAACATGTCAACGAAAATGGCGGCGATGCCCACCACCGCGGGTATCAGAATATACAGCGTGACGTACTCCGAGCCCCTCGCGACATTCTCGCCCTGCACAGCAAAGGAAATCGTGACCGCAAGCACAACAACAAGAAATGCCGCCCTTACCAGGTGAAGGACCATATGTGTCTCCGAACTATGATTTATGAGATAATGACAACCCTAATATAAACCCAAAACCCCTTCTTTGCAATTCGACCCCTATAAAGAGTATACAAAAGATTACGCACATGGATTGACCCGGCGCGTGGGTTCCTGGGCTCTGTGGAGACATTGTTGTCTATTGTTCTTCTGGGCCTCGCTTCATCAGTTCGGTGGTGAGATACTCGAATGCGCTGGGGACATCGTCGAAGAAGTTGAACAGCTCAAGATCTTCCTTTGCGATGACGCCCCACTTCGCCAATGCCTCGAAATTAACGATTTCCTTCCAGTACTCGCTGCCGTAAATCACTATGGGGACCTATCTTCTGGTTTTTCCGGTCTGCACAAGCGTCAGCAGCTCGAAAAGCTCCTCGAAGGTTCCGAACCCTCCCGGACAGATCACCAGCGCCCTTGCAAGGTACATGAACCAGAACTTGCGAATGAAGAAATAGTGGAACTCGAACGACAGATCCGGCGACTGGTAGGGGTTGGGGTGCTGCTCAAGCGGAAGCGAGATGTTCAGACCTACTGAAGGCCCGCCGGCGTTGTGAGCGCCCCTGTTGGCTGCTTCCATGATTCCAGGCCCGCCTCCGGTGCAAACTATAAACGGGTCATCTTCCGGCATGCTCATCGACCACTTGGTAAGCCTTTCGGCAAGATCCATCGCGTCCATGTAGTATCGCGACATGAATAGGTCTTTGCGTGCTCGCTGAAGGGCCGGCTCAAGCCCCTGCGCGTGACCGGTTTTGTTTGCGGTCGATTCGAGCTGCCTGAGGTTTTCCTCGGCTACGTCGCGAGGGATTATCCTCGTCGAGCCGAAGAAGACGATGGTGTTCCGCACATTTTGGCGTTCGAACCTTCCTTCAGGCTCGATGAACTCGGCCAGGACGCGAATCACACGCGCGTCGGGTCCCTTGAGGAACTCGGTGTTGGTGTAGGATTTTTGAAGCTTGATGTCTGTGTTAATGCCGTTCACGTCTGATCTCATGTTACCTCTGCTCATCTACCGCCTCGGGGGCGATCATTCTTAGATGCACATCATCGAAATAGTAACTTCCTGCCGGCCAGTATGCATATAGCTGAATCTGCAGCCAATGTACATCGCCGCTCAAAGTTTTTCGTGGCGGAAACACCTCCGCCAGCGCAACCCACTTATTTGTTTTCGGACAGTTCAGGTGCCACCTGTACACCTCCCGCAGATACCGCATTGGGTGCTTTCGTGCGTCCTGTTTAATCAACTCGGCCCGGTGCGAAGGATCCATCGCCGCGAACGATTCGGGCGTCAGGTCCATTTCGACCATCGACACCTCGGGAAGCTCGCGGGCCAGGTGGGCAAAGTTCGCAAAGCCTTTGACGAATATCTTGCCCCCCTTGTCGCCCTTGAATTTCGCCGACAACCAGTACCTCGCTCCGGGCGTCGCCTTGATGTACTGGCTTTTATAATGCACGCCCTCGGCAGCGGCGACCGACGCGCCACCTGTTATCGTGGGAATATCAGGTGGGTCGTCCGGCGACGCTCGCCCGAAAAGCAGGTCCCGCTGGTATTTGAGCCAGTCGTCACGATGCAGGTCGGTGCGCATTCGCACGCACATCCCCGCCCCGTCGGACGGTTCGATCATCGTCGAAACGTTGTCGGGGCGATCCCAGCCGGCGTGCCCAGCGTCGAAGTCTCCGTTGACATTGACGGGGTCGGACAGATTGTCGCCCATCCGCTCATCGCCAATCTGCGGGGGTGTCCACTCGGGCTTGCTTCGCAGGGTCTCGACGATCTCGCGAGCGATCAGCCCGCTCGCCCTCGGACCGGAATGACGAAACTCCTTCGACCACGACCGACTTCGACCATCCGCCGAGATGTCAAGGCATTCGACGCTGGCGATAAGATTCGGGCCTTCGCTTTTGACTCTACCGACTATCGCCAGGTTGCACCCCAGCCTGCGCGCTATATCGGCAACAGACTCGTCGATATCGTGCAGGCCCTTGCCACCAACGGCGTTAGTGGTGGCGATTTGGTCAAGAACGAAGAATTCCTCATGTCGCGCGAGTCTGAGGCGCAGACTGTCGGCAATGGCGTCCCCTGAGCGGGTGTCGCCAACGAAATCAAACACCACTACCGCATCATCGTAAGCCCATGCAAACTGTACCCACGAACACGACAGGGCGACAATGGCAAGCACACGTGTCATCCGGAGGATTATAACATATCGACTTGCGGCAAAGATGGGGTTATTGCACTGCTTTTTCGTCATCGACCTGAAGGGTGATTATCAGCACCTCAGGTCGGGCCAGTACGCGCATCGGCGGGCCCCACGTGCCGGCACCGGTGCTGACGTGCAACCACCCGCCACCGTCAAGGCGATACAGGCCCCGATATCGCGGATAAACCATGCGCGACATTATGTGAAACGGAAACACCTGCCCCCCGTGAGTGTGCCCGCTGATCTGCAGATCGAACAACCCCAGAGCCGATTCGTTCACAACAGGCTGATGCTTGAGCAGAATGACCGTCGAGTTTTCAGGTCGTGGCGAAAGCACCGCCGTCTCGTCGGTGTATCCCACGGCCCCGATTCGATCGGCAGTGCGATCGTCCACCCCCGCGACAACCAGGCCCGGCGCGGGTTGCACCTTTCCCCCGCGAAGCAGTTGAAACCCCGCCGCCTCATGGAACGCCTCGCTGGGCTCGATTCCAACATAAAACTCGTGGTTCCCGAGCACTGCGAACTTACCCAGCGGCGCCTGGACCTGTGTGAGCATCTCGGCGTAAGGTCTTATGCGTTCAAGCGGCGAGTCGATCATATCGCCCGTCGCCACGATCATGTCAGGCCTATGCTTGCGCAGAATCGCCAACACCTTTTCAAGCCTTTTGCCCCCGGTATACACGCCAAGATGAAGGTCGGTAAGCTGGGCAATGGTGACACTGCTTGAGCCCGGGGGCAGATGGGGTACGGATATGGTAATGTGCTGGGCCTTGACCGCCTGGGCCTCGATCACGCCCCACGTTGTCAGTACACCCACCGACAAAAGCGCCGACGCCAGAAGCACACGCGGGCCTACTATCATCTTTACCGCGCCGGGCGCGAACAGCGACGCGCCCTTGAAGACAAGATTCCAAGTGTCGATCCCAAGCCCGACCAGTAGAAACCAGAACACCGCAGCCAGCCAGGTGTACGAGATCAGCGTCACAGGCCAGGCGAGCCAGTGACCGTTTGTGTCAAGCCGACGGGCAATAATGGGCGCGAGAACCATGAAAACAAGAAAAATCCCCAGCAGGATATGCCACTTCCCCAACCCTGGCATTGCCGCATAGACTTTCCAGAAGAGGTAGAGATTCAACAACCCATAGATGGTGAAGAACATAACGAAGAAATAACTCATACACCCGCCTTTTTGGTAATTATACGCAAAGGGGCGATTTAGGGGCGCCTAGGCCTCTGGCGCAGGAGCATGTCGCTACCGGTCGCGGTGATCAATTACCCGCTTGGCCTTGCCCACCGAACGTTCGATGCTCTGGGGGGCAGCCAGCTCGACCTTGGCGCGAATTCCGGTAATGGACTGGATCTCGCGGTCGATTCTGTCGTGCAGACCCTGCATGAGGCTCATCTTGTCCGAGAAACTCTCGGGTCTGACCTCGACCCTTACCGTCACCTCGTCAAGCGTACCAGGGCGGTCGATCTCGATGAGATAATGCGGAGCCGTTCCGTCCACGCGGAGCAACGCCTCCTCGATCTGCGACGGAAAAACGTTCACGCCACGGATGATAAGCATGTCGTCGGTCCTTCCGACAATCCGGCTCATGCGGACTCCAGTCCTGCCACACGAACATGGTGCCGAATTCAGCGATGCGATGTCCCTGGTCCGATAGCGGATAATGGGCATTGCCTTCTTGGTGAGAGATGTGATGACAAGCTCACCCCGCTGCCCTTCCTCGACCGGTTCCAGCGTGTCGGGGTCGATGCACTCGACGATGAAATGGTCTTCCTGCACGTGCATTCCATCACGATTGACGCATTCACCGCTGACGCCCGGGCCGATGATCTCGCTGAGTCCGTAATTGTTGAACGCCAGAAGTCCAAGCTCGCGTTCAATCTGTTGGCGCATGTCTTCGGTCCAGGGTTCCCCACCGAAGTGGGCGTATTTGAGCCCCAGCCCGCCGGGGGGGATGCCCTGGCTTCTGGCGACCTCGGCGATGTTCAAAGCGTAACTGGGCGTGCTCACAAGCACCTGCGCCTGAAGATCGCGAATGAGCATGATCTGTCTAGGAGTGTTGCCCGATGACGCGGGTACCACGGCTGCGCCTACTTTTTCGACGCCGTAATGCAGCCCGAATCCGCCGGTAAACAACCCGTAACCGAAGCAGATATGCACAAGATGCCCCGGCAAAAGCCCACCGGCCGTCAAAAAGCGGGCACAGATGCTCGCCCATGTTTGCAGGTCCTCGGCAGTGTACGCCACGAACGTGGGTTTGCCCGTCGTACCGCTCGAACCGTGAACCCTGACAATCTGTTCCCTTGGAACCGCCAGCAACCCCAGCGGATAATTCTGCCTGAAATCGTCCTTGAGCGTCATCGGAAGCCTGCGCAAGTCGTCAAGACTTCTAATGTCGTCCTCGCATACACCGGCGTCAGCCATCGCCTTTCGGTAAAAAGGTACCGCCTGCGCCCTGCGCACCGTCTCCTTGAGTCGACCAAGCTGTAGCTGCTTCAACTCCTCTCGCGACAACGTTTCTTCACGATCCCAGATTCTATTTTCAAACGGATGCGCCATGTCTACTCGGTTCTTTTTGTTCCCCCTGGTTCTGTAATTCCAGGTCAACGGGGCATGTTCATTTTGTTTCGCCGTTGAATAACTCTTTGCTTCCAATAACCTTAACGCCGGCTTCCTGAAGGGTTTTGACTGCGCCGTCGGCGTCGTCGAATCTGAACACCAGCACCGCCTGATCATCTCTTCTGAAGGTAAAGGCGTACATGTATTCGATATTCAACTCGCCCGCGTCGATGATGTCGAGCACCTCAGCCAATCCTCCGGGTCGGTCAGAAACCTCGGTGGCGACAACTTCGGTGACATTGACAACACCGCCGGCTCCTTCGAGCACGCTCTTGGCCTTTTGCCAATCATGCACAATCAGCCTGAGAATGCCGAACTGTTGCGTGTCGGCCAGTGAGAGCGTAAGAATGTTAATTCCCGCATCGGCAAGGGCCTTGCAGGCACTTTTGAGGTGTCCGGGTTTGTTTTCCAGGAACAGCGACAATTGATTTATCTTCATGTCGATCTCGCTTTCAATTTGCCTTTTCAGGCTCGTTTCGTTTGTCAATGACCCGTTTGGCTTTTCCTTCGCTTCTCTGGATGGTGTGCGGCTCGACAAGGCTTATCTGGGCCCTGATTCCCACGGTATTTTCGATGGAATGTGCGATGTGTCCCCTGAGCGTTTCAAGTCCAAGAATCTTGTCGCTGAAGAACGCGGGGGTGACTTCCACCTGCACCTCGATGCGGTCGAGTCCCTTTTGACGGGTGAGCACAATCTGGTAGTGGGGCATCACTCCTTCGACAGCCAGCAGCGCCGATTCGATCTGCGAGGGGAACACATTCACGCCGCGAACGATCAACATATCGTCGCTGCGTCTGGATATTCGCTGTATTCGCCTGATCGTTCTACCGCAGGGGCATTGCTCGGCGATGATCGACGTGACATCGCGCGTGCGGTAGCGGATCATCGGCATAGCCTGCTTGCTCAGCGTGGTGAACACCAGTTCTCCCTCTTGCCCGTCGGGCAGAGGTTCAAGCGTTTCGGTGTCTATGATTTCGGGGTAGAAGTGGTCTTCGAAAATATGCAGACCCTGCTGGTGCGCGCACTCTATGCCCACACCCGGGCCTACAATCTCGCTCAGACCGTAGATGTCGTACGCCTTGATGCCAGACATCTCCTCGATGCATTTTCGCATCTCGTGCGTCCAGGGTTCTGCCCCGAAAACACCCGCCTTGAGCGCGAGCTTGCTGAGGTCTATGCCCATTTCGCCCGCTCGTTCAATAATGTGCAAGAAGTAGCTCGGCGTGCAGCAGATTGCAGTGACGCCGAAATCTTTCATCACCATGATCTGCCTGTCGGTGTTTCCGCCTGAGATGGGAATGACCGTCGCGCCTAGCTCCTCTGCCCCGTAGTGCGCTCCCAGTCCTCCGGTAAACAACCCGTACCCATAGGCGTTCTGAATGATGTCGCCCTCGTGAAGCCCGCAGGACGCGAAGCTTCGCACCATGGCGCTTGACCATACCGCCACATCCTGTCGCGTGTACGCCACCACGATCGGCTTGCCCGTCGTGCCGCTTGAAGCATGAAGCCTGACCACGTCGCGCAGCTCGCTGGCGAACAGGCCGAACGGGTACGTGTCACGCAGGTCGTTCTTAACCATGAACGGCAGCAGGGAGATATCGTCCACCGACTTGATATCATCGGGGCTCAGCTTTCGCTCGTCCATCCTCTGGCGGAACAGATCGACGTTGGCGTATGCCCTGGTGACGATGTTTTTGAGCCTGGTTGACTGCATCTGCCTGAGCTGTTCGACAGGAAGATAGTCCATTGCGCAGACAGGGTGGAATGAATATTTCCGCATGATCGGATCCTTTATTCGCCTTCAGATTTTGGTTCGGCGTCGGTACCGGCCTTGCGTACCGCTACGAACGTCGCGACGTTCGCCTCGTGCAGGGCGGGCTTCAGCGATGCCTTTATCGCCTCGATCCAGTGCTTTTCGTCTATGTTCAGGGTCGTGCTCAGAACCGCCGAGAGTATTACGTTCATGCTCCTGGGGTTGACTTCGAGCCCTTCGGGCACGTCGTCGGGCGTGATCAGAACACCACCGGGTCTGAGAACGCGACGATTCGTTTCGACCTCGTCAGCCGTCATCACTACCAGGTAATCCGCCTGATTGTCGGGAACCATCGGGCTCAAAACTCGCGGGCCGAACCTGATGTCGCTGGCGACCGACCCGCCTCGCTGGCTCATGCCGTGAACTTCGCTCTTCTTCACGTCATAACCGGCATTGAAGGCGGCTCGGGAGATAATGTCCGAGGCGGTCAGCACTCCCTGTCCGCCCAGGCCTGCGACAACTACATTGGTCACTTTCTCTGACATATCAATTCCTATCACCAGACGAGTTGTACTGCTTTATGCGTTTGGCGGCAAGAAGGCAGGGCCGGCGTACAATGACCACGTTCAACTGCCCGTTAGCCAGACATTCGCCTATCAACTCCCGCAGGGGCGGGTGATCCTTCACCGGGTCCACAACGTGAACGTTTTCAATACCAAGCGACCGTATGAGATCCTCGAACACTATCTGGTTGGTAGGCTGGTGGTCGAGCATCCTACCGGTTCCGGGATGCTCCTGAAGACCGGTCATCGCGGTTGTTCCGTTATCAAGGATTATCACCACGTGCCCGCTGGAAGGAGGATTATAGACCATCTCGACGAGTCCGGTGATTCCGCTGTGCACGAACGTGCTGTCGCCAATGACGCTGACGACCTTTCGGGCCTGTTTCTCGTCAAGCGAATGCCGCATGCCCACACCTACGCTGATGCTGGCGCCCATGCAGACACAGGTGTCCATCGCGTTGAATGGCGGCAGAACGCCAAGAGTGTAACACCCGATGTCACCGGCAACGATGCAACCGAGATCCCTCAACGCTTCGAACGTCACCCGGTGCGGGCAACCCTTGCACAACTGTGGAGGTTTGCCCGGCGTTGGCTGGGGCTCGGGCGAAAGGTCGCCGGCAATTATTCGTCTGACCCTGCCTACCGACAACTCGCCAAAGCGATACATCGTGTCGGCGCCCTCGACGGCGATTCCCGCCGCCCTGATCGAATCGACAAGGTAAGGGTCGCCCTCTTCTATCACCACGCAACGCTTCACGGACGATGCGAACTGGCGGATCTTCTCCATCGGCAGCGGATGGGTCATACCCAGCTTAAGAACCTTCGCGTCGGGGCAGGCCTCGCGAGAATGCATGAACGCTACGCCAGAGGCGATAATTCCAAGGTCTTCACCAGCGCCATGCACGGCGTTGATGTCGCTTTGCTCGTTCCAGCGGGTCATCTCTTCGAGCGTACCGCGAAGGCGCCTGTGCGCCTTGCGCGCGAACGCCGGAACCATCACCATTCGCTGAATGTCGCGTTCGAACACGCGTCGCCATTCCATAGGCTCTGCCCAGCGACGAACAATGGTTTTCGAGTGGCAACACCTTGTCGTCAACCGCAGCATCACCACCGAGCGGTGCTTATGGGAAAGCTCAAGCGCCTTGATGGTGAAATCGTACGCCTCCTGCGAATCGGAGGGTTCGAGCATCGCCACGCCCGCCGCATGCGCGTATCGACGGTTGTCCTGCTCGTTCTGACTGGACGCCATGCCCGGATCATCCGCCGAGACAAGCACCAGCGCCCCGTTGACACCGGTGTAAGCCGCCGTAAACAGCGGATCGGCGGCAACATTCATGCCCACGTGCTTCATTGTCACCAGTGACGCGCCCCCGGCGTAGGCAACGCCCAGGCCTACCTCAAGGGCGACCTTCTCGTTGGGCGACCACTGCGCCTTGGCGCCAAGTCTGGCGAGGTTCTCAAGTATTTCGGTGCTCGGCGTACCAGGATACCCGCACCCCAGCGTCACGCCCGCATCAAAGGCAGCAAACGCGATGGCCTCGTTACCGCTGAGCAACTGACCGGTGGATTCATTCATTAAACAAACTCCAGAAAAGCCCACAATAACATAACGATCAATCGGACCCCTTGGTTGCGCCAAAAATCTCTTCCAGCCAAGCGGCAGGCCTGATGACCCTTCCTTCGGGAGAGACAATCGCGTGTTCGGTCCATCCGCTCGCCACAGGTTCCCCCGCTGGCGAGTGGTAGATTTTAATCTCGAATCGCACGCGAGCCCTGCCCGACATTCGCGCAAAGGTTTCGATTTCCAGCAGGTCGTCATATCTGGCCCTGCTGTGGTACTTCACGTGCGCCTCGACGAGGGGAAGCATTACGCCTTTGGCTTCCATGTCGGCGTAGCTCATGCCCGAGCCCCTCAACCATTCGGTTCGGCCACACTCGAACCACTCAAGGGCGCGAGAGTTGTAAAACGTGCCCATCTGGTCGGTCTCGCTGTAGCGAACCCTCAACTGCGTCCGATTTACCCGAAATTCGCTCAAAAACAGCTCCGCAAGGGGTGTGGAAGTCCTGCATTACTAACAGATTGGGGTAGAAAATGCAAGTTCGTCGTTACCACAGGACGCTTCCATGAAAGGGGGTTTTGTGCTAATCTCGGCCCTTTCGGATGGCGTAACAATCGAAGGAGCATCTATGGCAAGCAATCTCACGAACAAGATAATATCGGCCCATCTCGTCGAGGGCGAACTTTCGCCCGGCAGCGAGATAGGGATGCGTATCGACCAGACGCTCACCCAGGACGCCACGGGCACGACCGCGTACCTGCTGTTCGAGGCGATGGAGATTCCACGCGTCAAGACAGAGCTATCGGTCAGCTACGTCGATCACAACATGGCGCAGTTCGGACCAGAAAACCACAACGACCACCTGTACCTTCAGTCGATCAGCACCAAGGTTGGCGCCTGGCACAGCAGGCCCGGAAACGGCATCTGCCACCAGGTTCATCTTGAGCGATTCGCCAGGCCGGGCAAGACCCTTCTGGGAAGCGACAGTCACACGCCTACCGGAGGCGGTATGGGAATGATCGCGATCGGCGCCGGCGGGCTCGACGTGGCCGTCGCCATGGGCGGAGGCGCCTTCTACACCACCTGCCCCAGGGTTATCGGAGTCGAACTCAAAGGCGATCTCAAACCATACGTCGCCGCCAAGGATATCATTCTTCGCCTTCTGAGCATCCTGACGACGCGTGGAAACGTCGGCTGCTGCGTCGAATACTTCGGCGAGGGGGTCAAGACGCTCGCCGTTCCCGCAAGGGCGACGTGCACCAACATGGGCGCCGAGCTTGGCGTAACGTTCAGCATCTTCCCTTCCGACGATCAGACAAAACGGTTCCTCGAAGCCCAGAAGCGCCGCGATTATTTCGCCCCGCTAGAGGCCGATGAAAACGCTCAGTATGACCGGATCACCAAAATTCTCGATCCCGCCAAAGACGCAGGCCCCATCGAAAGCATCAAAAAATACTGTACCGACGTGACTATCAGCGAAAAGGGCGACCTGGTGGAAGTATCTTTCGGCCGGATCGTCATAAACCTTGACGAGCTTGAGCCGCTGATGGCCGCCCCGTCAAGCCCCGACAACGTCGTCACCGTTCGCGAAACATCGCCCCTGCCCGTCGGACAGGTGCTGATAGGCTCGTGCACGAATTCGAGTTACCAGGATCTTGTCTTCGCCGCCCGCGTGCTTGAGGGCAAGACGGTTCATCCCGGTGTCGAGCTGGGCATCGCCCCAGGAAGCAGGCAAGTGCTTGAGATGATTGCCCGCGACGGTTCGCTTGCCTCCATGGTTCGGGCCGGGGCGCGCATCGTTGAAAGCGGCTGCGGGCCCTGCATCGGGCTTGGTTTCTCGCCAGCCCAGGATGTGGTGAGCTTGCGAACCTTTAACCGCAACTTCGCAGGTAGAAGCGGTACCCGCGGCGACAAGGTCTACCTGGTGTCAGTCGAAACAGCAATCGCCTCTGCCCTGACCGGTAGGGTTACCGACCCGCGCGAGCTGGGCGAATACAAGCCGGTAGAGATGCCCTCTGCCTTCGTGATCGATGACGGGATGCTCCAGCCGCCGCTCGACGAGGAGCAGGCGAAATCGGTACAGGTTGTGCGGGGATCAACCATCGCCAAGCCCCCACGCGGAGACAAACTGCCCGACACCATCAGCGGAAAGGTGCTGCTGAAGGTTGGCGACAAGATTACAACCGACCACATAATGCCCGCGGGCGAACTGCTCAAGTACCGCTCGAACGTGCCCCAGTACGCACAGTATGTATTTAACCCGCTCAACGAGCCGGGCGAACCAACATTCGCACAGCGAGCACTCGAGGCTAAAGAGGCGAACATCGCCGGAATTGTTGTTGCAGGCGACAGCTACGGACAGGGATCGAGCAGAGAACACGCCGCCTTGTGTCCCATGTATCTTGGCGTGCGTACTGTAATCGCCAAGACCATCGAGCGGATTCACCAGGCGAACCTTGTCAACTTTGCCATCCTGCCGTTGACCTTCGCCAGCGAAGCCGACTATGACGCCATCGCCTCCGATGACGAACTGGTTATTGACAACGTCAATGAGGCAATCGCCTCGGCCGAGCGGGTAACAGTCAAGAACGTCACGAAGAACACCACTTTCGAGTGCAATCTTCGGCTCGCGCCACGTCAGCGTAGAATCCTGCTCGCGGGCGGATTGCTCAGGGCGGTTGGCAGCCAGAAGGCGTGAGATTTGCACCGTCGCTGATGACGCGGCGGAGGGTCGTGACGAGTTTGAATTCCTTCGGGTCCAG
>CAZWAT010000071.1:0-12568 GCA_964632015.1 uncultured Planctomycetaceae bacterium
GCATTTCAACCACACCTACGATTTTGCCGCCCCTGTCCGTCACGGGCGCAACCCGCATGCGAACAGGCGTAAGAAAACCCTGACGATGCTTGACGTATACGTCTGTTTCTCGAATCATGCCGTCCTGAAGCGTTTGGCCGGCAAGTTGCCACCCGCTGCACACGTGCTTACCCTCCGGATCGAGGTGAAGAAGGGTTTCTTCGCAGCAGCTTTTGCCGATCATCTGTGCGCGGGTGTATCCGGTCAGTTCTTCGGCAGCCCGGTTCCAGAAGGTTATCTGTCGCTTTCTGGTAGAAAAAATGACAGCATTGAAGAGATTTTCCAGCAATCCCTCGTGGAACGCCAGGTCGGTATGCAATTCTTGCATGACGGTGGCGTCAGACATAGGTTACTCCTTGCTCAATATGTTTACTATCGATTGTGACAGGTAGCGCCTTTAGCAGTGGTTACCCGAGTGTGCGTAATTGTTTGTACATGCGGGCGGGATGACTATAATCGACGTCGGGCCATGCCCAGTGAGATCAAGATGGACAACTACTCATACAACCAGCTTTTGCGATCGGCAATTTCAGGCGAACACCTTACCCGCTCCCAGACCCGATGGGCGTTTGGTCAGATAATGGAAGGGGTCTGGCCGGATTCTCAAATCGCGGGCCTGCTTGTCGCGATGGCGGCGAAGGGTCATGTTGCTGATGAGCTCGCCGGGGCCGCCGAGGCTATGCGCGAGCATGTCATAACAATAGACAACGCCGGTTTTGACGTGATAGACACCTGCGGAACCGGTGGAAGCGGCGTGAACAGTTTTAATATATCGACGGCTGCCGGACTGGTTGCCGCGGGCGCCGGCGTGAAGGTCGCCAAGCACGGAAACCGCACCGCAACCCGCGCCAGCGGATCCGCCGACGCCCTGGCGGAACTGGGCGTCAATATTAACGCCGAACCCGCGGTCGCAAACCGCTGCCTGCGCGAAGCGGGCGTGTGCTTCTGTTTCGCCATCCGTTGCCACCCCGCAATGAAATACGCCGCACCTGTCCGCAAGGCGCTTGGCGTGCGAACCATTTTCAACCTCATAGGCCCGCTGACTAACCCCGCAATGGCGAAACGTCAATTGATGGGCGTGTTCGCACCGGGGTTAACCGAGACAATCGCGTCTGTTCTTGGCATGCTCGGTTCCAAACGTGCAATCGTGGTTCGGGCCGAGGACGGGCTGGACGAGATATCCACCGCATCCGACACAAAGATGTCGCATCTTCGCAACGGCGAGGTGCAGACGCAAATGTTCAAACCCGAAGATGTGGGTCTGCCACGGGCGAAGCTCGAAGACCTGCTCGTTACCGACGCGCGCGAATCGGCCCGGGTCATAAGAAATGTCCTGTCGGGCAAAAAGGGACCCACACGGGATATCGTGCTGCTGAACGCCTCCGCCGCCTTATCTGTCGCTACCGATACCGAAATTCACCAGTGCCTTGAACAGGCTCGCGAATCCATCGACAACGGATCGGCGCTGAGGGCGCTGGAATCGCTCATCGAGCTTTCCAACCAGCCTGCCTGATAACGCCGCGACTCCAATTCGACGTATAGGGGATACGCTGACCTCTTTACCGGGCCTGCGCCGACAATCCTTACGCCTTTGGTGTTAACAACATGTGGAAGGATTGTAGATAACCAATATTGAACATCTATATGTAGGGGGTCTCGCGGCAAAATCACAATTTATTCCACGTTGGTTGAAATCTGTACGTGCATAGCGCCTAGAATTCGATAGGGAAAACACCTACGAGTCACCTAAGAGGATGTACGATGCGTGAACGTGAAAATAGATTGCGACCCGAAAACCGGCAACCTCAGCAGGATGAGTTTCTCATTGCCGCTACGCCGACTCTCAGCGCCATGCCCTTGCTGCAAGGCCTGAGAAAACACCCACGGGTTGACTTGGTGCTTCAATCTGCCGACAGCGTGTGCTCGCTTCTGGATGACGGATTGGTGGACGCCGCACTGGTACCGGCGTTTGAACTTCAACGAGACGAGAAGTCTGTGACGGTGCTTGGTGCGGGTTGTGTTTCATGCTCGGGAACGTCGTTCGCGGCGAGGATCTATTCTTACGCGCCGGCAAGGGGGGTGCGGGCGGTGTGGGCGGATCCCGAGGCCCGCACTGCCTCTGCCCTTGCGCAGGTGATCTGGGCGTATGATTTCAACCACACCCTTGAGGTGCTTCCTCTGGAAGCGGGTCCGCGTCGCTCGATCGGGAACGATGAGGGAATACTGGTCATAGAAAACGAAGTGGTGTCCAGGCCTCCGTTGGGGTTCGACTGGCAGTTGGACCTTTGTGCCTTATGGGACCACATGACAGGTCTGCCCTTCGTGTCGTCGGTATGGGCGGCATCGAACAACGCCGATTTGGTGGGCCTGTACCAGTTGCTCGAAAACGCGCGACGCTCAGGTCAGAAGAACCTGAGGAAGATCGCCACGCAATGCGCCCCAGAAATCAACTGGCCCGAAGACCTCGCGATAAGGTTTCTTGAAAAGCACATAGACTACGAGTTCGGCAATGCTCAGCGTGACGGGCTTGAAGAATTCTTCCACCTGTGCGAACGACTTGGTCTGACGCACGAGTTTCGCCCGGTGCAGTATTACCGACCTTGATCGGGGTCTGCCGGATTGACCTCGACAGGCGATTGAGCAGGCAACTTTGTCGCGCGCCTGCGGTAGATTATCGTCAGAACCAGATCTGCACCCACCATTACCAGGTTGAGCACATACAAGGCGGTCACCGCCTCAAGACCATCACCGGCGCCCCACTTGATGACCTTGGCAAAGGTGCCAAACCAATAGCCAATGAAAATCAGCCACAGAAATATCAGGCTTTTGCCTTCCGTGCGTTTGTGCCTCCAGGTCTTGTACACAGACACCGGCCAGGAAACCCCGAAGCACAGAAGCATCATGCCTTCAAAACTTTGTACAAACATAGTTGATGCAATAATCGCTGACATAGGGTGTTATTCTAGAATATACGGGCCTGAAAACAATCACAATCGCTTGAGGAAATCGGGCATATAGGCTTGACGTGGAACTGACCAGTCAGTTCTACTATCCAGGATAATGAGCGATACCGACAGTGTCAGCCTGAAGATTGAGTCCCCAAAGGCCCGGCAGATAATGGTTGCCGCCCAGGATTTGTTCACAACCCGCCGCTTCAACGAGATTACCATGGACGACGTCTGCCGGGCGGCAGGCGTGGGTAAGGGCACGATATACAGGTATTTCCGCGACAAGGACGACCTGTTTGTGCGAACCGCAACCGCCGGTCTGGGCGAGTTGTGCACACTGCTTAAGAACAAGTCCTTGCGCCGTGGTGATTTTGAGCACAGGCTCACCGAAGCCTGCCGGGCGATCTCAAAGTATTTCAATTCCCGAAAGCGCATGTTCCACATGTTGCAGGTTCAGGAGATGTGCCACGGAACCGTCAGGCACGATTTTTCGGCGAGTCGAAGGGCGCTTATCGAGGCGCTGGGCGAGATCCTCGCATCCGGGGCACATGAGGGCAAGCTGTCATCAAAGATTTCACCGAGGGTGTTGGCGAATCTGCTGCTGGGGCTGCTTCGTGCGGGGGCGAAGGATCTGACCCAAGCGCCCGATCAATACCAGCGACCTGAATTCATCGTGAAGTTCTTTCTGCGCGGCGCCAAAGGATACCAGGCCCAAGAGGAGTTATCGTGAAGCGAATTGTTCTTGTCATAGTCATAGCGTTGTGTGTAGGGGTTCTGGGCTGGGCGATTTATCGCAAAGCATCCGCGGTCAAGGCCGATGCTGTCCAGGCGTCTCGTCCCGCCATAGCGGTGGAAATAGCCCCGTTGTCCCGCATGTCACTACAGGACAAGCGCATGTTCACCGGTAACCTTGTGGCCGATTCGTATTTCATCGTCGCGCCGAAGGTTGCCGGCAGGCTTGAAAAGCTCACCGTCGATATCGGCGACGTTCTGGACGATGGACAAATGGTCGCCCAGCTTGATCGCGAGGAATACGAACAACAGGTACAGCAGGCGCAGGCGGAATTGGCTGTCTCGCACGCCCAGCTCGAACAGAGCGAGGCATCGCTTGAATCGATTCTGGAAGACCTGCGACGCGATAGGTCGCTTCGAGAGCAGAAGATCATCTCGCAAAGCGACCTTGACAAGACCGAGGCTGCGTACAAGGTCGCACGGGCGGCGGTTCGACTGGCGAAGGCGACGGTGGATCAGAAACAAGCCATGCTTCGCGCCGCTGAGGTCAGGCTTTCCTACTCGAGCATTACCGTCACCTGGAACGGCAACGGTGGGTATCGAGTCGTCGGCGAGAAGTTTGTCGATGTCGGTGCGATGCTGCGGGCGAACGATCCGATTCTGTCGGTTGTCGACATTTCGAAACTAAAGGCTGTGGTGCAGGTTCCCGAACGCGACCTGGCATCCATTCGTCTTGGGCAGGAAGTTGAAATAACCACCGACGCCGTGGCGGGAAGGACCTTCAAGGGAACGATCAAACGCCTTGCGCCTCTGGTGCAGGAGTCTTCACGACAGGTGCGTGTCGAGGTGGAGGTGCCCAACGATGAGCGTGTTCTCACCCCCGGGTTGTTCGTCAGGGCGTGGATTCTATTCGACGAACACCAGGACGCACTGACCGTGCCGCGGGAGGCGGTGACAAAACGCCAAGGCAAGACGGGCATATTCCTGGCGGATATCGAGGGGATGACAGCAAAATTCATCCCGATCACGCAGGGCATTGTGCAGGAGGGCGTGGTTGAGATACTCGATCCGGGCGATCTTCAGGGCACCGTGGTCACACTGGGGCAGCATCTTTTGACCGAGGGGGCTGCGATTAGCGTACCGGCCCTTGAAGGACGCGGCGCCGGTGCGGGGGCCCCAAGATGAGAATAACGCAGTTTACCGTTCACAGGCCCATCTTCACGATCATGGTCGCCTTGATCGTGATTTTGCTTGGCGTAATATCGCTGCTGCGTCTTCCCATCGACCTTATGCCCGAGGTGACGCTTCCCACGATCAGCGTCTCGGTGAACTATGAAAACTCCAGCCCGCAGGAGATGGAAGAGCTTGTCACCCGTCCCATCGAGCAGGCCCTTAGCGGCGCTCCGGGGGTGGACGAGATATCTTCGGTATCGGTCGAGGGCGTGTCGAACGTTCGCGTGACGTTTGCATGGGGAACCGATCTTGACGCCGCCACAGCGGACGTTCGTGACCGTCTGGACCGGGTGTCGAGGGCGCTTCCTGATGACGCGGATCGTCCCGTAATTCGCAAATTCGACCTGTCCGCGTTTCCGATTCTCATGGTGGGCGCATCGAGCGAGCTTGATCCGGTCGAGGTTCGGGATATCCTGGAAAATCAGGTTCGATATCGACTCGAGCAGCAGATAGGTGTTGCGAACATCGACATTTGGGGCGGTCGAGAACGCGAAATTCACGTCAACCTTGATGCGGCTAGGCTCAAGGCAATCAATATTCCGCCCGAGCAGATTATCAACAGGCTTAAGGCGGCAAACGTCACTCTACCGGCTGGTTCGATCGACGTTGCGCGGCATGAGCTGACGCTGCGCGTGCCGGGGCAGTTCGTGAATCTCGACGAGATAGGTCAGACCGTCATCGCGCATCGTGAGGGTAAACCTGTTCGTCTTCGGGAAATTGCGCTGATAGAAGACGCCTGGCAGAAGATTCGTCGCACGGCCAGGATTAACGGCCAGCCTGGCATGCGCGTGGCGGTCAACAAGCAAAGCGGTACGAACACCGTGCAGGTTGCCAACGCCGTCATTGCCGAGATAGAGCGCATCAATCGCGACATGCCCCATCTCAAACTGGCGGTTTTGATGGACAGCAGCGACTATATCAAGCGTTCAATCACCAACGTCGGAAGCGCCGCCATTTACGGTGGGGCGCTGTCGATTCTGGTGTTGCTGGTGTTTTTGCGTAACATCCGCAGCACGATTGTAATCGCCACTGCGATACCGATATCGATTATCGCCACGTTCACGCTGATGTATTTCAGCGGGTTCACGCTCAACATCATGACTCTTGGGGGGTTGGCGCTGGGCGTTGGAATGCTGGTTGATAACTCGATTGTGGTGCTCGAAAACATCTTCCGCATCAGGGAAGGGGGCCTAGAGGCGCACGTGGCCGCGGTTGAAGGTAGCGGCGAGGTGACAGGTGGAATCGTCGCCTCGACCCTGACGACGGTTGCGGTGTTCCTACCGATCATCTTCATCGAGGGCATGAGCGGGGTGATGTTCAGGCAACTGGCGCTGGTTATCGGCTTCGCCCTGTTGTGCTCGCTGGTGGTCGCCCTGACGCTTGTGCCGATGCTCTCGGCGAGGTTGTTGCGGGCCGAGGGAACAAGCAGGCCCGGTTCGATATTCGCCGTGCCCGCAACCATTCTCAACAACGCATTCATCAGGCTCGAAAACGGATACAAGACCTTTCTGCATTTCTCCATGAATCATCGGATACTGGTCATTGTGGTTGCAGCAGCAATGTTGGGTGGAACGCTGTGGTTAGTGCCGCTCATAGGCAGCGAGCTGATGCCCGAAACCGACGAGGGCGAAGTGACGATCTCGGTGGACATGGAAGTTGGCACGCGACTGGACGTACTCGAACAGACCATGCTGCAAATTGAACAGATCGTGCAGGATGCTGTGCCCGAGCGGACATCACTTATCACCAGCATTGGCGGGGGGGCGTGGCGAGGAGGGGGCACCCATAATGGAAACATGCGCATCAGGCTCACGCCCAGGTCGATGAGAGAACGATCCAGCGACGAGGTCGCCGGCGACATCCGACGCAGGCTGATGAACATCCCCGGAATAAGAACCCGCGTAAGGAGTGGGCAGGGGATGGTGTCCAGAATCTTCAGCAGGGGTGGTGGCGACTCCGACAGGCTGACGCTGGAAGTGAGAGGGTTCGACTTCGAAACCGCCGACGCGCTCGCCAACCAGGTGCAGATGATTGTTCAGGACGTTCCAGGCGTCACAGACGTGCGGGTCAGCAGGGAAGGCGGCATGCCCGAGGAGCTTATCAAAATCGACCGGCACAAGGCGGAAGACAGCGGCCTGACCGTCGAGCAGGTCGCGCAGACGCTGCAGACCGTGCTGGGTGGAACAAGAGGCGGATATTTCAGGGAGGACGGCGAAGAGTACAACATCCTCGTCAAGGTGAACCTGGCTGAGAAGCTGTCGCTTCAGGAGGTGCTCGATCTGACCGTGACCAACGATCAGGGCGTGCCCATCGTCCTGCGGAATATCGTCAACACCTCGCCCCAGGAAGGCCCGGTGCTCATTGAGCGCAAGAACCAGCAGCGAATCGTACAGATATCGGCAGGCACCGCGGATCGCGACCTTGGCTCGATAGTCGCCGACATACGCCAGGGTCTTGCCGATCTGCCCTTGCCCGCCGATTTCACCATAAACTACGGATCGGACGTGGAAGAGCAGGAAAAATCGTTCCGCGAACTTGGGTTGAGCCTGGCGCTGGCGCTTGTTCTGGTCTATATGGTTATGGCCTGCCAGTTCGAATCGCTACGAGACCCGCTGGTGGTGATGTTCTCGGTGCCGTTGGCGGCGATAGGCGTCGTGATCACGCTTCTTCTGACCGACACCACGCTCAACGTGCAGTCGTATATCGGGTGCATCATGCTTGGTGGAATTGTCGTGAACAACGCGATTCTGCTTGTCGACCACACGAACCTGCTTCGTCGACGAGACAAGATGGAACTTATGGCCGCAATACAAGAGGCCGGTAGACGCCGACTCAGGCCCATTCTAATGACCGCGCTGAGCACCATGCTTGGGTTGCTGCCTCTGGCGGTGGGAGCAGGAGAAGGCGGCGAGGCACAGGCCCCGCTGGCGCGTGCGGTGATAGGTGGGCTTGCATCCTCGGCGTTCATTACGCTGATCGTCGTGCCGGTGATCTACTCGCTGCTGGAGAACAAGCGTCCAGGCCACTCGGCCTCATGATGTGCGCGTAAATGTGAAGGAATTCAAGTGAAGCGATTGACGTTCATAGCGTTGCTGGCGTTGACCTCATGCACCTATGTGGAACCGGAGCCATTCTCGGACTACATCGGCACGAGTCCTCCGTCGCTTGATGCGCCGCGGACCCGGCAGGTCCAGGGCATGACGGTTTTCGACGAAACCGGCCCCATTGAACTGACCATTGAAGACGCGGTGCTCGCGGCTGTGAGCTACAACCAGGCGCTGGCGGTCGAAAGCATCACCCCGGATATCCGCAGAACATTCGAGCGACAGCTTCAGGCCCTGTTCGATCCGGTGATATCGGCGTCGGGGGCATATAGCAGAGAACGCATCGCCGGAGACAACATCGGCGACACCACTACCTCCGGAGTTGATGTAGACGCCGCGGCGGCGGTGGAACTTCCCACCGGCACCGCGATCGAGGCGCAGGTCGCAACCGCTTACGAAAGTCCTCCGGGGCGAAACGATCGTTACGCGTCGCGCATTGGCGTTTCGATGACGCAGGCCCTGCTCAGAGGCGCTGGAAGCGACGTGAACCTTGTTTCGCTGAGGCAGGCCCGGCTGGACACCATCACAAGCCAGTACGAGCTTCGTGGATTCGTGCAGGCGCTGGTGGCCCAGGTGCAGATTACCTACTGGAATTACATGCTGGCGCAAAAACAGATAGATATTTTCGAGCAATCTCTGGATCTTGCCCGTCAGCAGCTTCGCGACACGCAAGAGCGTATTCGCATCGGCAGGTTGCCCGAAACCGAAGAGGCCGCCGCCCAAGCCCAGGTCGCCCTGCGAAAGGAGAATCTGATAAACGCCCGCAGTGAGTTGTCGAGTCTGCGCGTCAGGCTGCTTCGGCTTATCAACCCGCCCGGCGAGGTGTGGAACAGGGTGGTTATTCCGGTTGATCTTCCGTCACCACCCCAGGCCGATCTTGATGATGTCGAGTCGCACGTGACGCTTGCGCTTCGCGCGCGACCCGAGCTTAACCAGGCGAGGTTGTTGATCGCTCGCAACGAGCTTGAAGTCATTCGCACGCGCAACGGTCTTCTACCACGGCTCGACCTGTTCGTTACGCTTGGCAAGACGGGGTATGCCGAGAGTTTCGGCCAGAGCATCGCTGATGCGTTGTCGGAACCTTCTTATGACATCCTGGCGGGAGTTCGCATGGATTTTCCACCGCTCAACCGTTCGGCGAGGGCGGAACATGCCCGGGCGCGTCTTTCGGTGCGCCAGGCGCAGGAGAGTCTTGAAAATCTCGATCAGCTTGTGCAGGTTGACGTCAGGTTGGCGCACCTTGAGGTGCAACGTCTTGCCCAGCAGGTTCAGGCGACCGCCGCCACCAGGGAACTTCAGGAAGAGGTCTACCGGACAGAAAACGCCAAGTTCTCGGTAGGTAGAAGCACAAGCTATCTTGTAGCCCAGGCCCAAAGAGATCTGCTGAGCAGCCAGATTGCCGAGGTCCGGGCCATTGTCGATTATCTCAACGCGATGGTTGAGCTGTATCGCCTGGATGGTTCACTGCTTGAGAGGTTGGGGATTGTCGCCCCTGGCGCGGTTCCACCCGATGATGTCGAGCTGTATTGATGTTGGTCGAAGAAGCTGACGAGGACGCCCACCGTTTCCAGCGGACGCCCTCATCTCCCCTTCAGGCTGATTATCGGCCCGATTCTGGGCAGACAAATGCGCTATGCCGAGGCAACGCTCAGTTGCGACACGTCAGTTTCGCTGCTGCTGTTGCTCGATTCTCTCGATACGTTCGACCGCGATAGCCTGCATCCCGTTGCGCGTGTACGCCTTGCCGGTCACGCGAACACGCTGACCAAGCATATCCCCGGCCTGGGAAAGGGCCTGCGGGCTGTCCTGCGAAGACACAAGCAATACCGCCTGTCCTTGTCGAGCGCCGGTTGCGCCGCCGCCGAACTCGTTCTGCTGTCCCGAAGGCTGATAGCGTTCACTGGTCGAGCCGGCGTTCGCGCCAGTCTGTCCGCCCGTGCGTTCGTTGGATCGGGCGTTCGCGCCAGTCTGCCCGCCGGTGCGTTCGTTGGATCGGGCGTTCGCGCCAGTCTGCCCGCCGGTGCGTTCGTTGGATCGGGCGTTTGCGCCAGTCTGTCCGCCCGTGCGCTGATTGCTCTGGGGTTTGGCACCGGTCTCGCCGCCCATGCTTTCGATGGGACGAATGGACTCGTCGCGCTGTTGCTGTTGAGGCTGCTGACCTGCGCCGGTCGCGCCGCCGGTGAGGCTCTGACCAGGATCAAGAAGCAGAACCATCGCACGCTGGCCTTCTTGCTGTCCGAGTTGCGGTCGCTGGGGACTCTGACCCTGTCGCTGCTGGGTCTGGGTCGCCGCCTCTTGCCCGTGCAGCATGTATTCCCGCAGGCTTACGATGGTTCCCGTTACGGTGACCTGCGTGCCGGCTTGCCCGGCCCCCGCGGCGCCTCCGACCTGGTCACGTTCCTGTCCGATGGTGACTCGCTGTCTCCATTCGTCGTTGTTGCGATTCTGGGCCATCCCGACCTGCGCCAGCATCAGTGTCACCAGCGCGATTCCAACCCCTGCTACAAAGTATCTCTTCATGAAAAATCTCCTTCCACTCGACAACGTTGCGGTTTAGCACGGCGACGCGCCATTGCTCTTGAATCACTCTAGGCCCGCCAAGAGAGGCTTCTCAATCAGGCCTAATCCGCATTTCCGGGCGGCAAGAGCCATACAGGACGATAGGTATCTTTCTTAGCGACACACGCGACATTGGTTATCAGATGCGCCGACCAGTCCACCTGCCTACGATGTATCGGCGTGGTGTTCTGTGAAATGACAAGGAGAAGGAACATGGCGATGCTTGGTTCACTGGGATTCCTGGAATCCACCTTCAACAAGACACATGATTGGTTGAAAGATGTGAATACTGAACTGCACTGGGAGGATTATCACAAGAGCTGGCAGGCGCTGCGAGCGGTAATGCACGCGCTTCGCGACCGTCTACCGATGGAAGAAGCGGTGGATCTGGGCGCGCAGATTCCGATGATCATTCGTGGCCTGTACTACGAAGGTTGGCGTCCGTTCGACACACCCATCAAGGTCAGGCACCTTGAGGATTTTCTGCAGATGGTCGAACAGGAATTCGGCCCGGACCCCAGCGTGGATCCACTGAGTATTACCGAGGCGGTACTGGCTGTGCTCACCAACAAGATCACCCAGGGCGAGGTGGAAGACGTTCGAAGCAACATGCCCGAGGAGATCCGCCGGATCTGGCCGGCGAAACGGGCGGCGTGATCGGGGAAAAACTGAGTACAGTACATGGCGAAACGCAAAACAAGAAGCAAGACCCCAAAACGACAAGGCAGATCATCCATTTCGCCAGGCGCGAGGGGATCGAGGTCCGGTGGAGCAGCGCGAGGGCGGGCCAAACGCCGCGAAACCTGGCGGCGAAACGGTTTGCTGCCTGATGCGGGAAGACGATCCACAAGCGCACAAGAGTCGCAGGGTAGACAGGGAGTTCTCGAAACGCCCGACGAAGATCAGTCAGACTCGAGCTGATCCAATCAGAATGTCCAACCCAGCGAGAAGCTCACAAGCTGGCGATCATCCTCGTCTTTGGGATTCAACGGGAAGCCGAAGTCCAGGCTCATCGGTATAGGACCGAAGAATGGAATCACCCATCTCAGGCCAAAGCCCGCCGAGACGCGATAATCATCAATTCCAAAGTTTCGTTCGACCGTGCCGCTGTCGAGAAAAACAACGCCACGCAGAACGTCAGTGACCAGCGGGAAAGTATATTCGACACCAGCGTAAAGCATGAAGTCGCCGCCGATGGGGTCGTCCTTCACCCCGGAACGCGGGCTGATGCCCCTGTACTCGAACCCTCTCACCGAGCCTGTACCGCCTGCGTAGAACCGCTCGAATACCGGCGCGTCGCCGAA
This sequence comes from uncultured Planctomycetaceae bacterium, assembly GCA_964632015.1. Lineage (GTDB taxonomy): Bacteria > Planctomycetota > Phycisphaerae > SM23-33 > SM23-33 > JAAYCO01. The sequence goes on from CAZWAT010000071.1 coordinate 11,920, forward strand.
GATATTTCCTATCGAACCTCGCAGCGAGATTATGTGCTTGCGATCCAGCGCATCCATCCAGACGGTGTAATGCCTCTGGTAATCGGCGGTGGCGATACCGAAGTTGTGGTCGCCCGTCACCTGTTCGTACGACAGACGCAGATTGTCGCCCGTTGACGGCAACCATCGGCTGTCGGTGCGGTTGCGCGCCACAGTTCCCTTTAGCCCAACCAGCAGGTTCGTGCCGCGAACGTCAAAAACCTCAACAGGCGCGGTCTTGTCGAGCTTGTTTATCTCGACGCCCTCAAGCCGTGTGGAGAGTTCAGCGTACCACCGGTTTTTGAACAGGTGTCCGAGGCTGACGACCGGGCCCATGCGTGTTTCGTCATATGATTCGCGCTCGCGGTTGAAAATGAAGCCGCGCACGCCCAATGAATATGGTTGGTCGAAGAGACTTGGCTCGTACCAGTCAACCGAAAATCGCATAATGTCCAGGCCCGGTTCCGCACGCACACTCAAGGTCTGTCCCGCGCCCTTGAACGCCGGGCCTGTCCGTCCAGGTCTGGGCCAGCCGAACAGGTCGAAATTCCGTTGGGTAAATGCAACGTTGCCTACCAGCCCATCCTTGCTGCTCACGCCAAAACCGACCAGGAACTGGGCAGTCTGTCCC
>CAZWAT010000072.1:0-11857 GCA_964632015.1 uncultured Planctomycetaceae bacterium
CCTGCCGCTTTAAATAATAATTGTCTGGATGCGTGCACAGATGATTGGGCACAATATCGAGCATCTGTCGAAGCCCCGCCGCCGACAACGCATCGCACATGTTGGCATGTGCCTCGGGGCCACCAAGTTCTTCATTCACGCGAGTTGGATCGGTTACGTCGTATCCATGCGTGCTGCCAGGGGTCGCCTGAAGATATGGCGAACAGTAAAGATGACTGACGCCAAGATCGTGAAGGTATGGCGCTATTCCACCGGCCGAGGCAAAACCAAACTCACCGGTCATCTGAACGCGGTAGGTGGCAATGGGATAATCACAATTAGCCATTGACATGTTTGAGCACCATCAGGCTTTTGCCCATGATAGAGACCCTCTGACCTGAGTCATAGACAGTCGGTTCCTCGCAGGGTTTTAGTATGCTTGTATCGATCACTACCTGCCATTTTCCGATTTTCTCATTGTGCATCAGGGTGAAATCCAGATTCTCATCCATCGCGTTGAACAGCACCAAGAAGTCTTCGTCATTGACAAGCTGGCCTCGCTGATCGAACGCGTTAAGCTCGCCGGAAAGAAACAGTTGAAGAGCCATCACGTGTCCCTCCTGCCAGTCCTCCTGCGACATCTCGCTGCCGTCGGGTCGGTACCAACCTATGTCCATGCCGTGTTCAAACCAGTCCCTGCCGCCTTCAAACCATTTCCATCTGCGGAAGACCGGATGATTCCTTCGCAGGTCGACCAGGCAGCCGACGAAATCCATCAGGTTCGTGTCCGCCTCTTGCCAGTTCAGCCAGGATATCTCGCTGTCCTGACAATATGCGTTGTTGTTGCCCATCTGGGTCTTACCGATTTCATCACCAGAGGCAATCATCGGCACGCCCTGCGACAGGATCAGTGTCGCCATGAAGTTTCGCTGCTGCCTGCTTCGCAACTCGTTTATCTCTTGGTCGTCGGTGTAACCTTCTGCGCCGCAGTTCCATGACCTGTTGTCGTCGCTGCCGTCACGATTGTCCTCGCCATTCGCCTCGTTATGCTTTTCGTTGTAGGAAACCAGATCCCTGAGCGTGAACCCGTCATGACAGGTGATGAAGTTGATGCTTCCGTGGGGCCTGCGCCCAGTGTTTTCGTACAGGTCGCTGCTTCCCGTGAAGCGGTTAGCCAACTCGCCAAGGCTTTTGTTTATGCCCCTCCAGTAGTCTCTGATGCTGTCGCGGTACTTGCCGTTCCATTCCGACCATTGCGGAGGAAAGTTTCCGATCTGGTATCCTCCCTTGCCCACGTCCCACGGTTCGGCGATGAGCTTCACCTGCGATATGACTGGGTCCTGCTGGATGATATCGAAGAAGGCTGAAAGCCTGTCCACGTCATGCAGCGTGCGGGCGAGCGTCGCGGCGAGATCGAACCTGAACCCGTCAACGTGCATCTCGGCCACCCAGTATCGAAGCGAATCCATCACCAGTTGAAGCACATGCGGATGCCTCATGTTGAGCGTGTTTCCCGTGCCCGTGTAATCGACGTAATACCGAGGATCCTCACCGCTGAGTCGATAATACGACACATTGTCGAGCCCTTTGAACGAAAGCACAGGCCCATAATGGTTACCCTCGGCGGTGTGGTTATAGACCACGTCCAGGATGACCTCTATGCCGGCTTCATGCAGGCGAAGAACCATCTGCTTGAACTCCTGCACCTGCTGTCCTACCTGTCGCGACGAGCAGTATTCATTATGCGGAGCGAAATACCCGATCGAGTTGTACCCCCAGTAGTTGCGAAGCCCGCGCTCCACCAGCGCCCTGTCATGCAAAAACTGATGCACGGGAAGCAACTCGACGGCGGTGACACCAAGGCGATTGAGGTGATCCAGCACTGCCGGGTCGGTCAGTCCCGCGTATGTGCCCCTGAACTCAGGCGTCACCTCCGGATGCAGCATCGTCAGACCTTTTACGTGGGTTTCATAGATGGTGGTTTCGTGCAACGGTGTATGAGGGGCTCGATCCTTACTCCAGTCGAAGAAGGGATTGACCACCACGCTTTTGGGCATGAAGGCGGCGGTGTCGCGATCGTCGCATTCGTTGGGATCCATGTCCTGGCGATTGGGAAACAGCGCATCGTCCCACTTGATATCGCCATCAATGGCCTTTGCGTAGGGATCAAGCAGAAGCTTGCCTTGGCAGCAGCGATGCCCCTCGTCCGGTTTCCATGGGCCTATGACGCGAAACCCATACCGCTGACCCGGAAGGACGTTGGGCATGTATCCGTGCCAGCAGTACCCCGTCACCTCGGGCAGATCGACGCATTCGGCGTTTCCGTCATCGTCGAACAGGCAAAGCTCCACTGCCTGTGCAACCTCGGAGAATACAGAAAAGTTGGTTCCGCTTCCGTCGAAGGACGCCCCAAGTGGGTAAGGCTCGCCAGGCCAGATCTTCATGTGATGCTCCCGCAAGGCAGCGCCTTCCTGAACGTCCTCGCAAGCAAAGCGGAATCATCCAGCCGGGGCGTCCAGGCTGCTACGATGCCTTGAACAGCATAATTCTAGCAGCGTGAAAAACCGTCATCGCCGGCGAATCCAGTTGGATGAATCACCAGGATGATTTACAATCCTTTGATCTACTTCGCCCCGCGGGCAAAGCCGGTTTTTCACTTAAGAGCGGGATCTATGACGATTAGGCAGACATTACTGGTTCCAGAGCTCCGCGAGCTGTTACAGGCGGAGCAGATGGAAACGCTGCGCACATTCGTCATCGAAAGCCACCCAGGCACCGCTGCAGAGCTTCTCAGCGGGCTTGAAGACGATGAAGTCTGGAAGATTCTGCTGATCCTTCCGGCCCCTGTCCGGGCCGATGTCTTCTCACACTTCGACCTTGACCAGCAGGTAGAGCTCGCCACAGGCCAGAATCGCGGCGACATGGCACGCCTGCTTGAAGAAATGGAGCCTGACGACAGGGCCGACCTGGTTCAACGCCTTGACGAAAAGGTGAGGGAGGAGATTCTACCCCTCGTCGCAAAGGCGGAACGCGAGGACATTCGCCGCCTGGTTTCTTACGAGGAAGGCACCGCCGGGTCGGTCATGAACACCGACTATGCGGTGCTCACGCCAGACATTACGGTGGCGCAGGCGTTGGAGAAGGTTCGCGTTCAAGCCCCCAGCAGGGCAACCATCTACTACATTTACGTGGTGGATACGAAGCGTCGCCTGCTCGGGCTTGTGTCGCTCAAGAAGCTCATCCTCTCGCGTACGCACCAACTTGTGGGCGACATAATGCACGAGGATGTCGTCAGCGCCAACGTCAACGAAGACCAGGAATCCGTCGCGACAAAGATCGAGAAGTACGACCTTCTGGCGATTCCGGTGGTGGACGACAACAATGTGCTGGTCGGGATCGTGACCTATGACGACGCAGCCGACATTATCCGCCAGGAACAAACCGAGGACTTCGAGAAGTTCATGGCGATCGGCGGCACCCACCAGGCGGATGATTATTTCAGAACGACCCCGTTGTCGCATTTCCTCAGACGAGTTCCCTGGCTGATCGGGCTGGCGGTAATGGGCTTCATTACCGGCTCGATCATGCACAATTTTGAAGGTACGCTGGCAACGATGATGGTGCTGGCATTCTTCATGCCCATGCTCGCAGACACCGGAGGAAACGTCGGAAGCCAGGCGGCAACACTGGTAGTGCGGGGACTTGCAACCGGCGAGTTACATTCCAGGGACATCCTGAAAGTAATGCTGAAAGAGCTGAGCGTCAGCCTGATGCTCAGCCTTACCCTGTGGGGCCTTACTGCCCTGATCGTCATGCTGGTGATTCGCACGCAAGGTTCGCCAATCCCCGAAGGCATTACCTTATCGCGAGTGGTGTTTTCCATCGCCACGGCAATGGCGATCCAGGTGGTGTGTTCGACCATGATCGGGGCGCTGCTTCCGATGATCGTGTCGGCGATGAAATTCGACCCCGCCCTCGTCGCGAGCCCCGCAATCACGACACTGGTTGACATAACGGGCCTGTTGATCTACTTCTCCATCGCCAGCATGTTGCTTCGTCCGGGCATCACATAGACCAGACCCGGGTGTAGAATATAACTACCATGGATCTTCACGGAAAAATCGCTCTTGTCACCGGCGCGGCGAAGCGTTTGGGTCGCGCAATCGCAATTGAACTCGCCCGGTCAGGTTGCGATGTTGCCATACATCATGGTCATTCGCCTGACAGTGCCCATTCCGTCGGGGTTGAGATATCGCAGATGGGGCGAAGGACGTGGGTATTTCAGGCAGACTTGGCCAGACCCGAACAGATAGAACGCATGATGCGCGCTGTGGGCCAACACTGTGCGCATCTCGACGTGCTGGTGAACAATGCGGGAGTTTATGAACGAACACCAATCGAAACTCTCAGCGCGGACGCCTGGGACGCGATCATGGCCGTGAATGCCCGGGCGCCCGCACTGTGCATCAGCAAGGCCATCGGGCTTATGACCTCCGGCGGTGCGATCATCAACATAACCGACATAGCCGCCGAGAAGGCTTTCGGAGGATATCCCGCCTACTGCGCCTCGAAAGCGGCGCTTATAGCGTTGACCAAATCGGCAGCCAGATCATTGGCACAAAAGAACATCCGGGTGAACTCCGTAGCGCCGGGGGTGGCGATCTGGCAGGACGAGACGCCGGAGGATATCCGCAGGCAGGTGCTCGATCAGATTCCAATGCATCGACCGGGCACACCCGAAGACATCGCCGCGGCGGTGGCGTTTCTGTCGTCGCAGGACTACATCACCGGTCAGAATCTCAGGGTCGATGGAGGCTGGTTGATGTGACTACACGTGACGCGCTGGTCTATTCTTCCAGCGTCGCCTTTCTTCGCAGAATATGGTGATAATGCTGGGCAAAACGGTGGGCCTCATCACGTACCGCCTGAAGAACTCTCAACGCGGGATCGTGTCTCGAAAGCTTTAACGGATTGTCCCGCCCAAGCACAAAGATTTCCTCCTCACGCTTCGCAAGCGAAAGCAGAATCGGTGGGCTTGCCCTCAAACCTTCGAACGCGCCGGCAGCCGCTGACAACTGCCCCTTGCCCCCGTCGATCAGCACCACGTCAGGGAACAACTCTTCATTCATGCCGGCCTGGTGATATCTCCTCGACACTACCTCGCGGATAGACGCGTAATCGTCCGAACCCTCGACCGTCTTGATACGATACCTGCGATACGCACTCTTGAAAGGTTTGCCGTCTATGAAGCACACCAGCGATCCCACCTGTTCCTTGCCACCAAGATGCGCAATGTCGATACCCTCGATCGTCCGCACCGGGCCCTCCACCCCAAGCGAGGACGCCAGACGCGCCAGGCCTTCGGTGGCGTCAACGTAAAACACCTCGGGCTGAAGATGCTCATGCACCAGGCCCCGCTTCTGCAAACCCTCAAGAGACCTGAGTTCATCCCGAATACGCGCAGCCTTTTCGAAGTCCAGGTCTTCGGCGGCTGACTTCATGCGGCGCGTCAGCTCCCGACGGATCTGGGAACCCTTTGATTCCAGAAACTGCCTCAAGTGATGAATCTGCTTGGCGTACTCTTCTTTGCTGACCTTGGCCGCACAGGGCGCGGTGCATTGCTTGATGTTGTGCAGTATGCATGGGCGAAAAAACCGCCTCGATGCGTCGCTGTCGAAGATCTCCAGCTTACAGGTGCGAAACTTGAACACCCTTTGCATCAGTGGCAAAGAAGCCCTCAGGTCGGCGGGCGTGACGAACGGCCCATACAGCTTGACGCCTCTTGACCTGGGCTGGCGGGTAATCGCCACGCGCGGAAAGTCCTCGTCGGTGGTAATCTGAAGGTACGGAAAACTCTTGTCATCCTTCATCGCTGCGTTGAAACGTGGCTGGATGTCCTTGATGAGCCTGCTTTCACGCAGAACGGCGTCAACTTCGCTTTCACATTCCAGCACATCCACGTCAACCACCATCTTCGAGATCATTCTTTCGATCTCAGGCCCGCGCGACGCGAGCAGATCGGCGGATGGTTGAAGATAACTGCCGACCCTGCTGCGAAGGTTCTTGGCCTTTCCCACATAAAGCACCACGCCCGAGACGTCCTTGAACAGGTACACGCCAGGTGTTGCGGGAAGCTTCGACACCTTCTCGCGGAGCGATTCCAGAATTGCCGATCTCTTTGCCATACAGCGCATTATACGAACTGCACCTTTGTGTGATGCACCCCTATCAGGGTTTTTCCCATGTAAAGAACGGTATTACCCCCATAAACTCGTGTCGCACCATGCCCGCTTGTGGTCGTAAAAACCTATGAGGGACACAGGGGGGGTTCAAGTGCCGGTTTGCGTGCCCGATATTTTCGGCAGGTGCTCAGACCGATGTCTTTCGTCGCTGTCGGCATCGCAGGATGCTGACGTCTTCCGGCCGATCGCACAGATGGTTGACAGAATCTTCGGATGCGTTGGGGCCGCAGACAACGAGAGATTTGTTCTGCCAACGCCGAAATATCCGCCCGACGCGCTTGGCGATGCGTATCCCCATGACCTCCTGCTGGCCCACCAACACGTGCATGAGGGCGTAGTCAACATGCTCAACCACATGATCGAACGCGTCAGGAGTGGATCATGGTGCATAAATGACCGCATTCCCCGCGCGATGGTACGCACGCTGCTGTTGTGGGCAGGTGAGCACGCGCTGCATTGCCTGTTTTGGAGGCTCATGTCACCCGATCCCCCACCCGACTTACCCGACAACCTGGGCGAAGCAATGGACAGACAATATGGCTCGACGAGCGCAGCAATTAAGCTCTTCGCGTCACTGTGCACCAGCATTGCACACCGAGGATGGGGAGTACTTGGACTTCGACCAGACGGAAGACTGGTGATTTTTCACACAGGCGAACTGGTGAACATTCAGGCCTGGCCGATCAGCCCGCTACTGGTCTGCGACATGTGGGAACACGCCTACGAGAAACGCTACGACAATGACAGGACAGGATGGGTAAACGCATTTCTCAAAATGGTGGATTGGAAATATGCCGCACAGAGATACAACGACATAAGTACCTTATAAACAAGCATTTAAGATGTTGGCAAGCTGTGGATAAAAAATCGGCGTCAGGGGAGGGGAGCCTGACGCCGGAACTCGGTCAGATGAGGGTCATTGACCGAGGAGCCTCACCATTAAGCATCAGACTCTCTTATATACTACTACAGGACTATGTCAAGGCAGAAAACAACCCATTTTTGTTTTTTTAAGGGTTTGACGAGGAATACAGTCCCCTTGCCTCGATGATCTTAATTACTGCCTGTGGGATGAGATATCTCACCGACAGTCCCTTGGAAATACGTTTGCGGATATCGGTTGAAGATATGTCTATCAGCGGCGTCTGAACGACGGCGTTCCGCAATTTGAGAAGGATTTCACCGCTGACCTGGCGAGTCAGATTATTGAAAATTTTCTCTATCCTTGCGTCCCACGGCGGACGAACCGCGATAAGAATTGTCGCCTCGGACAGTACATCATTTGCCCGATGCCACGTGGGCAGTTCCTCCAGCATGTCCGCCCCCATAAGCCAGCTCAGGTCTATCTTCCCGCCGTACCGGCGTCGAAGATCCATTATCGTATCGTATGTGTAGCTCGGGCCAGGTCTGTTGATCTCGATGTCGGACACCTCAAAGAGACTGTCACCTGCTACCGCCGCGGCGAGCATCTCCATCCTGGTGGGTCCATCAGCGCCGGGCATCCCCTTATGAGGCGGAGCGCCTGTGGGCATGAGAATGACCTTCTCGAACCCATAAGACTCAGCCAGCGATCTGGCGACTATCAGGTGCCCGTGGTGCACGGGATCGAACGTTCCCCCAAACACCATCAATCGTTGCCGGTCGGGCTTTGTTTCCTCAGTCATTCTCTATCTATGTCCTGGCTGATCGCCTTTTGCCCATCGCGGGAGAAATATTCCTGAAGGGGCCTGACGGTCCAGTCGGTTCCTCTCAGGGCAGCAATGGCCGCCACCAACGCCTGTGCGCCGGTGACAGTGGTTATCAGGGGCAAAGCGTGTCTTGTCGCCAATGCCCTTATTCTGCCTTCATCGGTGGCAGGTCCCCGACGTGTCGGAGTGTTGATGAGCATATTCACCTGCCGGTTGGCGATCAAGTCCGCAATATTGGGTCTGCCCTCCGAAAGCTTGGGTAGAGGGCGAATTATCAGCCCCTGCGAGGCGAGAGTCTCGCATGTGCCGGGCGTACCCACCAGCTCAAAACCCAGCTTCGCCAATTCCTTCGCGACTGGGGCGATGTATGGCTTGTCGGCATCGCATACCGAGATGAAGACCGTTCCTCCGGTAGGCAGCTTGATTCCGGCAGCCATCTGGCTCTTTGCAAACGCAAGCCCGAAGGTCATGTCGATGCCCATCACCTCTCCGGTGGATCTCATCTCCGGGCCAAGCACCACATCGACGCCTGGGAATTTCGTGAACGGAAAGACGCTCTCCTTAACCGATGTATGTGCCGGCCGGGGCATTTCTGAAACACCAAGCTCAAGAAGACTCGCGCCGCATGTAACCTTGGCGGCGATTCTTGCCCAAGGAACGCCCGTGGCCTTGGCGACAAATGGCACGGTTCTGCTTGCCCGCGGATTGACCTCCAGGATATACACCTCGCCATCCTTAACGGCGAACTGGATGTTCATCAGGCCTCGAACGTTAAGACGTTTCGCCAGCAACCTTGTCTGGCGTTTGATCTCGGTGACGATTTGCTCGTCGAGTCCGAACGGTGGAAGCGAGCAGGCGGAATCTCCGCTGTGAATGCCCGCGTGTTCGATATGTTCCATGACGCCGCAGACAATCGCCTGTGCGTTTGGGTCTCGCTCCCCGTCTGGACGTGGGCCGAAATCGGAAACGCAATCGACATCCACCTCGGTGGCGTTGTCGAGGAACTTGTCAACAAGAATGGGGTGATCCCGCCCCACTGTCGAGGCGTCCACCGCTCTGGCCATGTAGACGTCAAGCTGTTGCTCGTCACTGACAATTTCCATCGCCCGGCCGCCAAGCACGTAACTGGGCCTGACCAGCACCGGATAACCGATCTTTTGGGCAACACTACGGGCGCTTTCGATCGAAAACGCAGTGCCTCCAGGCGGGCACTGAAGTTTCAACTCATCAAGAATCTCGCCGAATCGTTTGCGGTCTTCGGCAAGGTCGATCGAGTCGGGGCTTGTACCGATAATCGGCACGCCAAGCTCTTCGAGCCCCCTTGCCAGGTTCAGCGGAGTCTGTCCACCAAACTGCACAATGATTCCGTGCAGCAGCCCTTGAGGATCGATCTTTCCGCTCTTCAAAGGCCTGCCGCTAAGTTTCCGGCAGATGTTGAAGACATCCTCCAGCGTCAGAGGCTCAAAGAACAGCATGTCGCTTGTGTCATAATCGGTAGAGACGGTTTCGGGGTTCGAATTGACCATGATGGACTCGAAGCCCAATTCCTTTGCGGCGATGGCGGCGTGAACGCAGCAATAATCGAACTCGATTCCCTGCCCTATACGGTTTGGTCCGCCGCCGAGGATGACAACTTTTTTCTTGTCGCTGACACGGATTTCATCCTCCATGAAAGCGTGAACATTGTCCGCATCCACCTTGAGAATCGGCGTCTCGTAGCACGAATAATAGTACGGCGTGTATGCCTCGAACTCGGCAGCGCATGTATCCACCAGTTTATATACCGGTTCAATGCCCAGCTCTTCCCTTCTGCTTCGCACGTCCATGGCGTTACAGTCAAGAACGTTGGCAAGCTGAATATCGCTATACCCCCACTGCTTGGCTGCCCGAAGCAACTCGTCTGACACTCCTGCCAGAGCAGAGGCGCGACATAACTCGTTTTCGAAATCGACAAGTTCCTTCAGGTGCACAAGAAACCATCTGTCTAGATTTGTCAATTCTGCGATGCGCCCGATTGGCCAACCCATTTTCAGGGCGTAACGCACATAATAAAGCCGGCCCTGGCTTGGCACGGCGAGTTTGCGGTGCAGCTTGCCTTCCTCGATGGGGAACTGCATGTCCTCGACGACAGTGCCCGTCGAGGCGATCAGGCCCGTCTTGCGTTTTCGCGCTCTTAACCACTTATCCACGCCATCGAGCCCAAGCCCGAAACGTTTGACCTCCATCGAGCGAATACCCTTCTGGAGCGCCTCCTTGAAGGTTCTGCCGATGGACATCGCTTCGCCGACGCTCTTCATCTGTGTCGTGAGTGTTTCATCGGCATCGGGGAACTTCTCGAATGTCCAGCGTGGAATCTTCACAACGCAATAATCGATGGTCGGCTCAAAGCAGGCGGGCGTCTTGCGGGTGATGTCGTTGGGAATCTCGTCGAGGGTGTATCCGACGGCGAGTTTGGCAGCTATCTTGGCGATGGGGAACCCCGTAGCCTTAGACGCCAGGGCCGAGCTTCTGCTTACGCGAGGGTTCATCTCGACGACGATCATCCTGCCCGTCTGGGGGTTAATCGCGAACTGGATGTTGCTGCCGCCGGTCTCGACGCCAATCGCCCGGATAATCGCAAGCGACGCGTCCCGCATCAACTGGTATTCCTTGTCGGTGAGGGTCTGCGCGGGCGCGACGGTGATCGAGTCGCCTGTGTGAACCCCCATCGCATCGAAATTCTCGATGGAGCAGACAATCACAACGTTGTCCACCTTGTCGCGCATCACCTCAAGCTCGTATTCCTTCCACCCCAGAACCGATTCCTCGATAAGAATCTCGCTGACGGGCGAGTACTCCAAACCACGCTCGGCGATGGTTTCAAATTCTTCGATGTTGTACGCGAACCCCCCACCCGTGCCGCCGAGGGTGTAGGCGGGTCTGATGCACACTGGAAGACCAATCGATTTGACTATCTCGCGGGCCTGATCCATGGTATGCGCTATTCCGCTGCGCGGAACGTCCAGGCCGATCGACAGGCAGATGTTCTTGAACTCGGTACGATCCTCAGCCCGGTGAATCACCTTGCGGGTCGCGCCGATCATCTCGACGCCGTACCTGTCAAGAACACCCGCATCCGCAAGCGCCACGGCTGTATTCAACCCGGTCTGACCGCCAAGCGTCGGAAGAATCGCGTCTATGGGATTTGGACCCTTGCTCTGAATGGCGATGATCTTCTCGACGGCCTCGGGGGTCACAGGCTCAATATAGGTCTGGTCGGCGAACTCAGGGTCAGTCATAATGGTCGCAGGATTGGAATTAACGAGCACAATCCTGTAACCCTCTTCCCTCAACGCCTTGCACGCCTGCGTACCGGAATAATCAAACTCACAGCCCTGACCGATCACTATCGGCCCGGAACCTACTATAAGAATCGTCCTGAGATCTTCCCTGCGGGGCATTCATTCCGTCCTGTTGGTGGGTATCTCGCCTGCACGAACGACAGGCAACTGAATCGCCACAAATTACCACAGTCAGCCCAATCGGGCAAATATCACACGCGACCATGCTACGTTCATAACTTCGAAGCCCGATCGGCCTGGGTTCGCTATCATCCGCACCAGATGCGGGTTTTCGCGATTTTGTGGTTTTGACCCACGGACGATACTCACACCCCATCTATGTCCACCCCACATGCCCCGCTGTCGATCAGTTAATCGCAAACCCTTGATATCACATTATTTATGTGGCGTTAGAAACTCTTGCGGAGTGTATAACCATTTTTCATGCATCCACGTTCTTCGGACCTCGTTTGAGCCTGAAGATATTGCCTGCCTCCTGCCCGACGACGCCTTTGATTGTGAGCATGGTCAGCGCCCCAAGAACCTTCTGAGTGCTCAGGCCCGTACGATCGACAAGCTGGTCAAGTGGTAGAGATCCTTCTGACATGCATTCGGCGATGACCTTTTC